>NZ_JBFRGD010000010.1:0-264212 GCF_052115165.1 Paenibacillus sp. 2TAB23
GGTGAACTGCACCCCGTCAAGTAGACAGTACAAATAATAAAAATAGTTAGGCGGTCTTGGTCCTGTAATCCATTGGACTGAGGCCGTTTAATTTTGCTTGTAATCGTTCGTGGTTGTAAAAACGGATATAGGCCTCAATGTCCCTCTTGAGGTCCTCATAGGTATCGTACGTGTGTAAATAATACTTCTCGCATTTGAGGGTCCCCCAGAAAGACTCCATTGGACCGTTATCGATGCACCGCCCAACACGGGACATACTCTGGATCATTTTGTTGTCATCCAAGAGCTTCTTAAAGCCTAGGGAGGTGTATTGGAAGCCTCGGTCGCTATGAAGCATGGGTCTGCTTCCTGGAGCTGCTTTCAAGGCCAGTTTCAACGTCTGAAATACAAGTGGATTATTATTAGAACGCCCTAGTACATAGGAGACGATGGATTTGTCATGAAGGTCAAGAATAGCGCTTAAGTACGCTTTCTGGCCATTGCCGCACTTGAATTCCGTAACATCGGTGAGCCACTTTTCATTCGGTGCATCGGCATGGAATTTTCGGTTTAGCAAGTTCTCCGCCACCTGGTGTGGAGTGGCGTTCGGGTATCTCTTTTTCTTCCTCCGGATAACAGACTGGATTCCCTGTACCCTCATCAGGCGGTAGACGCGCTTATGGTTAATCGTTTTATTCGTCTGAYTGCGCATATGTAACGTTAATTGGCGATAGCCAAAGATGCGCTCAACATTCTCGTAAATGGACAACATGACTTGTGTCAGCTCTGCGTTCTCCTGTTCACGGGAACTGGGTTTGTGATTTAGCCACTTGTAATAGCTTGAGCGTGCAATACCTGCTATTTCACACAGAAGTTGAACGCTGAACAACGCTTCTTCCCGAAGCCCTTGAATGGCAAGATAGACGTTCTCTTGTTGGCTTAGTTTCGCCTCCTTTGGAATTCCCGTAACTTTTTTAGAAAGGCATTCTCCGCCCGAAGCCGCTCAATTTCGTGCTCCATCTTCTTCATATTGAGTTTCTGTTGCTCGGSCTCCGTTAACTCTTCAGGGGCTTTCTTTCTCCCTCGGCCATCCTTTAACGCATCCTGACCGCCATCTTCAAATTTTTTTACCCACTGGTACACTTGCTGGTAGGAGACCTGAAACTGTCCCGCTGTCTTATGGTAGTCCTGCTGATTTGCCAGGCAATGTTGGACGATATCGATCCGTTCCTGCCACGTCGTAGAGCGACCCTTTGTCATAGCTTTTGCTTCCCCTTTATAGGCTTTTAAGCTGCTATGACTATTATACTTCTTTATCCAATTCGAAAGTTGCGTTCTACTAGCAATCTTGTATTTATCGATGATCTGGTACGGAGTCAATCTCCCCTCAAGGTGCTCCTGCACTGCTCGGATCTTAAGCTCAGCGCTGTAACTTCGATTATGAGTACGACTCTCTAAACCTTCATATCCGTAGACCTTATAACGACGTTGCCATTTCCATAAGGTCCCTGTGTTAATGCCGTGTTTATTGCCTACAGCATTAACACCTATCTCACCATTCTCAATTTCTTCAAGGATAGCGAGTTTCTCTGAAGCAGAATATTGTCGTCTAAGCATGAAAAAGCTCCCCTTCCAGTAGTAGGTTTTATTATTTCACCTGTCTACCGTAAGGGGAGCATATCAAACGCATAATCCGCTTAAAATTGGTTATGCATGATACTCACTGGGAACTAGCGAACCGCTTATAAATGACATTTGTGTTATAAAAATGGGGAATATGTTTTATATTTATGCAGGAGAATAACCTAAGGTTTAAAACTTTCATAGCCAAGCTTCTAATAGCGAGGTTAACGGAAGATCGGCAAGTTCCGGTAATTACAGCCCTTATTGATTTCAATAAGGAAAATGCAAAAGGAAAAGAAAAAGAGAAATTCAGCAAATTCATCGATCGATTAACGACTGATCAATTAAAGCGAATTGCTGGATATTGAAAGTAATTGATGGAGTGATAAACTTGGCCGTTCACTTGCAATTTATACAATACGAACATGCAGTGATTAAACCTATGCGAAAAGATATAGAACCATGTAATTCCATACTATGAAGGAACGAAGTTTGTTAACGATTTCTCCTAAAACATTACTGAATCGGTGGCATTAACACCTAAATGGGAAGAGAACCGACTGGTTACAACTCGCTCAATCCTACATACCAAACTACGGGTCTGATCAGACTCTATCCTCGAAGGGTTCCCACGTTCATCTCCAAACCCCTCGAGTTTAAGTTGTATTTTCATATCACACTATGAGGTGAACCAGCTTTACCGGTTGACCATTTTTGTTTAGATTGTGTATTTGTCATCTTTTGCTGCTCTTTCCGCTGGCATGAAAAAATCGGACATGATAGGACTCAACAACCCTATTCATGAATTTCTTATTAATTGTCTGCACGTTTTTTTAGACAAAAAGTTAATGTAAAAGAAAATACGATAATCATTTCCAAAACGAGCATGATATTTCCGCCCAAACTATTTTTCTTTAAATAAAAATAATTATATGTAATCCCATTATTAAATATAAATAATTTCAATAAACCTATTCCGATTGGTACAAGAAAAGTCATGACCTTACTTTTTTTTATATTGAATATGACATTGAAACATCGGTATAAAACATAAACTTCAAGAGACAACTTCGAAATAACGGTCGGAATCCAAAAGAAAAAAAGCACCAAACCGAGTCGATCAATTGAATCTGTAATTTTCATTTCTCTGTCCATAGAGATTGTCGGGTGAGTTTGATTTTTCATCAAATCTTCTCCGAAAATCGCAAGTTCGGAGAATATGATGAGATATAGTAAAAAAAGACCAAGAAGTGTTCCAAATATCATGGTTATTTTTATGCCTTTAAGAGGCGTCATTTGTCCTAAAAGCGCTAACAAAATAATGGTTTCAGCGGCCCATGGAAGTGCGTTTAATACAGCTTGCATTAAGGATGGAAAAGTTCCGCCATTTATAATGGGTACTACATTAATAAAGTCCATCTTTTTGAATAGCAGAATGGGAGCTAATAACATGGAAAATAAAAGAGCAGGAAAAATCAGCTCGTTAAAGCTGGCGATACTTCCCAATCCTAATCTTGCAACATAAACTAAAACCAATATAGTAATCAAAATTGTTACCGTAATCGGTGTCTTCGGTAAGAGAGCTATTTGCATTGAATCAACAAATGCTTGTAAATCATGTAAAAGAAGTACAGTAACAAATAAAACGAACAAAAAGGAAATTATTTTCTCAGACCTATGATATTTCCCGTTTTTTATAGTAAAGACGTCCCAAATCGGTATTTTTCCAAGTCCCATAAAGATAATTATTGTTAAGATGACTATGAATGGAACCAAAAAGAAAAAAACGAGCCAAGCGTTTCTACCGGCAATTATTACTTGCGACAAAGGAAAATGAATGAGTGATACCGTCAATACAACATTCGCACTAAGCATTATTACTTGTGAGTGTGTTAATTTATCCTTCATCCAATTAGTCTCCCCCGGGATTAATGTTACAGTTTGTTAATGCTTCGAAGTTTGAATACTCAACCCTGTACTGTCTATTTCGAAATTGACGTTAATGTCAGTTTTGATATTGGGAAGCATTTGATCCCACTGAACTTTCCATTCTTTTTCCCATTGAGTATTTTTGAACACATACAAGTAATGTCCTAAACCAAAGGTATCAATACCGTTTACTAATGTTTTTTTTAAGAGGTCTTCAACTTGCTGTTTGATCGTTGATTCCAAAGCTGATTCCAATTGCTTAATGATTGTTGTGTCATCCAGGTTGAATATCTCCTCGCTTTCGCTAATATAACCTTTGCCGGATATTTTGATATGAAATTCAGGGGATTTATTGGTAATCACTGGTTTTATCTTGAAGCTTTGACTGCTGACTGTAACGCTCACAAATTTGCTATTATTGCTAGGGAAAGTAATTGATTTCCCTAGCATTGCTTTGTGTTTCATCCATAGGACTCCTAAACTTTGGCTGTCATTAGAAATAAACTTCATTTTTTCCTCTTTGAAAATTGCTATCTGCTTGACTTCAAGTTTACCTTTTTCGATATCGACTAGGGGAGCAATCGGGTCAGATCCTTCTTTATACAAATCTCTAAGAAATTCACGCGATGTGATGCCCAATCCCATTAATCTTCCTATCCCCTTAATAGCTTCAGCAGAAACTCCACCTGAATTGGGATTTGTATTTAAAATATCAAATGCTTTTTTTCTTGTGATATAAATATAAGTCGTTAGTCTAGTTTCTCTATTTCGATTAACAAAATCGAGTACTTCACTAATATTTTTTTTGGCAATATCTTCATGAATAATGATAATCTGTTGGTGAGAATACCTTAAGATATGGGATGTTTGATGCTGTATTTTTTGAAGTGCTTCTTGTATGCTGTGACCTGTATTGCTCTCCAAGAAATATGCTTTTTTATTCCCTTCTTCTTCTCCTTGACCTATAGTGATTGGAATTTGAACAGTCACTTTAAACTCATCGTTCGATTTGTCGATACCTGTAGCTAGCACCAATGCTACATCGTTTATTTCCATCTGATCCGTACAGCCCATAAGAAACGAACAAATGACCAACATACTTAAAAGAAAAAAACAGTTCCGCTTCATCTTTTATTTCTCCCTCTAATGAATGAACGATAATGAAAGGCGTCCTTATTTTGTCGTAGGCGCATTAACCACCAAGGAACTCTTACCAAAACATCTTTTTGTTCCCGAATGGAAAAAGGAGCGAAGGGAGACATAAATGGCATTCCGAAGGATTTTAGACTACATAAATGTGCGCCAATAAGCACCATACCTATTGATATACCGAACAGTCCCAAAAAACTGGCTAAAACCATCAAAGGGAAACGAAGTAATCTTAGCGTGTCCGCAATATTTGCCTTCGGTATTATAGATGCTGCTATGCCAGTTATTGATGTAACGATAACCATAGGCGCTGAAACTATTCCGGCTTGAACAGCAGCTGTACCGATAACGATCGCACCTAAAATACTTACGGTTTGACCGATCAATCTTGGCAGCCTAACACCAGCTTCTCTGAGAGCTTCAAAAGTGACTTCCATTGTGATGGCCTCAAGGAGTGCTGGTAGCGGCACTTTTTCGTGACTAGCCATCAGCGTGAGAAGCATATCTGTAGGTATCAATTCAATTTGATAGGTTGAAAGCGCGATGTACAAGGCAGGAAGCAGTAAAGTAATAAACACAGATAGATATCGAATTAATCTAATGAAAGTAGAAAAATAAAAACGATGATAGTAATCCTCGCTGCTTTGTAACAATTGCCAAAATGTTGTCGGAACAATTAACACGGATGGTGCACCATCCAACAAAATAGTGATTCTACCTTCCAACAAGCTTGCAACAGTTGTATCAGGGCGCTCAGTATTTTGAATTTGAGGAAATGGACTGAAAGGATTGTCTTCAATAAATTCTTCTACGTATTCACTTTCAAGAATGCCATCTATGTCAATCAGATCTATTCTTTTCTGAAGTTCTTTTAAAATATCTTGGTTTACCAAGTGATCCAAATATACTAACGCTACGGATGTTTGTGTTTGTGTTCCTACCTTTTTTTGTATGATCTTTAATTGAGGAGAACGAATTTTTTGTCTTATTAGAACAATATTAGTTGAAATATTCTCAATAAAACCGTCTTTAGATCCTCGAATAACGGACTCCGATGTTGGTTCAGAAACCTGTCTGTAAGCGCCGCCCTTCGTCTTGAAGATTAATGCCTTATTTATATCGTCAACTAGTACAACGGAATGACCATTCAAAACTTCGCTGACGACTTCATTCATTTCTTCAGTTTCATTGATAGGTGATGTGTACAACCTCTCTTCGATATGACTTTGGGTACATTGTTCTATAAAATCTTTTGACAGCAATTTTTTAATGACTTCTAACGGGATGCTTTCATCATTAACAAAACCATTAAGATATATAAGGTAAATTCTTTTACTTTCCACTAAATATGATTTGTAAATAACATCAGGGCAATCCTGAAACAACGTTTGCAGATATGATATATTACTCGCAATGCTCGAATTTACTAGCGGTGAAGATTCATCTTTATCTGACAAATTGTTATTCGAACTGTTTTGATTTTTGATTGGAGATTTTGACCCTGACACTGGCTTCCCTCCCTCATTGTCATTTTTTTCGACTATAACGCTAAATTTTCTTTTGGTTTTATTTCTCAGCATTTTTGTGGCAGTATCAAGTTGTCTTTTGAATATTGAAGTTATCTTTTACAAAAATGAATATTATTATGTAAGAAATTTCATTATTTTTGATTCTATTTATTGATTTGAGCATTGAATTGCGTCTCATGCTTAAGACAAACTCGTGTACCTACAGGAGGCGTTGTTATTTCTTGCTAGCTATTGAACACCACGATCTGAAAGGACGATCAAGCCTCTTTCATTTTCTACGTGGCCATGCAGACACGATATGTGGTTTCATTTTTTAGAAATTTTGATTCAGTAGGTTATCGGCAACTTCATCCAATTGTCTCCGTCTAATTAGATACTAGTGCAGCAACGCAGTTGTCCAGCGGACGACTCGGCGTAGGCGTATAAAGTTATTGACTTTATCTTATTTATTAAGTTATTATAAATTTACACAAAATAATATTCGGCGTGTTACCATTATGGGCATGAGCCAAAGATTAAAATTTCCTTTTTGGAAGTTTTGGTCTTTGGCTCTTTTTAGTTCCTAATGGCATACGGAAGGGAGGCATGAGAATCGATAAGAAACATAGTCCGCCTTATTTGCCATGAAGATAAACTGAAAATGATTTGATCAGATGATGAAGGGGAGATCGTAGAAATGCTTGCATTCTTACAGAAAATTGGAAAGGCTCTCATGCTTCCGATCGCATCATTACCGGCGGCTTCGTTGCTGCTTAGATTCGGCAACATTGATTATGTGAAGGACCTTGGCCTAGGCGCCAATGTCGGAGGATGGCTCAATCAATATTTGGCCCCCTTTCTAAACGCAGGCGGTTCCGCGATATTCGGAAATCTTCCGTTGATCTTCGCAATCGGAGTTGCGATCGGATTGAGCGGAGATGCAGTAGCGGCTCTAGCGGCTGTAATTGCTTACAAAGTTTTGGTCAATGTGCTGGATGCCGTTCCGTTAGCTTTCGATTTTATCGGCCAAGACACCAAGATCAACATGGGTGTGATCGGCGGCATCGTTGCAGGACTCGTATCTTCCGGATTGTACAAGCGTTACCATAATATTAAACTACCGGATTGGCTTGGCTTCTTCAGCGGAAAACGATTTGTGCCGATCGTCACCTCTTTCGCGATGGTAGCCGTGGGACTCCTATTCGGATTAATTTGGGCTCCGGTCCAGAGCGGATTGGATATCTTTGGTCGTTGGGTGGTTGATTTGGGCGGAATCGGCGCGTTTATCTTTATGACCGCCAACCGTTTGCTCGTTCCTTTTGGACTGCATCATATTCTTAACTCAATCGCTTGGTTTCAAATCGGATCGTTCACGGATGCTGCTGGCAATGTCGTTCACGGAGATTTGACACGCTTCTTTGCGGGAGATAAGACGGCGGGGATGTTCATGACAGGCTTCTTTCCGATTATGATGTTTGCACTGCCCGGAGCAGCGCTTGCGATTATTCATACAGCCAAGAAGGAGAGGAGAAAAGCGGTCGCTTCCATATTTATTGGTGCTGCGGCGGTATCCTTCTTGACCGGGATTACAGAACCGATCGAGTTCGCGTTTATGTTCGCAGCTCCATTGTTGTTCGTAATGCATGCCCTCTTGGCTGGCGTTAGCGGATTTATCATGGCGACACTCGGCGTTAAACTAGGCGCAGGTTTCTCGCAAGGCTTGATCGATTATCTCATCAATTTCTCGCTTGGTACCAAACCGCTCCTCATGATTCCCGTAGGTTTATGTTTCGGTTTGATCTATTATGTACTGTTCCGATTCGCTATCGTAACCTTTAACCTGAAAACGCCAGGTCGCGAAACCGGTGAAGAAAAGGTAGGAAAGGATGCGGCAGGAACCTCCAGTTTGGCATCTCAGGCAGTGGACGTGCTTCATTCGATCGGCGGTGCCGGGAACATCAGTGATATCGACGCGTGCATTACCCGATTGCGGCTGGTCGTAAAGGATGAGCATGCGGTTGATGATAAGAAACTTAAGGAACTTGGCGCTAGCGGCATCATGAGGCTTGGTAAAGGCGTCGTACAAGTTATTTTTGGCGTAAAATCCGAAATGTTAAAAGACGAAATCAAAAAAATAATGTAGTTTGAATGGAGGATTAGTGATGTCGGCATTGCACATATGGAATGTTCGAGCTGTATTACGCGATCAGATTATTGAATGTTCTTACGTTAGCATTGAACACGGTAAAATCAAAGCGATCGTACCAGGGAATTACGTCGCTCAAGCCGATGTCCCTGAGGGTCATTTAGACGGGAAAGGACGTCTGCTGATTCCAGGCATGATTGACGTCCATATCCATGGCGCTCGCGGATATGACATGATGGACGGTACGACTCGAAGCATCGAAGAAGTATCGATCGCGTGTGTGGAGACCGGATGCACGACTTTTCTGGCAACGTCCGTCAGTTCAACCATTGAGCAGTTGATTGAGATGATCAAGAATGTCACTTCTGTATCGGGACGGGAGCCTGGTGCAAAGATAGCAGGGATTCATATGGAAGGACCTTATCTGCATCCCAAACGAAAAGGCATGCAGAACGAGAAATTTTTAAGGCATCCAGACATGCAAGAAATGGATACCATTCTTCAGTACGCGGGAGATAAGATGAAAATGGTCACATTAGCTCCGGAACTTCCTGGAGCGATGGAGATGATCGATTATCTGGTCGGTAAAGGCATTGTCGTGGCCGTCGCACACTCCGATGCGACTTATGAAGAGGCTAAACAAGCATTTGCTTCGGGAGCTAGCCATATTACCCATTGCTTTAACGGCATGCGTCCTATTCATCACCGCGACCCGGGCCTGATCGTAGCCGCTTTCGAAGAGGAAAAGGTCAGCCTGCAAGCGATCGTGGACGGAGTACATCTCCATCCAGCCATTATCAGGCTCATGCATCGCCTGAAAGGAGCTGATGGCGTCGTATTGATAACGGACGCTCTGCAAGCGATGGGAATGGGAGATGGACAATACCACTTCGGGGGCAATCATACGGAGGTTGTAGATGGAGTAGCCAGACTGCAAGACGGTACGCTGGCTTCCAGTACTGTAACAATGAACCTGGCTTTGCGAAATACGATTGAGYTAGGGATTTCAGTACCGGAGGCGGTCGCAATGGCAACAAAGACGCCGGCGGATATTCTAGGGCTCTCCAACAAGGGGCGTATCTCGGAAGGCGCCGATGCCGATCTCGTCTTGCTTGACGAACAGTTCAACGTCTTATGGACGATGGTAGAGGGTAAACTGTTGTATCAAAGCTAATGCAAATGAGGGATGTTCAGTGGTGAATATCGATGGCCGGTTGCGGATTGAACGAATTATCGGAAACAACGTTATATTGGCGAAAGAAGAGAGCACGGATACGGAACTGGTATTGTTCGGCAAAGGAATCGGGTTTTATTCCAAGGATATCGGGTATCTTCAATCCAATGACCCCAGAATCGAGAAGCGATTTCGCATGGACGATCAGGATCGAATGAAAGATTACCGGCTTCTTCTCGATGATATCCCTACGGAAGTGGTTAGAATCTCCGAGAAAATAATCGAATTAGTAGCGAGTCGATTTGAGAAGACGATTCGATACAAGATATATTTTGCGCTGCCGAGCCACATTCACTTTGCCATTTATCGATTAAGAAATGGCATGGACATCGTCAATCCCTTTTTGTATGAGACCAAAATGGTATTCCCCAAGGAATACGATATTGCCTGCGAGGCCGCGGAGATGATCCGCGAGGCCTTCCATGTCGATATCCCCGAAGATGAGATCGGATTTCTGTCTTACCATATCCATTCGGGAATCGCAGATGTATCGGTAGGTCAAATCATTAAGTTTTCAAATCTTATTAACCAACTCGTCATCGAGATTGAACAAAGGGAGAATATCCGAATTCCGAGGGAGAGTGCAGCCTACTCCCACTTAATCTCCCATTTCCGTTACATGATTGAACGGATTCTGCAGCGGAAGGTCACGCCGAATCCATTCTTGCCGGAGATGAAGAATAACTCTATGAGGGAATACGCGCTGGCCGTGGAACTCCGGCATTTGATTCAAGACCAACTTCAAACGGATATGCCCGACGAAGAGGTGGGCTATTTGGTCATGCATTTGTTCCTTTTATTTCAATCGATTTCTACTTCACAAGAATAAAGAGAGGGGGAGAAACCATGTTGTCAAAGTGGTTGCAGCAATCCAAACAGAAGTTACAATCAATCGAGCTGATCGCGCCTCTAACCGGAGAAGCGGTGTTATTGTCTGAGGTGCCTGATGAAGCGTTCGGAAAAGGTGAAATCGGAAACGGATTCGCTATAGTGCCAACTGAAGGAAAGTTGATCGCTCCGATCGATGCTACCGTAATGCATATCATTCAAACTGCACACGCCATTATTCTGGAACATAAGAGCGGCGTTCAAATCCTGATGCATATCGGAATCAATACAGTTGGCATGCAAGGAAGAGGGTTCAAACCTTTGATTTCAAACGGTGCAGCGGTAAAGGCGGGACAAACATTAATCGAGTTCGATCTCGCATTAATTGAGAACGAGGGCTACTCGCCTATTACGCCAATCGTTGTCGCAAATGGAGAAGTGGTTGCTTCGATGGAATGTCGGTATGGGAAGGTATCGGCCGGTGAGCCCGGCGCAATGTTCTTGAAGTTACTAGGTTGAACTGTGCCGCTTAAAACTAATGAATAAGGATGTGCAACGATGCAGAAGCAGTTCGTCATTCAGAATCAACTTGGACTACATGTACGACCAGCCAAACAATTGGTGGCCCAGGCCATGCAATATTCATGCTCGATCTTCATTGAGAAAGACGGAGCCAAATTTAATGCAAAAAGTCTCGTAAACGTATTGACGGCGGGCATCAAGTATGGCGATTCCGTCACGCTTATCACCGAAGGAGAAGGTGAGGCAGAAGCAATACAAGCCTTAGGCGAATTGCTGGTCGCTCCCATAGAATCAAAACCAGCACAGAAGGGGCACTAAACCATGATGTTACAAGGCATCCCTGCATCCCCAGGATATGCGGTGGGGAGAGTGAGGGTAATCCGAACGGCCATACCGCAAAAGTCCGCTATATCCATTGATCCATCTTCTATACCGTCAGAACTTGCACGTCTCGATGCAGCTCTATCTCGTGCTGAAGAGGACTTGGTTGAACTTCATGAGAAATGGCTGAACAGCAATCACGAACAAGAAGCTGAAATATTTGAAGGGCATCTCTTTTTGCTTCGTGATGACGTGCTCCGTACGTCGATTCGGGACAAGATTCAACATGAGCGGCTTCAGACTGAGTCCGCTGTTATTCGGACTGTAGAAGAAATAGCCGATGCGATGTCCCGAATCGATGACCCCTATCTTCAAATGCGTTCAGCGGATTTCTACGATATCGGAAATCGAATAAACGATCTTTTAACGAGCAGCGCGTCAGTCGTACCAAATTTGGTCTCTGAGCCAGAAATTCTGATTGCCGACGATTTGCTGCCTTCTTTTGTTGCCCAACTTGATACCACTACTGTCAGCGGATTCGCCACGTCATTAGGAGGTGCAACTTCGCATACGGCAATCCTTGCACGTTCTATAGGACTTCCCGCTATTATTGGAGGAGGAGACTCCTTGCGGCATGTGGAAGACGGCCAGTGGATCATCCTTGACGGTATCGAAGGTAAAATTATTCTTGATCCCGAAGAGGATGAACTGTCTCACTACAGAGTGCTAACGGAAGCTTATCACGAGAGGATGAACAATCTAAAATCCTTCCTCCATCGACCAACCTCGACAAAGGATGGACATTTAGTCGAGTTGATGGCAAATATTGGTCTAGCGCAGGAGGCATCTTCGGCGAAGGAGGAAGGAGCCGAGGGGATCGGACTGTTCCGAACCGAATTCATGTTTATGGGCAGGAATGACCTCCCGGATGAAAATGAGCAGGTGCAAGCTTATTGCGACGCCGTCAGGGCACTTGAGCCGAACACGCCTGTTGTTATTCGAACAATGGACATCGGCGGCGATAAAGAACTACCAGTCCTGAATTTGCCGAAAGAAGAGAACCCGTTCTTAGGATTCAGAGCGATTCGGATCAGCCTGGAGAAGACGGATATGTTCAAGACGCAGCTTCGCGCGATTTTGAGGGCTAGTGCGATCGGCAACATTAGCATCATGTTCCCAATGATCTCCACACTTCAGGAGTGGCACCGAGCGGTCGAAATCCTCGAACAAGTCAAGAAGGAATTGTCCGAAGAGGGAATTCCGTACAAAGCTGCGATCGCAGTCGGGATGATGATTGAAGTGCCGTCAGCAGCTGTGATGGCAGACCGTTTCGCCAAGCACGTCGATTTCTTCAGCATCGGGACAAATGATTTAGTTCAGTATACGATGGCGGCTGATCGGATGAATCCATCAGTCATGCATATGAATGATCACATGCAGCCTGCCGTACTAAAGCTTATCAACTACGTCATCCAAGCTGCAATAAAGGAGAACAAGCCGGTCGGGATGTGCGGGGAGATGGCGAGTGAGCGCTTGGCGGTACCCATACTGATAGGTATGGGACTGCAGAAATTTAGCATGAATGGCAAATCGATTTTGTCGGTTCGTGAACTGATCTCCCGAATTGATCGGTCGGAAGCCGTTGAGTTGGTCAAAACTGTCATGCAAATGGATGAAACTAGTGCGATTAAGCAGCATGTTCATAATTGGCTCAAGGATCAAGGAAACTGAATGAACACAGGACAGGATAGGGTCGGCTCTGCTCATGGAGCCGGCTTATCTTGTTCTCGTGAATTTTATTGTATTTTCGATTGGACAGAGGTGCTCTTTTTTATACAGACTCCAAATTATTCGTTTTACAGGAATTCTAACGGAAATGCCGATGCCGCTCTGGCGATTAAGGAAGATTTCATGATGGGTTTAACTTCTGAAAGCTTCGAGCACGAAGGTATCACGATGAGTGCGCAAGCTGCAGTGGTGTTGAGATGATTACTTGTGCATAGTAAAAAAAATTTTTAATAAGCGGACTTATAGAGCAATTTCTATTGGTCCGTTTTTCATGATTGAAGGACATTCGTCCTTCCCAACCTGTGAACATTTATTATTTTTTGGAAATGATCATTATAGTCTGTCGACTATGCACGGCATGTAGCTTAGGATTGATTTAAACCCATTACCAGAAGGATGCTTACTTATGAATATTATGCAAGATTTTGGACTGCGTCTTAAAGAAATACGACTACGATCAAGTATGTCTCAAGACACGCTTGCCTCACTCTCAGGTCTCGATAGGACATATATTGGGGGAGTGGAACGCGGTGAGCGTAATGTTTCACTGAAAAATATTGGAATTTTATGTAATACACTAAATGTAGATATTAGTTATTTTTTTGCTGATGAACGATTATCTTTACATACAGCTTTCTTGAAAAGTGAATGGAGTCTGCCTCTGGAAACGCGCTTTAAATTTATTGTGCAAAGTGAGGACAATATCATCGCTTGGCAAGTGACAGGGGCTTTACATCTCAATGAAGTAAAGAAGATCTGTCTGGATTTAAAGAGCGCTTGTCGTCAGCTTGCCTCAGGTAAAGTGAAATTGCTTATTGATACTAGTAAGATGATGACAAAAGATCAGCCCTATGCCTTTCAAAATGAAGTTAGAGAGGTTTGGGTAGAGCTTCAACGATGGTTTTTGCCTCATTGCGAACACGTCGTTGTACTTTATAATTCGAGATTTATGCAGAGTCAGATGAATCGGCTTGCTAAACGGAGCGGGATTATTAAAGTTCAGAAAAGTCTCTTTGTTGAAAATAGGCATTCGTTGGCTGATGGAGAGGATGATTTACAGCATGTAATCAAGGAATACTTAACCACAAGATAACCTAAGAATGCGTTTGTTGAAAGATATGAATAACTTTTATCAGATTACCGATATGACAGGATGAAAGTTACTAAAAGTAGGAGGTTATTCTGTGGACAGGAATCTAGCATTTGTACATCGAGTTAATATTATACTAACCTGGTTTTTTATGATCTCATGTGCATTAAGTACAGTGTTTTATATGGCAATGGGTCGTTGGGAGTTAGGAATAAACTCGGCAATCAGCCTATTGCCTGGGGGAATCATTACATATTTTGTTTACAAAAAAATCGGAATTAGAGTCATTCCTTATGTGTATTCCGCTATCATATTTTTAGGGACGATTTCTTTAGCAGCGCAAAAAGCTGATCTGCTGATTTATGCCATGTTGATTATGACGTTGGCTATTAATGCTATTTATTTAAATTTTAGATACATATTTGTAAGTAGTATCATTACCATTATTTTGGCACTGACATTCATGTTCGAAATACCTGATGTGTACAAGTCCGATGGTTCTCAATCCATGATGATTACCTTAATTTTTATCTTGTTTTTCATAGCTGGCATGCTCTGTTTACAAGCTCATCTTGGTACGAAATTAAGAGGAGACATTGAAAAAAGCTTTACAGAATCTGTGGCTGCTCAACATGAATCAGAACGACTGCTAGAAAAGATTAGTCAATCAATAGAAGTTCTTACTTCTTTCAATCAAAGCTTGAGCACTAATGTGGGCTCTACAGGAATCGTTTTTCGCGAACTTTCCACTGCTTTTTCAGAAGTCGCCAAAGGTGTGGAAATGCAGGCAAGCAGTGTTGCGGATATTAATGAATCCATCAAAACCGTTGATATGTCCATCATGAGGACATTCAGTAATTCTTCGCAAATTGATAGATTAATTCAATCCACAGCATTAAAGACTCAGGAGGGTAGCAAGAAAATCGAGAATCTAACTGAGGAAATTCAAATATTGGCAAATATTATAACGATGATCGTAACTTCAATGAATGAATTGAATTTGCAAAGTGAAAATATCGGGGATATTGTTACAGCGATTAGCGATATTTCAAGTCAAACAAATTTGCTCGCACTTAATGCGGCAATCGAAGCAGCACGTGCAGGCGAGCATGGAAGAGGCTTTGCTGTGGTTTCTTCGGAAGTGCGTAAATTAGCGAAAAATTCTCAGAATTCTACAAAGCAAATTGTGGATATTCTAAGTGAAATAAAGAAAAAGACTCAAACGATAACCAACCAGGTAACCATGGGCCAGCAAGCTGTTTTAGCTGGTAAAGAGGTTGCTATCGATGCGGAGCGAACGTTTCGAGACATTAGCACAACTATGCAAAATGTAGTGGAACAAGTTGCTGAATCTCAAGATATGGTAACTGAATTAAAAAATTCTTCTCAAATAATCGCTTCTGAACTTGCAAATGTATCTAGTGTTACCGAGCAATCAAGTGCTTCCGTCGAGGAGATTTCTGCGAGTATTGATCAGCAAAACAGTACAGTTCAGACAATGGTAAGCAGCTTTAAGCAGCTTGAGGAGCTTATATTGGAGTTACAGCGTCCAACAAAAGAGAAATAGATCATTATACTTTGCTGAATCATCAGCTCCCATCCTCTATAGTATGGGAGCTATTTGATTTTAGGAGAGATAAAAAAATGAGGAAAAATGTTTGTAGTTGGGGTAGTATTTTCAACCCGATTAAAAGGATCCAATATTAACTAACGGATAAAACTGTTTGGCTTGGTAATGCATGGTTAGTTATCTCTTACTAGTAACTTGAGCTAGATTTGAACGATGCTAACTAACTGTAAGTTATTGACTTTCGTTTTTCATAAATCACACTGTATTGGATGGTTCGTTTAAGATTCGCATGCTGGATCCACATGTAGGTACTTAATGTTTAATTTTGGACATACTGAACTCCTATTTTACAAGAATGCTAAAAGCTATCGTAAAGGGCAATTGTAACTTTAGTAACGATACTTATAGTCCGTCGACTTTACTTGAACATTTAACTTAACATGACTTTATACCCCATAGATCAGAAGGTTGCTTACTTATGAATATTTTGCTGGATTTCGGATTATGTCTTTAAGCATTATGGCTGTGATCATGTATATCTCAGGATACGCTTGCCTCTCTAAGCTGAATAGTGCATATATTGGAGGTGTGGAACGTGGTGAGCGCAAAATATCGTTAAGAAAAATTGAGATTAAGTGCACACACTTAGCGTAGATCTGAGTTTATTTGTGAATGAACGATTTTCTATATGCTTAAAAGTTTAAAGCTTTTAAGAATAAGTAACTTATTACAAACGAGCACATTCGGAGGGAAATGATGATGACTAACAAGGGAAGTGCATTTCGAATGTCGCTAAAAAGAAAACTGATCTTATCTTTTACTGCAATATTATTATTTCCATGTTTGACCATAGGTTGGTTTTCCTATCAGAATTCCAAAGAAAAAGTAGATCAGCATATTATGGTGGCTGCTCAGGAAAATGTGAATTATTTTAATAGACTGATTAATGACTATATGGAACCTATCCGCAGAGATGTCGATTATTTGGCGCAAAGCTTGCCCAACAAGCTTGAAAGTTCAAACCATACAGAGACTACAGTAAAAAGCTTGATTGCCAAGTTCCAATCCCTTCACTCCGAGTTGGATGCGACCTATGTAGGTACCTCAGACGGTAAAATGGTTCTTAATCCAGAGGTGGCTATGCCTGATGGTTATGACCCGCGCAAAAGACCTTGGTATGAAAATGCCATAAAGGCCAAGGGGTTAACCATCATGACAGATCCGTACGTTAATGCGACGAATGGAGAGATTGTCGTTACATTTGCCAGAGCGAATGAGGATGGTTCCAAAGTTATTGCTGTAGATTTAAATATGACAAAATTTGCTGCAGAAGTCATGAAGGTGAAGATTGGGAAGCATGGTTATTTGTCTATTATTGATAAGTCAAATGCTTATCTAGTTCATCCTTCTTTGAAGCCGGGTACTCCGGTTCCAGTTGAACTTGTATCCTTCATAGGAGAGGATCAACGTGTCACCTTTTCTTCTAAACAAGAGGATCAAGCCATGAGGTCAGTTGTTGAAAAGAATGATTTAACCGGATGGAGGGTAATGGGAACACTCTCACTCCAGGAGATTAATGACGAAGCAGCGGTAGTATTGAGAACAACCTTGTATGTCATTCTAGTTGCTATGATCATAGGTGTGGCAATTATATATTTTATCATCCGTTCTATCATAGTTCCTGTCAGAAAATTAATTCAAGTGTCTCAGCAAATCAGCGAAGGTGATTTGACTGTTCAAGTGGTAGAAACACTGGCTACAGATGAAATTGCACAGCTTGGCCGAAGCTTTAACAAGATGATCCATTCTTTAAGAACGATTCTGATGGAAGTGAGTGAAACCTCCAGTCTACTGGCAGCATCCTCGGAGGAGCTAACGGCAAGCTCGGAGCAGACTTCGAATGCTACGCAGTTCATTGCTGAGAATATCGAACAGATGGCAGAAGGTGCTGAGGTGCAGGTGGGCAGCGTTAAGATGGGTTCGCGAATTGTTATAGAGATGTCGAAGGATGTAAGGGGAATTGCAGCCCGCTCGCAAGCAGTTTCTGAGAAAGCAGTGCAGGCTACCCGAATTTCGAAGGAAGGCAATCGGACCATTCAGACCGCGGTCTCGCAAATGAACTCGATCCAAGGTACTGTTGAAAATCTTTCGCTTGTTATTAAAAATTTAACTAGTCAATCGAATGAAATTGGCAATATTGTTTCCCTCATTAGTAAAATTTCAGCACAAACTAACTTGTTGTCGTTGAACGCTTCCATTGAAGCAGCGCGAGCAGGGGAGCATGGACGCGGGTTTTCAGTTGTTGCTCAGGAAGTTAAGAAGCTATCCGAACAAACGGCGGATTCCTCCAAACAAATCACCAGCATGATCAAGACGATACAGACCGAGACGCAGCAAGCGGTTGTCTCGATGGACGAAACATTCTCAGAAGTAACTGGGGGTATTCAAATTATGAATAAAGCCGGTGAGTTGTTCAGTCAAATCCAGCTTTCGATCGAGGATGTAGAGAAGCAAATTCAGGAAGTATCAATCGCTTCGAAGCAAGTTTTGAACGGTGTTGATCAAGCTGCCCAAGCGATGGGGACTATATCGGATATTGTGGAAGAAAGTGCATTGGCTACCCATAATGTATCCTCAGCAGTGGAGGAGCAGCTCGCATCTATGGAAGAGATTGCGGCTTCTTCTGAGGCACTATCGAAGATGGCAATTGAGCTTCAAGAAATGAATGAGAAATTTAAAATGTGACGTCTTGAAACTGGATGAAAATATGTCTTTGTAAAATAGGGAAAATCGAAAAATTCAAATTGAAAGAAGATGTTTTTAATGAGTCACTATATGATGAAAAGCAAATGCGCCTTCATTTTAACGCTTTTATTGCTAGTTCAAACTTTACAGCCAACAGGAAGTATGGAAGCTACGGCGACAGGGGGCGGCGAGAATCCTCCAATTGAACAACAAGAGAAAATTCCGCCATGGGCACAGGAGGCATTTACGAACTTAACTCGCCAAAAGGTCATTCAGGGATATGAAAATGGTTCGTTTAAACCGGATAAACTTGTAACACGTGCTGAATTAGCTGTATTTGTGTACCGTATGGCAAGTTTGACCGGATTAAAGCATTCAGAACGAAATATTTCGGGTTTCTCAGATGTGAAAAAGGAATGGTTCGCAGAGGATGTGCTTGCCGCATCGAAACTTGGTTTTATCCAAGGTTATGAAGACGGTACCTTCCGCCCAAACGAGCATGTTACACGTGAGGAAACAGCAGTTTTGCTGCATCGCTTTTATCCAAGTAAAACATTGTCTATTTCAAGGTTTACAGATAGTGGCGCCATGGCGCCATGGGCGATTGAAGCCATTGCTGCATTGTCTGACGTGAAAGTTCTGCAGGGCTATGAGGATGGCGCTTTTCATGGAAAAAGGAATTTGACACGTGCTGAACTAGCTGTTGCACTTGATCGTTTATGGAAGCTGATAAATAGTCAGGCGCCAACACATGACATACCGCTGTCTGTTACCGTTCAAACACCTGATAATAACTTAATGGTTGGTGCACAAGTATTTGTACATGCACAGGGAAAAAAGATGTTCTTGGCAGAGGGGAAGACCGATGCAAAGGGCAAAGTTGCGTTCTCTCTTCCATCCGGTTCTTATGAACTATATTCAGTTGGTCAAGGATCTGTTGCTTATAAGAAAGTTGAAGTTGACAGTGAACATGCGGCGTTCCAGTTAAAGACTGAACCAGCAGCTTCTTTCACTGGCAGGGTAGTCGCGAAGAATGGGAGCCCAGCGGCTGGAATTGTTGTCGCGCTAACGACAAATCCTACATTCTTTGCTGTAACGAAGTCAGACGGAACATTCAATGCGGCTGTTCTTCCTGACAGGGACTATACTGTTAACTTATTGGAAGATTCTCGAATCCAAAGCTATGCGGCTCAGACGGACAGACCCGAGGGTGTATTCGGAGCAGGGACGGTTATTCTGCAAGGACTTAACTGGTTAGATTCGGATCAAGACTCTATGCCTGACTGCGCGTGCAGCAAAGTAGCTTTGACAGGGACCTATCACGCACCTAAAGCAGGTGAACACATGGAACTCGGCCAATTGGTTTTTTCTTCTTCCCAAGAGGCACCATCAGGCGGTTCGTCTGGTAACCCGACTGGAGGAGGTAGTGACACAGACCGAACACCACCAGAAATTCCGACGAGACTGATTGCTATCGCTGGCGATAAGGAAGCGGATTTGAGCTGGAAAGCCAATAATGACGATGACTTGGCAGGATATAAGGTATATATGTCTATTGACGGAGGTGTTACTTGGACGTTAAGTACAGACAATGGTCTAAAGACCTTATACAAAGCCAAAAATCTTACAAATGGGAATTCCTATCAATTCGCAGCTACAGCCTACGATAAATTGGGTAATGAATCCCTACGCTCAATAACCGTTGATGTTATTCCTTCTGGAACCATTGAGCCGCAACCTGGAGACCATGAGCCACCAAGCATTCCTGCCGGGCTGACCGGTAATGCCGGTGACAGCAAGGTGACGCTTAGTTGGGAGGCAAACAGCGAAGCAGATTTGGCAGGATACAATGTTTATGTATCAGCCGACGCTGCAACATGGAACACAGCTGTTGATGTGGGCTTGGCTGTGAATCATACGGCTCTCAATCTAACCAACGGTGTTCTTTATCGTTTTGCAGTTACCGCTTATGATCAAAGCGGTAACGAATCGGATAAATCACTAATGTTTACTACAACTCCAGAATCCAGAAATGACGGTAACAACTTGCCTCCTGACCCTATCGGGGCAGCCAACCCGTTATCGACAACTAGCATTCCAAGCTTCACGTCGATGACAGAATTCTTATATACTGGGAATCAGCCGATACAAACTGGTGTTGCACCGGGAGCGATTGACGAACAACTTTCAGCCGTGCTGAGAGGCAAAGTGCTGGATAAATCAGGGGGCCTGCTCTCGGGGGTAAAGATTACACTATTGGATCACAGTGAGTGGGGACAGACATTAAGCCGGGCCGACGGTATGTTCGATATGGCTGTGAACGGCGGTGGTAACGTCACGGTTCAATACGAAAAGAGCGGTTATATGACGGTGCAGCGGAAGTGGAATGTCATTTCCGGTGATTACGCTGCCCTTTCAGATGTCGTGATGACGGCTTATGATACGCAAGTTACAGTAGTTGATCTGATGGATGCTGAGCAGGTTCAGAGTGCACGAGGAAGTACGGTAAGTGACTCAGCAGGACAACGTACCCCAACGGTTATATTTCCGATAGGCGTAACAGGTTCCATGCGCCTGCCTGACGGCACGATGCAGCAATTAAACGAAATTCATTTGCGGGCAACTGAATATACGGTTGGTGAGCAGGGAATGAAGGCTATGCCAGGGGATTTACCTTCCTATGTTGGCTATACACATGCTGTAGAATTATCGGCAGATGAGGCAATCGCGGCCCGAGCCTCTAAAGTTCTGTTTAACCAGCCTTTGTATTATTATGTGGAAAACTATCTTGAATTTCCAGTAGGTGAAATCGTACCAACAGGTTATTTCGATCGGCTATTAGGAAACTGGGTCGCCTCTAACAATGGGAAAGTGATTCGTATTGTGTCAATCGATAATGGCGTAGCTGCTATCGATACGGACGGGGACGGAAATGAAGAGACTGAGGAGGAAATGCTCAAATTTGGTCTTACAGAGGAAGAGAGAATGAAACTGGCAGAGCTTTACTTGCCGGGTCAAAGCCTGTGGCGAACGCCTATTGAGCATTTTACCCCTTGGGACACCAATTGGCCATACGGACCGCCGCCAGATGCAATCAGTCCACCGGATAAGAGCCCTAATTTCAATCAGATTGATATTAAAGACCCTTGTAAACAGAGTGGTTCTATCATTGGCTGTCAAAACCAAACTTTAGGGGAGAGCATCCCCATTCCGGGAACTGGTATGGCACTCACTTATAACAGTGAAAGGACAGAGGGCTATTTACCTAAATCCAGACTTGAGATACCGGTCAGCGGTGCGAATCAGATGCCTGCATCGCTCAAGTACATGACCGTACAGATTGATATTGGTGGTACTACTTATTCCAAAAAATTCGCCGCTTTATCCAATCAACAATGGACGTTTGATTGGAATGGAAAGGATGCTTACCAGAGATTGTTGACGAGCGTTCATCCATATACGGTAACTGTCACTTATCATTATGCGGCCCGATACTACCGTTCCGCAGAAGAGTTCAACCAAAGCTTTGGACGAGTTACGGCTACAGGCGTAGTTATAGGAAGAGCGGATACGCAGCGTGAGGTAACAACATCACGGACATGGAACGGACAGTTGGAGAGTCCCGTTAACCGTTACGAGGAATCAGGCATTGCTGGTTGGAGTCTGGATGTGCACCATATCTATGACCAAACGCAGAAAATGCTGCATACCGGTGATCATCAACAATTAGAGAGAAGCGCTTCGTTACATGAAGAGTTCAAGATTACCGGTGATCCCGATAATTCGGTTAATAAGACGATGCTAGAACAGGACTTTGACTTTGACAGATCTATTTTGGTCGCGGGTACGGAACGAGAATATTACACAACCGCTTACGCGAAAGAGGAAGATAACTATCTGTTAATTCGCAAAGATTACAATGGAACATTTCATCGAGCTGGTGAATTTGGGCCGAATTTTAAACCATCATCAGTTAGAGTTGATGCGTCCGGTACCATATATGTGTACTCGTATGAGGCATCCTCAATAATCCGGAAAAAAAGGATAGAATCACAATGGGTAACTGTAGCTGGTACGGGAACGAGAGGCAGCGGCAGCACGCCTATTGCGGAAGGTTCAAAGGCCAATCAGGCAGAGTTGGTTGAAGTGATTGATTTGGAAATAAGCCCGGACGGAAGTCTTTATTTTCTTCAAGTTGAGGAAAATAATAAAGTAAGATTATACCGAATTGGTACAGATGGGCGCATAGCGCAAATGAATGATCCTGACGCAGTTGAAAGCCTAGAAGACGGGCCTGCAACCAAGGAGGCTGTAGGACTTGTACACGGTATCATGATAGGGCCTGATGGCAGCTTGTACTTGAAGGATACCAATACCGATTATTATGGAGGGATGAAAACTCGTTACCGAAAGATTAGTCCAGACGGAACGCTTTCTCGATATGCAGGCGAGTATGGTTTTCACAAATATGGCACGAGCCTAGAGAATGGTGCAGCAGCCATTGGCACACGCTTCAATGCGAACGATCAAGATATGATGGATGCACAAGGGCGTCTTTATTTTCAGGATAAGTCCCGAAATGAGATATACCGCGTCAATGAGAATGGTGATCTTGAGCTGGTTCAATCGGCATTGTTGAAGAAAATGAAGGAGGAACTAAACGGAACGCGTTTATTTCTGCAAGCCGTAGAATCAAATGGCAGTCTGATTGTTGCCGATGGGAATAATTGGTATTTGAAAAAACATTACCGAATTTCACCTGGTGAGACAATGGATGTGCCGAATGAGACTGGAATGAAAATCAACCAATTTGACGGTGGTAATGGAAGACTTATTAAAACTGTCCATGCACTCACAGGTGCTCTGATTAATGAGCTCAGTTATGATGACTCGGGGCATCTTATCGCCATTCATGATGGAGAAGGCAATCAGCTATCCATTGAACGCAATGCCAGCGGTGTGCCATTAGCGATCGTTGAACCGGGTGGTGTGAGGACGAAACTTGAGGTCGACGCCAATGGCGAGCTCGTTGCGGTTACCGATAACGCGGGTCGCTCATTCAAGATGGTGTACGATGCCCACGGGCTGCTTACACGGTTTATTGATCCGAATGAATCTATTAGTGAGTATGAATATGATAGCAAGGGGCTGTTAATTCGTTCAGAGAATGCAATGGATGGCGTTAAAACACTGCAGAGGACAGATACTGCGAACGGATATACGGTTGTTTTTACTGATCCGGAAGCTCGTACTACTGTTTATAAAGTAGAAAAATCCAATGGGAAATTGATTCGTACCTCGATTGACCCGGCTGGGGGACAAACGGTATTGATCGTTCAAGGCGACGACAGCCAGCAGTTAGATTTGCCGAATGGTACGACTGTCAACAAAACGTTCTCCCCCGATCCGCGCTGGGGCATGAATGTCCCCGTGCTGCAAAATATGACAGCGACAAATGCAGATGGTCGCCAAGTGCAATTTTCGGAATCTCGTTTGGCCGTTGTACCAAATGGTACCTTGGAATCCTACACTGTGCAGTACAACATCAATGGGGCATTATCTAAGGTGCAGTATGAGGCAGCAATACGTAAATACACGGAAACAAGTGCAGAAGGAGCCGTCCTATATACGTACTTGGATGGGAAGGGAAGGGTAAGCAGAATTGCGACTGCAGATACCTCATTATCTGGAACTTCCTATCATTATGATGAACGAGGTCGTATAGAGCGAATTGAACGTAGTGATCAAACACTGGATTATGTCTATGATGAGCATAATCGGTTGAAATCTGTCTTTGATGCGTTTGGAAGCGTGAAAAACTACGGCTACGACGACACGGGACGAGTGACCAGTATTGAGACACCCGGAGGTAAAATATATCGCAAAGACTACGATGAATCCGGCAATCCAAACAAGATTACAATGCCTGACGGAACTGATTACAACCAACAGTTTAACTCATTAAATCAGTTTGCGGGATTCAACCCTGAAGGCGTAGAAGCTTGGATCACACTGGAGCATAGCAGTAGCGGAAAGTTAGAACAATCGCAGCTCCGAAGCGGCAGAGAAACCAACTATCTGTATGAACAAAGCGGTGGTAAGCGAATGACGGGAATGAATGATCCCGATATTCTTCGCACATTCACCTATACAGATGCAACGGAACGCGTTCAAAAGATTCAAAGTGTGCAAGCAGAAAGTAAACAAGATATTGCCTACACCTATGATGGTGCAGATGTAAGTCAAATGATCTGGTCTGGCGCTGCAGAAGGCCAATTCGACTACACGTATGATGCATTGTCCAATGTGACAGGGTTTCAAACATCAGTGACAAGACAAGTGTACGGTACTCTAACGAATACAACAGTCAATACACCAATTAGCTTTGATCGTGATAATCGGATGACTCGATTTGGCGCGTTTGAATTCAATCGTAGTGGACCTGGAAGAACCATCGGATCCATTAGTGATGGGAAATTAAATAGCAAGTTGGGCTATGATGAAATTGGCAGGAGAGTAAACCAAACCACAGAACTAGATGGAGATGAAGTGCATCGGATTGAATATACGTATGACAAGCGAGGATTGGTTACAGATAAAACCATTACTTCTACAGAAGGCCAAGTAAAGGAACACTATGAATTCGATAGGGATGGCCAATTAATATCCACCACACGATATGGTGCGGACGGAAAGCAGGATATTGAAACCTACGAATATGACGTGAATAAGAACCGGATAAGTCGGCAAGTCAATGGTGTAAAGGATATAAGTATGTATGATAAGTTCGATCAGCTTAAGAAAGTTGGTGAAACCTCCTATTTATTCGACGCTGACGGATTCTTGAAGCAGAGAGGTAACGATTTGTTCCGTTACGGAATCCGCGGAGAATTACTTGAGGCGACGGTTATCGGTGCGACTTATAAGTACACCTATGACGCAATTGGGAGAAGGACTGCTCGGCAGGATGAGTCAGGTGGAAAGTTTCAGTACCTGTACGGTCACCCTCACTCCTTGCAGATGCTGACTACATCCATCGATCCGAACGGTGTTATGACTCAGTATGATTATGATGAGAATGGGCTGTTGCTAGGACTGGAACGGGCGGGTGTACGATATTACGTAATTACAGACGGTGTAGGAACTCCTCAATTGGTGCTTGATACCGACGGGAAGGCCGTCAAAAAGCTTAGGTACGACAGCTACGGCTTGTTGCTGGATGATTCGAATCCAGCATTTGAACTCGTGATTGGCTTTGCCGGAGGTATTGGGGATGGTGCTACAGGATTGACTCGGTTCGGAGCACGCGATTATGACGCTTTCAGTGGACGTTGGACGGCTCGTGATCCGATACTGCATGATAGCGGGCAGGCTAATTTGTATGCTTACGTGAATAATAACCCTGTACTATTGCGTGATCCCTGCGGTATGTTCTGCATCGGAGGTTCTTTATACGAAGGAATTGGCGGAGGTGGAAAAGTTTGCGCAACCGATGAGGGATTCTCAGCCTGTGTAGAGTTCGGATTTGGGGTCGGTGGCGGTTTGGATGTGAATCCTTTCGAGGACTTGTCCAAGGATGCTATTGGGGTTGAAGTGACAGGCAAGCTTTCATATGGACCTGCATCGTTAACTTTAGGAATGAAGGTTGAAGATAGCTGGGACGGAGGATGCCCCTCGTTGGGTGGTGTCGCCAAAGCCGACTTTGGTCCTGCAAGAATTGATCTATTAGATCTATCGAAGTCCGGGGTAAAAGGGAAGGATAGCCAAATGTATGACGATGTCCGAGATTTAATGAAAAATAAGGACTACACTCCTGGTGGGCCTATCGCAGTTAAAGCAGAAGCTGCCATAAAGGCGAAACTTTGCAAGCCACTCCGATGGTAACTGTTACACTAGCCGATTTATTACTCTCGACCCTGAACAAGTTAGGATTCAGCAAATGTTCCCCCTGGAGGACAATGTCATTAAGTTAGACTTAGAGACATGATCCGGAATAAGAATGGAATCTGAAACGGCAAGGGAAAAAGTCCCGTGCCGTTTGTTTTTTGGTGTATGCAAGAAAGCGTACAGCAAACAAGCGGATGGACGATCCGCTTAAAAAAATGTTCATACGAACCGAATTTATGCTACTCTGTAAACGAAGCTAACAGATGATTTATAACGGATTTTGCGCGTATTCTGCTGCCCTGGTCGAATGGGTCGAATCGGCAAAACGTTTTTGCGAATCAGTGCTTCAACATCGGGTGGGGGTTCATCGTCTCTTGAGCGCAGGAAATGTCTACAAACGTGAACGGCAACCGTGAAGTTGACTTGGTAGTGGTGCTGTTTAGCTTTTTGGGAAATGACGACGTGCGAGGTCATCATTTCTGCAAAATTGTACATGATCATTCTTGCGGAAATCTCTTGGATGACGGACTCTCGTTTCTTTGCGTGAAAATTTGTAAGACCAATGGTGTATTTTAATGCCCTGAAAGAGGTTTCAATGCCCCATCGCATGTTATAGATGGACCTGAGTTCATCGGGTGGGATATCGGCGTCAGATAGATTCGTAATGACGGTTTCATAAGTGCCATTTGACAGGACGAAACGAACAACCCGAAAGGACATCGGATTAAACAAGCGTTCCTGCAAATCCAAAAAATCAAAGGTAGACGTGGAAGGGACGAACTTGTAAATCTCGGGATGCATCTTGACCTCCTTGGTTTGTTTTTTAGTTAGTGTCAATGAATATCCCGATCAAACTCTCCGCCGGAGGGCAACCGTAAGCCCGAAAGAATACCACTGGAAGCTAAATCCTTTACCCGTATGACATAGCTCCACCCTTTGCGTTCAATATGTGCGAAATTGTTGTAACTTTCATAACCTCGATCGGCAATCACAATCGCTTTTCCCTTGATGCAGGAACGGTCAACCTTAGCATCCAGTGCCTTTCGCTCGTTATTTAACCTTCGTGGGTGAACAATCGCGTCCACGTAAAGTCTGTTGCAAAGATCATAGGCTGCATTTAAATGCAGCAGATTATAGCCTCTTGCTCCCGGTTGACTTTGAAAATAGGTGTCTGTATCCGTAGGATCAGTGGCGAAATGCAAATCCGAACCGTCAATGGCAAGTAACCGATACCCTCGGTAGCGCTTGAGATCCGTATGCGATTGCGTAAATTTGTGAAACAAGAACTCCAAAGCAGATGGGGCAGAATCTTATTCCTCTGTTGCACAAAAGCAGAAGTGGTTGCTGTGTTGGCGTCATAGCCTTGCGATTCCAAGAGTTCCTTGTATAGACTGTTACCGCCCATAGAGATCAAGAGCTGCATAACGGTATCAAAAGGCAGCTTTTTCTTTCGAGTAAAATCCTTTTCAGGGTTTTTGACATAAGGTGCTGGTGCCGCTGACATTTCCTCGTATGAGGGATGTCAGCTTTTGTTTTAGTGAACTCGCGCAAGCATTCATGGGTGAAAACCTCCTCGTTTTTTTCAATGGGCTTCGCCACACATTTTCAACTGCTTGTCAAGTTCTTTTGCTCGTTTTTACGCAAAAAAAGAGCAGGCTATCATTACGATAACCTGCTCTTTTACATGGATTTTTGGTCCTGCACCTTAACTTAATGACATCCTTTTGGGTGGTTTTTTTAAAAAGAAAAGGACAACATTGCTTCAGATTGCGCGGTATCTCCCGGAAGATGCCGATATTTCCATAGTTACGAATGCGATCATTACTTACGAAAGTCCGAATCAAGAAATGGTTTCGATTTTCCAAACGGCTGAGACAAGCATTTTCTTAGCATAGTAATCGATAATTAAAATTGATATAGGGAAAGATGCAGTCTAAATCAAGAGAGAACGAACGGCTATGGAATGGATAGGGAGCCTTGATCTTGGGTGAACTTGGACAGCGATGGACTGCTAGATGAAATTTAAAAATGCTTTCTAAAAGTTGGGATGCACTCACGTATTAATGGTGAGAGGCATCACATTTCATTATACGAGACTTTTCATTCCCAATTTCGTATATATTTAGGTTATTGCATTTATGAAATGAATGGAGGAACAGTCATTGCGATTAATTCTAGACAATATCATTAAGCAGTTTGAGGATAAACAGGTGCTTCAAGGAGCGGGATTTACATTTGAGAAAGGGAAGATATACGGACTGCTAGGTCGTAACGGCGCGGGAAAGACGACACTGTTCGACTGCTTGAGCGGAGAGAAGAGCATGGATGGCGGGCAGGTGCTGCTGGATGAAAATGGACGCACACGTAAAATAAATGAGCAGGATGTTGGATATGTGTATTCACTTCCAATCCTACCCGAGTTTCTGACGGGTTTTGAGTTTGTGAAGTTTTTCATGGATATTAATCGGGATAAGCTCCAGATGGAAAAGTCGATTGACGAGTATTTTGACATGATGAGCATGACAGCGGAGGATCGCCACAAGCTTATTAAAGGCTATTCACATGGGATGAAGAATAAGCTGCAGATGCTGCTATTTCTCATTACGAAGCCTCCGGTCATCTTGCTCGATGAACCGCTTACCTCATTCGATGTCATTGTTGCACTGGAGATGAAGAACATGCTCAAAGAGATGAAGAGCGATCATATTCTCATTTTCTCCACACATATTTTGCAATTAGCATCTGATCTATGTGATGAACTAGTCGTATTGAACAAAGGCAAGCTTTCCTCGGTACCGTCAGAGCTGCTGCATAGCGCGGAATTCGAGCAATCCGTTATTAACCTGCTGAAGGATGAGTCGCATGATGAGAACACTTAGTACACTGCTGGCTATCCGTACCTCTATCACAGCCAATATGCTCATCTATTACATTCAGAAGCTACCTTTCATCGGAAAGCTAATCAAGAACAGCCTTTATGCCAATTTGGGTCTTAAAAAAGGCGTTGCTATTATTGCACTGCTGCTTACCCAGCTATGGGGATTTTTTCTGCGATTTGTTTACGTAGGCGTACTTATTTTTATTCCCGTAATGGGCTTGGGAGAGGAGATGACACAGGAGTATCGACTATCGCAGTTTATACATATTTTCACCATCATCAGCTTCGTAGTAGCAGCTGTCAGCAGTGCGACTGTACTTGAACCGAAGCGGGAGAAATACTTAGCTGTTAAAATGATGAGGTTGTCTCCTAGGAGATATATGCAAGTATCGCTCGTTTATCGGTATGTGACTTTTTTTGTTTATTTGGTACCTGCCATGCTTGTGTTTGGTACTCTCCTCGGAGCCTCTGTTTTGGAAGCACTTCTCTTAACGTTATTGCTTACGCTATGGCGAATTGCGGCAGAGTACGCACATCTCAAGCTTTTTGAGAAAACAGGCATGATGCTAATTAAACAAACTGCTATTGTATGGTGCGTTATCATCATTGGATATGCTGCTGCGTATTTGCCGCTCCTGCTTGGCAAGGCTCTATCAACGGAAGCAATACTTATGAGTTTGCCGGTCTGCATTGTAATAATAGCGGGAGGCTTATTCGCAGTCATTCAGCTGGCCCGTTATCGCAAATATATGGAAGCTGTCGATGCGGCCAGTAAGCGGGATGATCCTCTGCTGAATCTAGGCAGAATGATGACAGATGCGCAGAAGAAGAGTGTGAAATCGAAGGATAGCGATGACGACTTAAGTCTGAATCTGAGGCATAAGGTTGATGGAAAAGAAGGACATGCCTATCTGAACGCGATATTCTTTCTTAGACATAGAAGTCTGGTAAATGGTCCTATGAATAAACGGTTAATGATCATTGGTGCTGCCTTAGCAGCCGGTGTCATCCTTATGCTTCTATTCCAAGGACAGCTGTCCGGGATGCAATGGAGTTTGGGATTGCTCTTTCCCTTCCTGCCGTTAATTATGTATTTCATGTCGACAGGCGAGAATCTTTGCAAAGCGATGTTCTACAATTGCGACCTTAGTCTGATGAGGTATAGCTTCTATCGCAGCGCAGCCTATCAGCACTTTCTCATTCGACTTGGGCGAATGCTTAGCTTGAATCTGCTGATTGCTACTGCTTTTGGCGTGTCATTGTCTGTTGTCACAGCTGCTGCTGGAGGAGAATGGCTGAATCGAGAGCTGCTTTTATTTTGGGTCTGTGTGATGGCGATGGCTATCTTTTATACCGTGCATCATTTGTTTATGTACTATTTTCTTCAGCCGTATTCGACGGAGCTTAATTTGAAAAATCCGCTTTATTTTGTGCTGAGTATGCTGGTGTCATCTTTGAGTGGTGTTAGTATTGTGCTGAGGCCGCAAGCTGATTCTTTCACGGCAATTACGGTTGTCGCAGCTCTAGTCTATGTAGTCGTTGCTCTTATTCTAGTGAAGAAGTACGGGCCGAGAACGTTCCGGGTGAAATAACGATTATGATGAACATTCCACGAATGATTCATAGCTTGTCGTGCTGCGGGCTGATTGGCTATTCGCATGCTGATACAAATGAACCAATCGTTGTGACATCACAATGGATGGTTCATTTTTATTGCCATTCTATATTCGCCATTCCATACTGGTTGTGCTTGATTTGGTTTCCAAATGTTGAAGCCAAAAAACCACCAAAACACATTCCATTAGGGCTGATCTAGCAGCATAAATCCCATTGATCGGAGGTTATAATTTTGAAGAAAAGTTTTTTAATCTTGGACAAAATACTCGTAGCCAACGTTTTATTCAGATCTTTTCCTTTTTTGAGTGCAGGCCACCCTTTGGGTGGCTTATTTGTTGTTTAGGAAATTATGCGCGGATAAAAAATGTGGATAATTGAGTCGAAAAAATAAATAGGAGGGATCGTTATGGAGAAGCGATAAACATGGAAGAAACGAAAGATCGTAAAACAGATTTTGAAGGAACATTTGAAGGAACAATTTCATGGTTTTTGGGAACTTCATGCGAATCGATTCCCCAAAGAACTACAGTAAGGCATACCGGAAGCAGTAAAAAAGTCAATGTGATACAGTACGAAGGAAATGGGTTACGCGAGATATGAATGTATGGGATGTACGTAGGGAAAACCAGAACCCGCCATCCTATGCTTTACTTGTAAGAGTCGGTTTTGTCATGGATGCGGGAAGACATTCACCGACGACTGGGCAGAAAAGCAACAGGAGCGAATCCTGGATGTTCCTCATCGTCATAAGGTGTTGACGGTACCGAAAGAATATAGAAAATACTTCATTGAGGATCGAAGCCGTTTGTAAGAGCTTAGTAAAGAAGTGGCGAAGGTCATTCAAAATTACTATCGGCGTAAAAATAAGAGAAAACGGTATGATGTGGGAATCATTACGGCCATTCATACGTTTGGCAGGGATCTAAAATTTAATCCGCATAGATTATGAAGTTTTTATCGATTATGTCTGCGTAGATTGCGGATGTTTAGACCCTGTACCTGATTTCAACGCAGGTGAGTGTTCATATGAACTAGAACCTGGGGTCGTATGCCCGGAGTGTAACGGAGACTTGGTGAGAAAGAGTGGGCGGATAAGTAACCGTCGGCTAGTACGTAAATTCACTGTTAGCTGATATTGTTCTTATTTCAGCCTTCTAAGAAGTCGTAATAGTGTTAGCGAAAAAGTCTTCAAAGTGTTAGTGAAGGAATGTGTGATCTTATAGAATCACTTCATATCGAATAAATAAGTAACTTATCTATTCAATTTGTATTTCGAAAGGAGAGCTAGATGGACCATGAATCGATGGAGCTGATGAAGGTTTTTGGTCTTCTGTACCGCAAAAATATTGAAACCCGTATAGACGCCGTTAATCGAAAAGTAAGCGAAGCTCGTATGTTGTTGATCCTCATGGAGCGAGAGCAAGACCGCATGAGCGTATTGGAACTAAGCGAATATTTGGGAGTGACTTCTCCGTTTGTATCTCAGCTATTGAACGATATGGTAGAACGGAATTTGATTGTTCGAGCCAAAGATCCTATAGACCGTCGGATCGTTCGGGTTTCATTGACCGAGTCAGGGAAACAGCAAGCTGCTTATACTCTCCATTATTCCCGCAAGCTTTATGTTGGGTTGGCGGAGCATTTGGGAGCCGAGGAGAGCCGCCTGTTGTCCAGTCTTTTGCAGAAATCGGTCGAATATCTCGATAACCAAATATTCGATTCGGAGAAGAGGCGTGTATGATCATACTATTGCGGTATTTTATGCTTTAACGAAAAACTTGTGATCTAAAGAGGAGCGAACGACAAATGACGTATATGTGCAACCCGATTAATATGGAATATAAATATCAATTTACCGATTCAAGAGGGCTAAGTGCCATTTATAGAGAAGCGGCAGATCCTTCCATGATTTTGTTCAAAGGCTTATATTATCTGTTTCCTTCGATGACGGCAGGGTTCCTTGTCAGCGATAATATGACTGATTGGACCTTACACTCCTTGAAGGATGTACCGGTTTACGACTATGCCCCGGATGTTCGGGTCATCGGAGAATATGTTTATTTTTCCGCATCGAGTAAATCCAAGAACTGCTCCTTCTATAGAACCAAAGATCCGATTAACGGCGAGTTTGAAGAAATAGAGGGGACGTTTCCCTTCTGGGACCCGAATTTGTTCTTAGATGACGACGGCAGGGTTTATTTCTACTGGGGATGCTCAAGTGTCACGCCGCTTTACGGCGTTGAACTGAATCCGGAGAATATGAAGCCCAAGGGGGAGCCGATTGCCCTCGTGCAGAGCAATATTGAAGTAATTGGCTATGAAAGAAATGGAGAAAATCACTCACCGAGACCGCCGGATCAGGTCGAGTTAATGGTTCAAAATTACCTGAAAATGAATCCCGACGCAACGGAGGAATTTTTGCAAATCATTCGAAAGTCACTAGGGAATGAAGCTCCATATATTGAGGGGGCGTGGATGGACAAGCATAGTGGCAAATATTATCTCCAGTATTCCGCACCGGGTACGCAATATAACGTTTATGCTGACGGGGTCTACATTTCGGACAGCCCACTCGGACCGTTTGCGTTAGCGAAAAATAACCCTTACTCTTATAAGCCAGGAGGTTTTATGCCAGGAGCGGGACATGGATCGACTATGGAAGATCAGCATGGAAATTGGTGGCATGCTTCGACGATGAGAGTTAGTGTCAATCATATTTTCGAGAGACGGATTGGGTTATGGCCGGCAGGCTTTGATGATGACGGGGAATTATTCTGCAATCAACGCTATGGTGACTGGCCGATTAAGATCGACCAGGCTGCCATGAATCCATGGAGCAATCCGGAGTGGATGCTTCTCTCCTATGGCAAGGCGGCTAAGGCTTCTTCCTGTGAAGCTGGAAAGGAAGCTTCGAAGGCTGCTGATGAGAATGTACAAAGCTGGTGGAAAGCAGCAACTAATCAGCCTGGAGAATGGCTTGAGGTGGATCTGGATCAGGTATGCGACGTACATGCAGTTCAAGTGAATTTTGCAGATGATCAGATGGATCTGCCTCTTCCTGAGGGAGCAACTCTTCAGCAAGTTGGAGAAATAAGAAGATACCTTGACGAGCGGAAGCATGTAACAAGATGGCTGCTAGAGGGCTCGACGAATGGCAATAACTATTTCGTTATTGAAAATAAAACAGAAGCCTCAACTGATTTGGCGCATGATTTGAATGTCAAGGAAGAAGGAATCAAGGCTAGGTTTATTAGATTAACGGTAATGGAGCTCCCTTTTAACCAGTCTGCATGTATTTCTGGTCTTAGAGTGTTCGGGATCGGACATGGAGAGCAGCCGAATCAAGTAATTTCTGTCCAGACGGAATGCTTAGGTGATCTGGATTTATCCGTAACGTGGAATCAACTTGATGATACTGTCGGATACAACGTATTATGGGGATATGCACCGGATAAACTGTATCACAGTCATATGCTATTCGGAGTCAATCAGCTTACAATAAAAGCGTTGATTAAGGGTGAACCGGTTTATGTTAGAGTCGATAGCTTTAATGAAGCAGGAATAACGGAAGGTGAAGTAAACGAGGCGATTGGGTAAGAAATTTCTAATAAAATCCTATGAGAAGGGGTTCTCTGTAATTGATATGCTCCCCATACAGTAGACAGGCGAAATAATAAAAACCTGATACTGTAAGGGGAGCATTTTTCATGGGTAAAAGGAAATATACAGCTTCGGAGAAATTCACTATCATGCAAGAAGTTGAAGCAGTTAAAGACCATCTGGAAGGCGGGTAATCGCAATACCAGGTTATCGACAAGTATAAGATTGCAAGCATAAATGCACGAAATGTCTATTGAGTAAGCAAGAAGGATTCGAAAATAAACGATATTGGAACGAACATTGTGCGTATTTTAACGCCGAAGGTGCCTCTATTATAGTTCTAGTTTTCACAGCACTGATGGGCATTATAATGATAACCAGTAGTTCAGACGTCAACAGCTGTCTCCCAAAATAACGCTTGCCTTAAAGTGTACTCTAAGCTTTAGGATGAGGAAGAACCAGCCGATTCCGACTGAAAATAACCGATAAGGAGCGATCCGACCAATGGCATTCACGATCAAAGAAGCTTCAGAGCGGCTTGGTTGCCCGGCTCATACGATTCGTTTTTACGAGAAGGAGGGATTGCTCCCTTACATTAGGAGAGATAAGAACGGGAATCGACTGTTTGAACAAGATCACCTAGATTGGATCCGGCTGATGACATGTTTCCGGGCGACAGGGATGAAGCTGTCGTTGCTGAAGGAGATGGTGGATCTTGCGCTCGATGGTGATTCCACGATTCCGCAGCGCAAAGCGATCTTGAACCAGTACAAGGAAGATTTATTTCGCCGCCAGAACGAATTGGCCGTAGCGCTCGACGCCGTCAATAACAAACTGTCGATATACGAAGACATCGAGAAAGGGAGAATCCCTTCCGAGAGCCAGTTGTTAATCAAGATGGAGGAGTCAGAGCGATCAAACATAGAATGAGGGATTAACAAATGCAGCAAAGAATTTTGGGCAATAGCAATATCCTCGTCTCTACGATCGGACTGGGAATTATGGGAATGTCTCCAGGCATTTACGGGGAGACTAACGACGAACAGTCGATCCAAACGATCCATCGCGCTTTGGACATAGGGGTCACGATGTTCGATACCGCGGACGTGTACGGGAACGGGCATAACGAAAAGCTGCTCGGCCGTGCTCTTCAAGGGCGCCGCGAGCAAGCCATTATCGCCACCAAGTTCTCGTACACCCCAAATTACGAGAGCATCAGTGGCCATCCTGATTACGTTAAGAAAGTAGTGGAGGATAGCCTTCGCCGTTTGAATACGGACTACATCGATCTATACTACCAACACCGCGTCGATCCGCAAATCCCGATTGAGGAGACGGTCGGAGCGATGGCAGACTTGGTCAAGGCAGGCAAAGTTCGGGCGCTCGGCTTGTCCGAGGCTTCTGCGTCCACCATTCGCCGCGCTCATGCCGTGTATCCGATCTCCGTGCTAGAGAGTGAGTATTCGCTCTGGAGCCGTGATATCGAAGAGGAAATACTCCCTACCGTAAGAGAGCTGGGGATTACCCACGTGGCCTACAGTCCACTGAGCAGGGGCTTTATCTCCGGCGAGCTTCGCACTTTCGAGGATCTGGCCGCCGACGATCTTCGCAGATGGATGCCGCGGTTCCAAGGAGACAACTTCCAGAAGAACATTGAGGTTGTCGACAAGATTAAGGAGATCGCGATGGAGAAGAACTGTGCACCATCCCAATTGGCCATTGCCTGGACGATTGCCAACGGGGCGCTGCCTATCCCGGGTACGAAGCGTATCAAGTACCTGGAGGAAAATGCGGCCGCGGCTGATATCCTTCTAATGAAAGAGGACCTCGAACGAATCGATCAGGTCAGCCCCAAGAATGTCGTTCACGGCACGCGTTATATGAAAGAACAGATGACGCTGCTCGACGGCTAGACTATAATCAGAAGAAGCAATGGTCCACGGGCTCCGTGGACCATTTGCAATTGGATATTGTCTCAGGAGGCTGGCAGCCATGAACGCTCGTTTTACAGATCGAATCAAAATCGCTTCAGGCTTCTGGACGAGCCTGAGAGAAATCGCATAGAACCCATTGACGTTGCGCGCCAATTGAATCTTCCGACAACTATAATTAACGGACCGGTCGTACCGCCAGCTAAATAACGAATGAATATATAAGTGAAATGGATGAATTGGACATGGGGATAATTTATACCGAAATAATAACGTTACAAGACGGAAGCTGAAGAGCAACCGTCTTTTATTTTGTCTTCAAGTCGACACGGACATGCAAATGGTCGACCTGGTATCACGAAAAAGTCGACATTCTGTTGGATGATTGAATGGGGAGTAGTTTAAGATATGTCTATAATGGGGTATCATGTGCTTTTGAGACATTAAGAGGAGCGATCTCGATGACAAGCAGTATTTTTCGACTCACATGGAATTCTATCCGACTCAAGCTGGTTCTTGGCTTGCTGCTGATCACGCTGCCAACCGTTGCGTTCCTTATTTATAACAACGACTACGCAATCCGCGTCGTCCACAATCAGGTTGCGGAATCTAGCCGCAGCCTAATCTCGTTGTATATGGCCCAAATCGACAATGACTTGAACGACGTCGATAAGTATTTGACGAACCTCATCGTGAATGACAAGGATCTTCAGGAATTGGAGTACAGGAACACGGAGCAGGACCGTATCTTGGCCAAAGTACGGCTGGACAACAAGATGAAAGGCGACATCACAACGTTCCAGTCGATCGACTCCCTGTTCGTCTATTCGACTCACGGTCAGGATTATCTCGAGGTATTTCAGGATATGGGTAATTTGAATGAACGGGAAATGGCAAGAACCTATATTCGGGACTTGCTCAGGGATCTTCAGCATACGGGAGAGTTCAACATCCGTACTTGGTACGTCAAACCAATAGGTTCGAGCTACTATTTGTTCCGGGTGTTGAAGACAAGCGATGCGTATGTGGGTGCCTGGGTGAATATCGAGAATCTGTCGATTCCACTTAGCCTACTGAACCTGGGAGAGCGGGGACTTTCGCTGTTCGCGATGGAGGACGGCACACCGATGACCCATGCTGATGTCGTGTGGGAGAACGGTATCGAATTGGACGACAACCCGCAGCGGTATTATTTGTCGGGGGAAACTCAACACTTCTTGGTCGTCGGAGGGAAATCAGTCAAGGGAGATTTCAGCTTAATCGCTCTCATTCCGGACGAACAAATTTTGGAGAACCTGCCGTATCTTCGGCGGATCGCTACCATGATCCCTGCTGTTGCGTTCATCCTGGTGCCTGCTTGTCTGCTGCTGCTTCGGAAGATGGTGCTAAGGCCGCTCAATCGGATCATGGCGGCCATGAAACGAATCGGGGAAGGGAATTTGAACACGCGCATCGATCCCTTTCCGACTTCTAACGAGTTTAGACTCGTGAACGAAACGTTCAACCAGATGATTAAGCAGGTCCAGGAGCTGCGAATCAACGTATATGAAGAGCAGCTAAGCAAGCAGAAGGCCGAGCTTCAGCACCTGCAGCTGCAGCTAAATCCGCACTTTTTCTTGAATTCCTTGAACATCATCTACAATCTGGCGCTAGTTAAGAATTATGCGCTCATACAGGAGATGGCGCTCAGCCTCGTTCACTATTTCCGCTATATGTTTCAAAGCAATTTGACGTTCGTGCCTCTGAAAAATGAGCTGCAGCATGTCCGCAATTATATTCGCATCCAGGAACTGAGATTTCCCGGCAAGCTCAACTTTGAACTGTCGGTTCCTGATTTCCTGCTGGAAACGCGGATTCCGCCGCTGATCGTCCAGACGTTCGTCGAGAATTCGATCAAGCATGCTGCGACCGTCAGTTCTTTGATCCAGAGCGCCGTCCGGATTGATATGGACGAATCCCGCCCGGAACCGCGGCTTTTGATCGAGATTCGGGATACAGGCAAAGGCTTCGCGGAGGAGATCTTGGTGCAAATTCGAGCTGGAAAACGAATAGAGGACGAACAGGGAGAGCATATCGGCATTTGGAACGTGAAGCGGCGGCTTGGCTTGCTATATGGAGATGAAACCTTTATATCGTTCTCGAACGCGAAGCCGTCGGGAGCGATCGTTGAGATACGGCTGCCCTTGAACCCGGAAACGTAGAAAGGAGAATCACGAACATGTCACGATTACTGCTCGTAGACGATGAAATTCATGCAGTGGAAGGCATTAATGCGGCTGTGGACTGGGAAAAGCTTGGAATCTCCGAGGTGCTTACCGCTTATGACATCCATCAAGCGAAAGAAATTTATAATGCAAATAGCCCCATAGATATTATGCTTTGTGACATCGAAATGCCCATGGGCAGCGGCCTGGAGCTACTCGCTTGGGTCAAGGAGCATTCTCCCAATACGGAATCGATTTTTCTGACCTGCCATGCGGATTTCCATTACGCCAAGCAGGCTGTCCAGCTCGGAAGCTTCGATTATTTGCTGAAGCCGGTGCCGATCCCCGAACTGGAAAGCGTCATCGCCAAAGCGATCAACAAAAATGCCGAGGAAAGTAAAAGAACAGAATACAGTCAATACGGCCAGTATTGGCTGCAGCATCAGCCGCTGCTCATTGAAAGGTTTTGGCTGGACATCTTGAACCGGTCAATTCCTTCCCGGCCAGATATGATCCGCATTGCCGCGGAGGACCGGAACATCCCCTACACAGAGCAAATGAGATTCGTTCCGGTTCTAATCGTGGTGAAGCGGTGGCACAAAAGCTTGAATAAGCGAGACGAGAAAATTCTTGAGTACGCGCTCCGGAATTCCGCCGAAGAAATGCTTCTGAAGCTGGGCAGCTACGGACAGCTCCTTCCCATAAGAAAGGGTAGCTTGATCGCCATCCTGTCTTTCGAGTCATGGACGGACAACGAAACGCAGCGTCTGAGGCAAAGCTGCGAGGCTTTCATTCGCTCGTGCCGCCAATACTTCTATTGCGATCTGAGCTGTTACTTCGGCCATCCGGCCCAAACATACGAATTACCAGCAATGACCGATCGGCTGCAGGTGCTTGACCGAAACAATGTAGCGTTAGATAACCTCGTCCTTTTGCTAGACTCGCAGCTAGACGTGCAAGCAGCCGCGCCGGCAGCCCTTAACGAGCCGGAGCTGCAGGTATGGTCCCTCATGCTGGCGGAGGGTTCCCCAGAGAAGCTTGCGGCAGAAGTCGATCGCTACTTGAACGGATTGACCCAGGTCGCTAAGCTGGATGCAAAGCGGTTGCACCAGTTCCACCAGGATTTCCTGCAGATGGTGTATTCTTTTTTGCAGTCGAAAGGCATTCAAGCCCGTCAGCTGTTTGGCGACGACGAGTCGATGGAGATGTCGCTGCATGCTTCTCGTTCGGTTAAGGATATGATCGATTGGAGCAGCTATATCGTCGCCAAAGCAATAGAATACGTCCGGTCGATCGAACGATCCGCGTCCGTCGTCGGCCGAGCGGCAAGCTACGTTGCCCAGCATTTGGACAAGTCGTTGACGCGGGACGACATCGCCAAACATATCTATCTGAATCCGGATTACCTGGACAGAATGTTTAAAAAAGAGACGGGGGTGTCCGTCACGGAATATGTCGTCCGGGAGCGGATGGACGTCGCCCGGCGATTGCTGAGCAACACCAACCTCCCTGTACATGCGGTCGCGCTGCAGGTCGGATTCACGAATTTCTCGCATTTCGCGCGAATTTTCAAGAAATATACAAGCCGCAATCCGCTCGAATTCCGGCATGAAGAACAGAACCGTTTCGATGGCTGATCCTAGAATTGATAGAGGTCGACCACATGACATGCGTAAGTCGACATCTTGGTAGTTGGCGTTTCTTATAGAGTTTAAGATGAATGTAGATTCGATGAGGAAAAAACAGCCGAAGGCCGAGCAGACCGCGTCGAATCTATATTACAGAAACGGGGGAGTAACATGAAACGGAAGTTAAGTTTGATCAGTGCATTAATCGTCATTACACTTTTGCTAGCTGCATGCAGTTCGAACGAAGATTCGAACAAAACGGCAAGCCAGACATCAAACGGATCGGCTGCGAGCGAGGAAGCCGAAGATCCTTACGAAATGACAGTAGCTTACTTCGAATTCGGCAGCGTGCCGAAGGACCAATTGCTCGTGGAGGAAGAAATTAACAAGATTACGAAAGCCAAGATGAATACGACCGTGAAATTGCTTCCGATCAGTATCAGCACCTGGCAAAACCAGGTCAACCTGATGTTGACGAGCAACGAGAAACTGGACTTGATGCCGCTCTTCGGAACCACGTACGCGAATCAAGTTGCAAAAGGCCAATTGGTCGAGCTTGACGATCTGCTTGCAAAGCAAGGGACGGGGATCATAGAAGCGCTCGGTCCGGATTACGCGAACGCGGCCAAAGTCAGCGGTAAAACCTATGCCGTACCGACCATCCGAGACCTCGCCCAAAGCTACGGCTTCCAGATCCGTAAAGATTTCGTGGACAAATACAATTTGAATCTAGATCAGGTCAAGAAGCTGGAGGACCTGGAGCCAATTCTCAAGACGATCAAGGAAAACGAACCGACCATGATTCCGTTAGTCAACAGCGCCGGCCAGTCTCCGATCGGTCCGATCAGCACGCGGGATTCGCTCGGCGACGATATGGGTGTGCTGCTGAATAACGGCCAAGACTTGAAGGTGGTGAACTGGTTCGAAACAGAAGAGTACGCTGCCATTCTGAAGAAGATGAGAGAATGGTACCAGGCCGGATATATCGGCAAGGACGCAGTCACCAACAAGGAGTCCACGTCAGACCTCATCAAAAGCGGCAAAGGCTCCGGCAACCTGGCAAACATGAAACCGGGCTACGATGTCCAGGAAACCCGTCAAGCCGGCATGCCGATCGTTTCAGTCGAGATGATGCCGCCGGTCGCGAAGACGAGCACGGTCACGAACGTCATGTGGGGAATCGCGAAAAATTCGAAGAACCCAGAGAAGGCGATGCAATTCCTGAATCTGATGTATACCGACAAGGAAATCGTTAATCTGCTGGATTGGGGAATCGAAGGCAAGCATTATGTGAAAGTTTCCGATAACGTCATTGATTATCCGCAGGACGTAAACGCAGGCAGCGTCGGCTATTCGGGTACGGGATGGCTATTCGGCAATCAGTTCCTGTCTTATATCTTCAAGGGAGACGATGAGCAGCTCTGGGAGAAGATGAAGGAGTTCAACGAGAATGCAATCAAGTCCAAGGCGCTTGGATTTACGTTCGATTCATCCCCAGTGAAGACGGAATTTGCCGCCGTCACCAACGTGCTCAGCCAATACCGAGTCGCGCTCGAATGCGGGGCTTTGGATCCTGACAAAGCGCTCCCCGAATTCATCGCGAAGCTGCAGGACGCGGGTATCGACAAGGTTATCACCGAGAAGCAGAAGCAGCTGGATGCTTGGGCAGCCTCGAGCGGCCAATAAAACCGCTCTTTGAAGCATCTGCAATCCAATCAGTTGCATGGCTGATTGGATTGCAATCTTTCCAGCCTCTACAACAATGAAGAAAGGGTAGTGAACATCATGGGCTCTACGGCCAAACGATGGAAAAAATTCGCTCCGCTGTTTCTGCTCATGCTCCCGGGACTCGCGTATTTGATCATCAACAACTACCTTCCCATGTTCGGGATGATCATCGCCTTTAAGGACTTCAATTACACGGGCGGCATTCTAGGCAGCGATTGGATCGGATTCAAAAATTTCGAGTATCTGTTCAAGACTTCGGACGCCTACATCATTACGCGGAACACGATTCTGTACAACAGCTTATTCATCGTCATCAATACGGTCGGGGCGGTCGGATTTGCGATCCTTCTGAATGAAATCAGGAAAAAGTTTTTCCAGCGTTTCTATCAGAGCGTCATCATCCTGCCTCACTTGATCTCGATGGTCATCGTCAGCTATATCGTGTACGCCTTGCTCAGCAGTGATACGGGACTGATCAACAAATCAATTCTCCCGTTGCTCGGCGTAGAAGACATCTCGTGGTATTCCAGCAAGGAATACTGGCCGTATATCCTGACAGCTGTGAACATCTGGAAAGGCATCGGCTATTTGAGCGTAGTCTATTTGGCATCGATCATAAGCATCGATCCCGAATATTACGAGGCTGCCACCCTCGACGGCGCTTCGAGATGGCAGCAAATCCGTTCCATCACAGTCCCACTTATAACGCCGGTCATCACGATGATGACGCTGCTGGCGATCGGACGCATATTCTACTCCGACTTTGGTCTGTTCTATCAGGTACCGATGGACTCGGGCGTCCTGTCGGAGACGACGAACGTAATTGATACGTACGTTTACCGGGCGCTGATGAATTTAGGGGATATCGGCATGTCGTCGGCCGCGGGCGTCTATCAATCGATCGTCGGGTTCGTGCTCGTGATCCTATCCAACTATGCAGTCCGCAAATTCAGCAAAGAAAATGCTTTATTCTAGACGGAGGTGACAGAAAGTGGCATACGAAAGCAGATTTGTCAGATGGATTGCCCATGCCATACTGTTGGGTTACTCGGTCGTTTGTCTTATTCCCTTTATACTGCTTGTCATATCCTCGGTATCGAGTGAAGACAGCATCATCCAGCACGGCTATTCGTTTTTCCCGAAACAATTCAGCAGCCAGGCGTACGAATACCTGTGGGAGCACTGGGGAGAGCTGGGACGCGCGTACAGCGTGACCGTGTTCATTACGGTGTTCGGCACCGCGGCTAGCCTCGCCATGACGTCGATGCTTGCTTACCCGATGTCGAGGCAGGATATCCCGATGAAGAATTTTTGGGCGTTCCTCGTATTTTTCACGCTGCTGTTCAACGGAGGGCTTGTCCCGTCCTATCTAATCTACACACAGGTGTTCGAGATCAAGAACACGATCTGGGCGCTGATCGTGCCGGGCCTTCTCATGAACGGCTTCAACGTGCTGCTTGTCCGAACGTTCTTTATGACTTCGATTCCGCCTGCTTTGATCGAAGCCGCTCAAATTGACGGAGCGGGAGAGATCAAGACGTTCTACAAAATCGTCCTCCCGCTGTCGATGCCCATCATGGCGACTATAGGCTTGTTCGAAGCGATTCTTTATTGGAACGACTGGTTTAACGGAATGACGTACGTAACAGATCCACAGCTTTTCAGTATTCAGAATATTCTGAATCGTATCATTTCGGACATCCAGTTCTTGTCGAGTAACAGCAACCTTACCTCGACTGCTAGTGGAGAGATGGCGGAGCTGCCGAGCACGTCCGTCCGGATGGCGATCGCCGTCATCGGGGTGCTTCCGATTCTGATCGCGTACCCTTTCTTCCAGAAGTATTTTATCAAGGGTATTACGATCGGCGCTGTGAAATAAAAGGTTGTTCAAGGCAAGTAGACCTAATCGAGGAGTAGTGATTGATGATCGGGATTTGGAACGCGAGACTTAAGCTGCACGGGTCAACAGTGAAAATCATTTTTTCGGTGGAGGAGAATGAAGGGTACAGGCTGACCTTAAATACGGAGCCGACTCCATCCTTCATCCAGCCAATGGACGCGGTCGTCGAAGGTAGCCGCCTGAAGGCGTCTGGATTTACTTTTTTTTCAAGCGATCCTGTGAACGTCTCGCTTGAATTCGAGGGAGAAACGTTCCGCGGCACGGTCACGATGCCGTTTGCGGGAGAGCAGCAAGTAAGCGGAGAGAGGGGGCGTGGCGGGTCCTTAGCGGAGGAGCTCATCCCTCTTGTGGCGCCGTACCGGAAATCGGACGTAAAGCCGCGGTCGGACGAGGACATTCGCAGGGAAGTAGACCGTTTGCTAGCACGGATGTCCATCGTGGACAAGATTGGCCAGATGAGCCAGATCGGGGCGTCCGACTTCTCCTTCGGCGCGGACGTAGAGTCCGAGCCTCCGGAGAAAATGGTGGCGGAAGGGAAAGCTGGATCAATTCTCGGCGCCTTCGACAGTAAGCGGGTGTTCGAGCTGCAGAAAATCGCCATCGAGCAGTCGCCGCACGGTATTCCGCTCCTGTTCAACGTAGACGTCATCCACGGCTACCAGACGATTTTTCCCGTGCCGCTCGCCTGGTCGTGCAGCTGGGACTTGGAAGCGATCAAAAAAGCTTGCGCCATCGCGGCCAAGGAAGCGTCGGCTTCCGGAACGACGTACAACCACGGCCCGATGGTCGATATCTCGCGGGATCCCCGCTGGGGTCGCGTTGTCGAAGGAGCGGGCGAGGATCCTTACTTGGGCGCGCTGATCGCGAAAGCCCAGGTGGAAGGCTTCCAAGGAGACAGTCTGTTCGACCACGAGACGATTATCGCCTGCCTGAAGCATTTTATCGCCTATGGCGCAGCGGAAGGCGGGCGGGATTACAACACGGTCGACATCTCCGAGGGAACGCTGCGGAACGTCTACTTGCCGCCGTTCAAGGCGGGAATTGATGCGGGAGCCGGCTCGGTCATGAACGCATTCAACGTCTATCAAGGCGTTCCGGTCGCGGGAAGCTCCGAGCTGTTGAAAGACCTGCTGCGGGACGAACTCGGCTTTGACGGAATATTGATATCTGATTACGGGGCGATCGAGGAAATCTCTATCCACGGCGCGGCCCAAGACACGGAAGAAGCGTCCAAGCTGGCCATGAGCGCGACAATGGACATCGAGATGGTGACGCGATTGTACGCGAAGCATCTGCCCGGGTTGATTGATAATGGTCTTGTGAAGGAAGAGCAGCTGGATGAAGCGGTTCGGCGCATTCTGACTTACAAGTATAAGATCGGCATCATGGACGATCCGTTCCGGTACGTGCAGCCGGAGAAAGAGATTGAGTACCACTTCAGCGCGGTGCACCTGGGAGCGAGCCGAGACCTCGCCCGCAAGTCGGTCGTCCTGCTCAAGAACGACGGTGTGCTGCCGCTTGCGAACGGCGGACAAAAAGTCGCGCTAATCGGACCGTTCGCGGACAACAAAGATCTGCTTGGCCCCTGGCAGTTCTCCCGATACGGCATCGAGACGGTCACCGTGAAGGAAGGGATTGCCGAGAAAGGATTGAATCGGGACCGTCTTCTCGTTACCGCGGGCTGCGGAGTCGACGGAGAAATCGAAGGCGGGTTCGAGCGGGCGATCGCCTGCGCGAAGGAGGCGGATGTCGTCATACTGGCTCTAGGCGAGGACAGCAACATGTCGGGCGAAGCCGCGTCACGGGCGAACATTGAGTTGCCCGAGGTTCAGCAGCGGCTGGCGCAGGAGATCGTCAAGTTGGGCAAGCCGACGGTGCTCTTGCTCGTGAACGGCCGCCCGCTCGTGCTCGATTGGTATGAGCGGAACGTGGGCGCGATCGTGGAAACGTGGTTCTTAGGCTCGCAGGCCGGCCATGCGATCGCCGATGTGCTGTTCGGCGACTACAACCCTACCGGCAAGCTGACGATGAGCTTCCCCCAGCATGCGGGCCAGGTGCCGATTTATTACAACCATTTCAACACTGGACGTCCGGTCACGCCGGAGAACAAGCACATCAAATTTATTTCCAAATACTTGGATTATCCGAACGAGCCTCTATATCCGTTCGGCTATGGACTCAGCTATACGACGTTCGAGTATTCGGAGCTTCGTCTGGATAAGGCTGAGCTGACACGTTCCGGCGAGCTGATCGCGAGCGTCACCGTAACCAACGCCGGCAATCGCGCGGGAGAAGAGACCGTCCAGATGTACATTCAGGATGTGCACGGCAGCGTCGTGCGGCCGGTCAAGGAGTTGAAGGGCTTCCGGAAAACACAATTGGAGCCGGGGGAAAGCCGCGATGTCACGTTCACCATCACGGAAGAGAATCTCAAGTACTACCTGCCGGACCGCAGCTTCCGCGCGGAGGTGGGGGCGTTCCGGCTGTTCGTCGGACCGAACTCAAGGGACGTAAAAGAAGCGGCGTTCCAGCTGCTGGAACGCTGATATCGAAATAACGGGGAGGATAAGAAATGGAACGCGACTTGAAGAAATTAATTTCACTAATGACGCTGGAGGAGAAAGCCGGCATGTGCTCCGGGCAAGACTTCTGGAGGCTCAAAGGGATTGAGAGGCTCGGCATCCCGTCGATCATGGTGACCGACGGTCCACATGGCCTGCGCAAGCAGAAGGAAGGCGCAGACCACCTCGGCTTTCTCGATAGCGTGCCGGCGACCTGCTTCCCTTCCGCGGCCGGCGTGGCCAGCTCTTGGGACCGCGAGCTAATCGAGAAGATGGGCCAAGCGCTCGGCGAGGAGTGCCAGGCCGAGGACGTGGCTGTCCTGCTGGGGCCGGGTGCGAATATCAAGCGTTCGCCGTTGTGCGGAAGGAACTTCGAATACTTCTCGGAGGATCCGTTCCTGTCCTCCGAGATGGCTGCGCAGCATATCCGCGGGGTACAAAGCCAGGGCGTCGGCACGTCGCTGAAGCACTTCGCCGCCAACAACCAGGAGCATCGCCGTATGACGTCCGATTCCGTCATAGACGAGCGGACGCTGCGCGAGATTTACCTTGCGAGCTTCGAGGGAGCCGTCAAGAAGTCGCAGCCGTGGACGGTTATGTGTGCCTACAACAAAGTGAACGGGACGTTCGCTTCCGAGAACGACTATTTGCTGACGGACATTCTGAAGAATGAATGGGGGCACGAGGGTTTCGTCGTGTCCGACTGGGGGGCCGTCAATGAGCGGGCGGACGGCCTCTCCGCTGGTCTCGAGCTTGAGATGCCGCCGAGCGGCGGGGGCGACCGTAAGATCGTCGAAGCCTTTCGTGCAGGGAAGTTGCCTGAGGAGAAGCTGGACAGGTCAGTTGAGCGGATTCTTCGGATTATTTTCAAAGCAGTGGACAGCAAGAAGCCGAACGCCAGTTACGATCCCGAGGTACATCATCGGCTTGCCAGAGTTGTCGCACGGGAAAGCATGGTGCTGCTGAAGAACCAAGGCGGCTTTCTTCCGCTGGTTAAAGGAGGAAGCATCGCTGTCATCGGGGCGCTGGCTGCCAAGCCAAGGTATCAGGGCGGCGGAAGCTCGCATATCAAACCGACGAAGCTGGAAGACATCCGGGAAGAGATTGCGAAATCGGCCGGTGGCGGGGCACAGGTCTCCTATGCTCAGGGCTACGACCTGGATACTGATGCTTCAGATGTAAAGCTGGTCGAAGAAGCGGTCCGTGCCGCGGCGCAAGCTGATGTTGTCGTTCTGTTCGCAGGCTTGCCGGACCGCTACGAATCGGAAGGGTACGACCGGACGCACCTGCGCCTGCCGGAAAATCAGGTCGATCTGATCCAATCGGTTGCCGCGGCGCAGCCGAATCTGGTCGTCGTTCTCAGCAACGGCGCGCCGGTGGAGATGTCTTGGATCGGAAGCGCGAAGGCGGTGTTGGAGGCGTACCTGGGCGGCCAAGCGCTCGGCGGCGCGATCGCCGATCTGCTGTTCGGGGACGCGAACCCGTGCGGCAAGCTGGCCGAGACGTTCCCGCAGCGGCTCGAGGACAACCCGTCCTATCTATTCTATTTCGGCGAAGGGGACCGTGTGGAATACCGGGAGGGAATCTTCGTCGGGTACCGATATTACGACACGAAGAAAGTCGAGCCACTGTTCCCTTTCGGTCATGGCCTCAGCTACACGACATTCGCTTACTCTGATCTTTCGATCGCGAAGAAGGAGATCCGCGACGACGAAACGCTGGACGTTGAGGTGAAGGTGAAGAACACGGGGAATCGCGCAGGCAAAGAAATCGTTCAGTTGTACGTCCGCGACGTAGAGAGCAAGGTGATCCGACCGGTCAAAGAGCTGAAGGGCTTCGCGAAGGTGGAGCTTGCGCCGGGCGAGCAGAAGAACGTGACGATTAGGCTCGACAAGCGATCGTTCGCCTTTTATGATGTCGAGCGGAAGGATTGGCGCGTCGAAACGGGCGAGTTCGAGATTCTGATCGGGAAGTCCTCGCGGGACATCGTCCTATCGGATACCGTTCGCGTCGAATCGACGACGCCCGTCCGGTCGAAGGCGAACCGCAACTCGACTGTTGGAGATTTGCTCGCGGATCCGGTGACGCGGCCGATCATCGCGACCATCTTGCAGCAGCGGAATCCGGTTGTCGCTGGAGGAGAGGGAGCCGGCGATGCGTCGGACATGATGGAGGCGATCATGAAATACATGCCATTGCGAGCTTTGATCGCGTTCAGCGGTGGGGCCATGACGGATGAGCACCTCGAGGAGATCTTGGCGCAGGTGAACGGAGAAGTCGAGTAAATCTCTTCTGACCTGTATGACCGGCGAGCGCAAGGCCAATTTTTGGAAGGTGTTGACTAGAAGACAAACGAGAAATCTATTCGCGTGAGACAAGGCCATTTCATTCTTAACTCATCGTATAAATACTAAAGGAGAAAAAATTCATGACATTCCCACAATTAGTAAAAGAAAATGGAGTCTTTAACCTTTATGTGGATGGTAAACCCTACATCGCACTAGCCGGCGAAATTCATAATTCCAGTTCATCTAATTTGAATTACATGAAGGAAAAGGTATGGCCATATCTCAAAGGCTTAAATCTGAATACAGTCATCTTGCCGATTTATTGGGAATTAATTGAACCCGAACAGGGCAAATTCGACTTTCAACTGCTAGATGGAATCATCGAACAAGCTCGCGAAGAGAATGTGCGTTTGGTGCTATTGTGGTTCGGATTATGGAAGAATGGGATTTCAAGTTATGTCCCAGACTGGGTTAAAAAGGACTTTAAAAGCTATTTCCGAGCTGTATATAAAAATAATGAACCGTCTGACACCATCTCGCCGTTGTGCGTAAGTGCGGTAGACGCTGACGCGACTGCTTTCTCGCAGCTTATGAATCATTTGAAAAAGGTAGACAGCGACCAGCATACTGTAATCATGGTTCAAGTGGAGAATGAAATCGGTTTTCTCGGCAGTGATCGGGATTATTCCGAACATGCGAACGCCGAATTCAATCTTCCTATCCCTGCCGAGGTTGAATCCCTTTATGGTATTAGCGGTACATGGGAGGAAGCCTTCGCGGAAAACGCAGCAGAATATTTTATGGCCTATCATTATGCCCGATCCGTCGAACGAATTGCTAGCGCCGGTTCCAAAGTCTACCCATTGCCGCTATTTGTTAACGCTTGGTTGGAGCAATTTCCTTGGAGTCCAGGGTCGTACCCGAGCGGGGGGCCGATTGCAAAGGTGATGAAGTTGTGGAAGGCAACGGCACCGACCATTTGTTTGTATGCGCCGGATATTTATTTGCCCAATTTCGCCGAGGTTTGCGAGGAATATACGGCTAATAACGATAACCCTCTTTTCATACCCGAAGCTAGAAGAGATATTGCATCGGCTACGAATGTATTTTATGCGCTCGGTAAGCATAATGCACTTTGTTTTGCGCCTTTCGGCATAGAAGATTTCCTAGCTCCACCCTCGGATGACGATGCTGGAATTGATTTTGGCATTATGATGGCTCTTAATATAGATTTTTCCGCTTTTATGCTAAATGGAACTGGACCTTATCTTGCACGCAGTTATGAGCTGTTAGGAAATATGTTGGGAATTATACAAAAATACCGCGGAACAGGCAAAATGACGGGATTTCTTCAACATAATGATCAGGGGTGCATATTATCCTCATCGAAATACGATTTGAAAGTGACCTACACACGTGCGAAAGAAGGGAAACCGATTTCCGGAGGTCTGGTGATAGAGGTCTCGGATCATGAATTTATTATGGCGGGGATCGGATTTTCAGTTGAGTTTTTACCGAAACGTGGAGAATCGGGTAAGGTAGGTTTTATCCGAATTGAGGAAGGAACGTTTGTGAAAGACGAATGGGTACGAGGCCGTGTACTTAATGGTGACGAGGCAGCTTATAAGTTGAGAGTTGGGAGTAATCCTGCCGCATTGCGAGTGGAGATGTATCAATACCGATAGTGGACCGGCATAAGCCAAAACAAATATAAATTACATCATTTCCCAGAAAACGGATCATTATTGAACTTCTCGATGATGAAGATCATGTAATTACATCAACAAATATCGCAGAATCGGACAAAATAGTATCATGGCAGTACTATATGCTAAATATGACAGCAAATTGCTTCTTATTTTTATTCTGACTTGTTTTCGGATGAAGAAATGGAATTAGCAGTAGGGTCCTAGAAAGAGAATTTGTTATTCCAATCATGAAAGTATAATAGAACTTCGTTCATTGTTTTCGAAAGATGGGTATCGGAGAGTTGAATTTGCAAGTAAATTGAGTGGATCAAAAAGACAAATCGATTAGCAAGTGAAAAAGGGAAGGCAAGTTGTACTGATTGGAAACTCCACAATTTAAGGTAATCCTTTGTGGTTAAATGATAATAAGCGGCCTGTAGTGAACTGTGACCCCGTTAGTGGACACATAATAAAAAATGTTAAGCCGAAAGTAGATGGCTCCTGTATTCGTCAAGCTCACTGAAAAAGTCCATGCTTTAACACAGGATGCCTTTCCTCCTTTTTTTGGAAGAAGGGTATCCTGTGTTGCTGTATACTTGTTGGATTCATTTCAGGTGGTGTCACGAATGATTTCAAACCAACAATCTCTTAACCTCAGCCCATATATGGAAATTTACGATATAGTAGGGCCTAAAGATAATATTCTCCGCCAAATTAATGACCTTGTTGATTTTTCTTTTGTTCATAAAGAATTACAGAATAAATATTGCCTCGATAACGGTCACAATGCAGTGCCTCCCATGCGTATGTTCAAATACTTACTACTAAATCGATTTTTGATTTGTCTGATGTGGATGTCGACGGGTATGATGCAGCATCTTCCCCGGGTCTAATTGGCATGCAAATGCAAGGTGCTATGGCCATATTCGCGGTCAATCTCAAACGAATCATAACCATCATGAAGTAAACAAGTAAAAGAGAACAATGGGAAAGGCGACATTTCGTTCAAAATTGAACAAAATGTCGCCTTTCTCATTTAACATACGTTTTATGAAATGAGAATGCTGGTGGTTACAACTTGCTCAATTCAAATAATATATCTTCTGGCTCAAACCGATTCATAAAATCCGGATTAACGTATGCGGAACGGACGGATCCACTCTCGTCAATCATAAATGTCGAGGGCACCGGCAGAATCCAACGGTTTGTGGCGTTGTATTCCGCTAGATTGAGACCTATGTTCTGCTGAAATACGTCCTGTATGTAGTCYGGCACGTCGTAAAGGATACGGTACTTCGTCGCAACCAATCCGTTTCGGTCGCTGAGCACATGGAAGCGCAGCTCATCCTTCTCCGTTTGGGACAGTGTAGCATCCGGGCTTTGCGGACTGATCGCGATCAGTTGAGCACCTAGCTTTTCTATCTCAGGCAGCACTTGCTGATAGGACTTGAGCTGCCTGCTGCAGTAAGGGCACCAGCCTCCGCGATAAAAAGTTAAAACGACTGGGCCTTTGGCTAACTCATCATATAAATTGACTGCTCGACCAAGTGCATCCTGCAGGGTGAAATCCTTGGCTTTCTGTCCAATCTGCAGACCAAACGGGTCAGCAGATTCCTGTTGCTCCCGGATTAACCGTGACAAAGCGGCCTGCGCATCCAGCGGCGTATGAGGATCAAACGCCTTCTTCATTTGCGCTAATTCCTGATTTAAGGTCATCGTCATTCTCCTTTATATTAATTATTCGTCTTCATAAACCCAATAAGCAGAAAGAGGATGCCGATCGCGATGGAGAGGTAGCCAGCAACTTTTCGAACAGGACCACTCCATCTTGCTAATTTGCTCAGAATGGAAATGGAAAAGACTGCTACGACCACGAGTATCACGCCTTTCCCTAACGAATAGGTCGTCATAAGTAACGCTCCGTGCAGGGGGCTTCCCTGAAGTGCGATATAACTAATCAATGCAAAAAAGATGGGAATCGCGCAGGGCGAAATGACAAGTCCATAAGGAATCCCTAGCTTGAAAGCGGCAAAGTTGCTTTGCGGGAGTTGTGGTCGGTTTAACGACTTTTGGAAAGCAGGCATTGCGAATGAAATGACACCAAGCAACTGCAACCCGGCTAATATGTCAAAGACGGGCGGAACCCAGGTTAGTAGGCGATATTTCTCAACAGAGGGCAGGAACTGTTGGCCGAGCAGCGCAATGCTCAAACCAATCAACACCGAAGTGACAACCATACCCAAGATAAAGTTGACAGCGATCCGAATGGCTTTTCTTTTATCGCCGGAGGCTCCTTTTTGTACATAATCCGCAAACATTGCAAGCACGGGCAAATAACATGCTAACACCGCGCTTACGATTCCGACGATGAACACAAGAATGTAGGTAGAGACGGAAATTTCGCCTGTAATCGTAAAATGATATAAATCTTCCATTTGTTTCTCCTTCTATCCGGTGAATTTATTGATGTAACCTTTCATACACACGTTCACGAAGTTTAGGCAGTGAAGGCAAAGTGGCAAATTCCGCTTTCCCATTAATGAGAATCGCTCCGGCGCTGAAAATGTTCAGTTCCTGAAGACGTTCAAATTGATCGACCACATGTAACTCCCGATACTCGATTTGCGGAAATTCCGTCGCTACTTGCTTCACTGCCTTTATCGCTTTTTGACAGATGGAACAACCCGGTCCAGCTGTAACAACCTCGATTAACAAAACAACTCCTCCTTTTTTTCCATTCTGATAAACATCCTCCGTACATAAGGAAGATTTGTTTTTATTATAAAGACCGGGCTGTTAAATCCTTGTTAAGTCAATAAAGCTCCGAAAGACGCCATGATTCTTCTAGTTTCGTGAAAAAATGTGTGATATTCTAATGTCATTGTCATGGAAGGAAGGAGTGGTTATATGCGAATCCTCATTGTCGAAGATGAGGAAGACCTTTCACACGCATTAGCCAAGGGTTTAAGGAGAGAAGGTTATGCAGTGGACATCGCTGATGATGGTATAACAGGGTGGGAGCTCGCGGATACCAATGAGTATGATGTTATTCTCCTCGACATCAATCTTCCGGAGTTGGATGGTATTTCACTTTGTCAACGAATACGCCAGTCCTCGAACCATAGTGATGTTTTTATTCTCATGCTGACAGCTCGCAGCCATGCGGACGAAGTAGAAGAAGGACTAGATTCAGGTGCGGATGACTATCTCCGTAAACCGTTTATGTTTAATGAATTGCTTGCTCGCATTCGGGCACTCCTTCGACGGAGTTCGTCCGTGAGAAGCACCCTCCTGCAGTTCGATCCGTTTACCCTCGATTCGAAGAAAAAGGAAGTCAGGTTCGAGAATGTTCCTATCTTTTTGACGAAAAAAGAATTCGGGTTACTCGAATACCTGATGCTGCATCCGGGCGAGGTTATTTCGTCGGAAAGGCTTCTTGAGCATGTCTGGGATATCCATGCGGATCCCTTTTCTTCAACGGTTCGGGTTCACATCAATTCTTTGCGCAGAAAACTTTCCTCTCATAAACCAGGGGCAGGAGAAGAGTATATTCAGACCGTTCAAGGATATGGGTATAAGTGGGCTCTAATCCATACAAAGAAAGAGGAATCGACATGAGGTCTTGGAACCGCTTTTCACTTCGCGCAAGATTGACGTTGTTCGCAATTCTTTTTTTGGGGATTTTGATTTCCCTTTATGTGGGTATAGACACATTGTTATCCGTTTACAAGTTCATACCGGAGATGCAGGGGAGACTCTTAAGTTTGCTAGTCGTATTGGGAGGCATGGTTCTCAGCGCGCAGTGGCTTGCAGTGATTATTCTGAAGCCTGTCAAACGGATGAGCGAAACCGCTGCTGGAATAACGGCAGACACCCTGCACCAACGGCTGGAGATTGACCAGCTTCATGACGAATTGAAGAAGTTAGGGATGATTTTTAATACGATGTTGGACGGGCTGGAATATTCTTTTAAACAACAGGCCCGTTTCGTTTCCGCTGCCGCGCATGAATTACGAACGCCGCTTTCCATTCTGCGCACGAATCTTGAAGTAGCCGGTGACAGCGATGGCATTGATCCAAGTGAATGGAAAGATTACAGGGCGATAACAGAGCGGACGCTTGCGCGACTAGAGTCATTGACGGAGGATTTATTGCTGCTTGCTGATGGCACTTATGATCGGGAGCAAAACAAGGACAAGGTTGTGGAGCTTGCCAATATTCTTGCGGAGGCAATTCTTTTCATGAAACCGATGGCGGTCAAATACGGGGTAACTCTTCTGTTGGTGGAGCCCTGCGCTGCTTTGGTTAAGGGGGAAGAAAGCTTCTTATTCCTGGTATTTCGAAATCTGTTGGACAATGCCATCCGGTATAATCGGCTTAACGGGAGCGTTACGCTGGAGGTTTCGAAGGAGGATGAACGGGTTGTGGTTAGGGTTTCGGACACGGGGAAGGGAATTTCCGCTCCATCAAGGAAGTTGGTTTTCGAAAGGTTCTACCGGCTGGACTCGTCACGGGCACGTAGCTATGGTGGTGCTGGTCTAGGTCTGTCGATTGCCCGCCATTTGCTTGCCATTTTCCAAGGCACCGTTGAACTGGAGTCGAGCTCCGAATCGGGGAGCGTGTTTAAGGTCACGTTGATCCAGGGCTAAGAAGCTGGAATTTCATTTTAATTGATTAAAGAAAGTTGCGTTTATGTAAGTAAACAAAATTATCTTTATACTCCATGCCAATGAAAGCAGGATCAACCAGAAAGAACTGGCTAATCTCATAATACGAACGGGCAGCAATCAACTCTATAGTCGATATAAGTAGGGCTTCTATGTTCACGCAAAACATGAATGAAGGTTGTTTACGGAGTGGATAAGTACTTTGTTTGCAAGCTTAACAGCATTAACAACAAACTGGTTTTATCCATTGTTGGGGTTACAGTCTTCGCATTATTTATTGTGAGTATGGTCGTTGTACTCAAAGTAAATGAACAAACAGAGCGAGATTTTACTCAGTCTATGGAAGCACAACTCAGCGACGCGGATGCCAGTATTGACAGCTTTTTTTCCGAGGTAGAATCTAATGTACATATGATTACCAACCTTACTTTGTTAAAGAATGTGGATAAAAGAATCACAAGCTATATTGATTTAAAGGGGGTTGATGGTAAAGTCCCCATGAAGCCGCTTGAAGGAGATCCTTTGGAAGTAGAGGTTTACCATACGTTCAAATCTTTTGTGAGCTCACATTCTACGTTATTAGCCTCAAGCTTGGGAGTGGAAGAAAATGGAGGTTTTGTCCAATTTCCCGAGAATGACCGTGATGAAGGCTATGATGCGAGGCAAAGATCGTGGTATAAATTGGCGATGACGGATCCAGATCAAGTCCATTTTTCTGATGCTTATACGACATCAAGCGGAAAACTAGTTATTTATGCTGCCAAAGCTATAAAGGATGATCAAAATACTGTTCGTGGTGTATTGAGTGTCGATATGGATTTGGCGAGCTTATCTCAAAAGTTGAAAACTCGCAAGATCGGGAACACAGGCTATATCGTTCTTATGGACGGATTGGGGAATATTATTGCGCACCCCAAGGATGAGCAATTAATCTCGACGAATATAGCCGATATTGGAATTAAACAATTAGAGAATATTGAGCAGCTGCCCAAAGATCCTTTCGAGACCAAACTGCAAGATGGCGATAACTATGTTCTGCGTGTTATACCAGCCTCGAACGAAGCTATAAATCTAAATTATTTGGTTTATGTTAAAAAAGATGAGTTCTCTCAAAGCGCTAAACAAATAACGAATATCCTTTTTGTAGTGATGTTTCTGGTTGTGATCCTTTCTATAATCGTTGCTTATTACGTTTCCAATAAAATATCCAAACGCATTAAGTTTGCATCATCTCACTTGAGGCTGCTAGGAGATGGAGATTTCACGAATGAGATCCCAGCTAAGTACTTGCGTGCTGGCGATGAGGTAGCGGATATTATGAGAGATACTGATCAAATGCAGATGAAGCTTGTCCATTTAATTCAAGATATCGCTAAAGCCTCGAATCATGTGGCCGCATCCTCAAAAGAATTAATGGATGCAAGCTTACAGTCTGCAGCTTCAACGAATGAAGTGGCTCGAACGATTGAGGAAATTTCTAGCAGCTCCGGCGCACAAGCTGAGGAAACGGAACAAGGAGCTATTCATATCAATGAAATTAGTAATTTGATTACGAATGATCAGAGCAACATCCATGATTTGAATGCATCTGCAGCAGAAGTCGACTCCATCAAAAATAATGTAATGGAAACGTTACAGGCTTTGATAGAGCAAACATCAACTAGCCATTCGGCGGCAAAGGATGCTTCTATTATTATAGTCAACACAAATGAAAGTGCTGTGAAAATAGATCAGGCAACCAAAATGATAAAAAGTATTGCACAGCAAACGAATCTTCTTGCCTTAAATGCTTCCATCGAGTCTGCGAGAGCAGGTGAATATGGCAAAGGTTTTGCGGTGGTTGCACAGGAAATAAGGAAGCTTGCAGAACAATCCAACCTTTTTACAGAAGAGATTGCAATCGTTATTCGTGATCTTACAAAAAATACAGAATACGCTGTGCAAAAGATTCATGAGGTTGAGCAGACGGTTCAATCACAAACAGAGAGTGTCCATCATACAGATGAGCAAGTTGAAGGCATTGCTTTGGCCATCGATAACATGAAGCAAGTTGTATCTCATATTAATCAATCTTCAAAACTGATAGAAATTAAGAAAAATGAAATTATCGGCGTTATTGAAAATCTGGCAGCCAGCTCGGAGCAAAATGCAGCAGGAACGGAAGAGGTTTCTGCAGCAATGGTCGAGCAAACGGTAGCCATGACGGATATATCCAGTGCTAGTGAACAGCTTGCTTCATTGTCAGCAGAAATGCAGAAAAGTATTGATAAATTTAAGTATGAGTAAGTAAACGATCATTAAAGAATTAAAAGAAGAAGCACTTGCCTAGGCAAATGCTTCTTCTTTTTTACAGTCAATGACATTGTGAGGAATCCGTATTACAAGTAGCGGTAAAGCATACGATTTCATTAAGAATAAAACCTAAAGGATCCTCTTTATCAAATGCAAGTTCCGGCTCGTAATAAGAGCTCCTCGGGATTTGTAGGACGCGGCACATTGCTGATACCGAGTATTTATGGGCATTAATACGAATCACATTAACTATTGTCCCATGATCAGCGCGGCTTGCTTTAAATATAGTCTCCATTTTCATTCGTTGGTTTTCCTTACGTAAAGCATGGAGTTCGTTATCTTCGGGGGTACGATTGGCTTTCTCGGAAAGCGAACTTGACCGCTCGCTTTGTTGAATCCAGCGGTCAAGAGCAGATATCTGTCCTACTTACTGTAGGCGATCCAAGTATTTCAATTCGAAGAAGTAGGATTAACAACGACGCGTTTGCTTTGGTGACATCAAAGTTGTGACTACACCCGTAGAAGACTGTGTGGCGTGATCTTCGGACAGGGGTTTGAAATCCCCACTTCCGCCAAACTTATCAGAGGAGACACCTTGTTAGGTGTCTTTTTTTGCATTCGCGGAATACACGGCGGTTAGAGTGGCATTCATTGAAAATGCCGATATATGCGATAATTTCTTCATATAGGACAATAGTTTATATTCATTATTATAACTTATATAATATGTACTAAATTTAATATATAAATTTTAAAATAACCTAAGTATAATATACACAAATATAGAGGGACGGTAATGAAAAAATGGCAAAGGAGGCATTGTTCAATGTTTACCTCCAAAAAGTGTGAACTCTTTCTGCAGTAACTGCTCCCTGCGTATTTATCGGCCCATCTATGTAATTTATCATTGTTCGATCATAATTGCAGCTTGAATGTCATCGTGGGAATGTCCTTGACACCTTTATGGGGTCTCTAATCCATTGTGCATGATTATCTTTTTAGCAATATTGAAAACGGTACCAAAAAGGGGGGGGTTATTACCATGAAAATGTCTGGTTATGTGGAGGTATAATCGTTAATCAGGTTCGGCATGGAACTTTGCGACCGGGCAATCGGATCTTGTCTGAAGGTGAATTGATGAATCAGTATCATGTGAGCAGTATTACGGCAAAGAATGCCTTTCAAATCGTATAGAAAGTGGGGAATCGTATGGGCAAAACTTTTGTGAATCCATTACTATTGCATGGCGCCGATCCTTGGATGTATAAACACGGAGACGGAACCTATTATTTTATGGTTACAAGAAGAGATCGTCTGGATCTATGGAGATCAGACAATATAACGAATATCGCCAACGGTGACAAAAAGACAATCTGGATCCCGGAAGAGACCGGAATCAAAAGTAAAAATCTTTGGGCTCCCGAGATTCACTATATTAACAAAAAATGGTATATATACTATACGGCGAATGACGGAAGCGGGGATAGTACTCGTAAAATATTTGTCCTTGAAAATGAAGGAGAAGACCCTTTTGAAGGAACCTGGACGGATAAAGGTTCTATTAATACAGAATATGCTGGCTTGGACGGTACGGTATTTGAACATATGGGCAATTTATTTTTCCTATATGCGGGATATGGCCATTTTCCGGAGTATGGGTCTGCGATTTATATAGCAAAAATGATTAATCCTTGGACATTAGAAGGAGAAAACGTCCTGATAAGTAAACCTACGGACCCATGGGAAATGCAAGGTGGCATGGCGATTAATGAGGGCCCTGTAATTTTGAGAAACAATGGAAAAATATTTCTTGTTATCTCGGCTAGCACTTGTTGGTCTGATGACTATTCTCTAGGTATGCTGACGTGCTCTGAACAGGATGACTTGATGAATCCAAAATCTTGGATAAAAGCCCCAAGTCCAGTATTCCAAAAGAGCATAGAAAACAAAGTGTTCGGGCCTGGACATAATAGTTTCGTTAAATCACCTGATGATAAGGAAGATTGGATAGTCTACCACGCAATCTCAGTGTCAGGCGCAGGAAGTGCGCATCGAAGTACTAGGGTACAAAAATTCGGATGGGATGAACAGGGTAATCCCGATTTCGGAATTCCGGTCCCGGTCGATCATCCTATTGATGTGCCTTCTGGCGAATAATGCAATCGACTCAAAGGTAGATAGGGGAGAGATAATATGATGCGTTTGGCGCTATTTGGGGATTTGCATTTTTTTAATAACAAATTTGTGCAAGGAAATGAAGAACTGCTAATGGCTAAAGAGAGTTTCTATGAAAAATATTTGCAAAAGCTATTGGAAATCGAAGCAGACTTACACATCTCCCTTGGTGATTTGACCCACATGGGAACGGAAGAAGAATTCGAAACCGTATATCAGTATATTCGTAACTCCGGCATATCATTTCGCCAAGTGCTAGGGAATCACGATGCATATGAACTACCTAAAACTAAACTTCAATCTTTGATAGATCAACCATTGAACGATGTATTTGAAACCAATGAGGCTCTGTTCGTGTTTGTGGATACGACTAGAGAAATGGACCCGAAAGATTATAGCGGTCATCTTAATGCGGATCAATTGGAATGGTTGGAGGCACAAATGCTCGTTTCTCCATCAAAGCCAATGTTGGTTTTTGCCCATCATCCCCTATATAACACGACAACCGGGTCATTGGATGAGAAGATGCATATTGATCCGACCATTGATTTGCGAGCAGTTTTACGGAAAAGACAAGGAAACTGCTTTTACTTCAACGGCCACAATCACGTGCACTCCATTGTAAGGGAAGAACAATGGAACTTTATTCAAACTGCTGCAGGCTTGTGTCATCCTTCCATACGCATCGTGGAAATCGATAAGTCTGAAGTTCGTACCCGAATAGTAGCCATCGAGGATGAAGAAATAGTAAGTGCTGCGCAGATCCTATATGATAAATTACCTCTTTATCATCGGCCATTAAATGCATGCGGGCAAGATGCGGATCGGGATCATATCATGTTGTTTTAGTGGCACATTTCGTGCTACTTGTTATATGAAATACTAGTATTTCTCAACTGCCAAATTCGCACGTTTACTCACTCAGCCCGATGCTATTCATAAATTCATAATAACGGAGGAAAAGACTATGAAAATCAGAGGCGTAGCGCATAGGGGTTATCCGGTGAGATTGCCGGAAAACACATTATCTTCCTTTCAAGCGGCTATTGACTTGTCATTTACACACTTGGAACTGGACGTCCATTTGTCCAAGGACGGCGTGCCCGTGCTGATGCATGATTTTGCCATTAACCGTATGACGGACGGACAAGGATTGATTCGCGATTATACGTTGGAGGAACTAAAAAGGTTCCGAGTAAAGGAGATAGAAACGATCCCGACACTGGAGGAAGCGATGAAATTGCTCAAGGGCAACATTTCTGTGCTTATCGAGTTAAAACAAACCGGAGACCGGTATCCGGGGCTGGAAGAAGCGGCACTGGATGTTATTCGCCGTACGGATACATTGGACCAATCGAGGATCATCGGCTTCGACCATTTTTCCATAGCACGTACTAGAGAACTTGATTCTGATATTGAATTGGGATTGATTTGCAACGGCAGTATGCCTTACGTTTTCCCGTATATGAAGGAGATCCGCTGTACGTATCTCGGGGTGCACAAACAATTCATGACGCCGAAATATGCGGAAATGATTGCTGAGCACGGCATTGAATCCGGCCCTTGGCCGATTGATACGATTGAGGATATGGAGTCAATTGCAAAGAATTATCCTACATCTTTGATCACAACTGATAATCTGGAGGTTTGGGCGGATTTTTATCGCAAACATCCCGAATTACACATTTCTTAAAATGACGTTTACAAGCACATGAATAACCTATTTAACTGTGTAAAGGATAACCTTTTTTGATGAAGGTTGTCTTTTTTTTGAGCAAGTGGGCATCAGGGAGTCATCTGCTTCATTGATGAAAAATCCAATTTATTGGTAAACAACAAACAAACTACACTGTAACAGCTTAATATCTTGCTCGCGTGATCACGCTCTATATCACCGATTTACCGGGATCAGGTTCCAACGTACTATTTTCATTTGATGATGAAAAACGGGAAAAGCTAAGACCTGGCCATACCTTAGATACGAAGAAGCATCGATCCATTGTGATTCAGGTTATCTCCCATGAAGAACGAGGGAATGACTGACCTTGCCTTAATTATGTAAACAGTAAGAAAACCTCATTATAACTTTTAGTCTAGATATTAAACCGCCTCAAAACGCTGTAATGGCGGGATGTACCCGTTGGAGGAATGTGTTCTCCGTCGGTTGTAAAATAGCTCAATATACTCGAATACAGCCTTTATAGCTTCAGCTCTAGTCTTAAATTTATGATCATTAAGCCATTCCATTTTAAGCTTCTCCCAAAAGGATTCCATTGGGGCGTTATCGTAGCAATTACCTTTGCAACTCATGCTGCATACGAAATCGTGTTTTTCCAGGAGACGTTGGTATTTCTTGCTGGCATATAGAACACCAAGATCTGAATGGACGATTAAGCATAGCAAGAGATTGTGAAACCCCTCCTCGTCATTTGAAAAGGATAAGTAGTCTCCGATGAAGCCACGAAAATTTACAGCGCGCGCAACATGCATCTGCTGGCGATGTCGATCCCGATAACTAAATGCTGAGCAGTAATTTTTTCAATGAATTGATTTTGTCTCGCTTGCGATTTAAACTTCATAGTAGAGCGTCCTCCTGGATGATGGGATTTTTAGGGCTAAGACCCGTTGCGTACTCCCATCGTACCGAGGCGCTCGGTTTTTTGCAAAGCTGAAAATTTACGCTCTACAGGAATGCTAACGGGCAGCATTCCTATTATGAAGAAATAGTTGGTTAGAAAGCTGCTGAAGGTGGTTGGTTTAAGTTCAGGACAGGACTCTCCACTCTTATGCAAATCCTAAAGTACGGACCGCCCTTATGGGTGGTTTTTTTTACGTTCTAACCGTCTGAGAATAATTCTGTCCTTTATTCAGTATTTCGTCGTATACTTGGCGAAAGTTAGCCGATTTCTGTGTGTGTAACCTTAAAGTATTGAAAATAGGGAGGCAGGGGACGAATGAAGTGGGTCAAAGTGATGCTTGTGGATGATGAAGTGCTCGCGATTGAACATATGCAAAATCTCATATCGTGGCAGCAGCTAGGCTACGAGATTGTGTGCTCGACGACCAGATCGTCGCAGGTCATGCGTTTAGCGCGGGAACATCGCCCGGATTTGGTCATCATGGATATTGTGATGCCTGGAAGGGACGGACTGGCACTTAGCAAGGATCTGCTAACATCCGGGAATGTATTGAAGATTGTGCTGCTCACCTCTTACAAGGAATTTGAGTACGCTAAGGAAGCACTTAAGCTCGGCGTGTCGAACTATTGGGTTAAGCATGAGATGGACGCAAACACGCTTAAACGCGAGCTTGGAGGTTTAAGGGCAGAAATTGAGAGCGATAGACGACTGAGGTACGACGATCGGGACAGGCTGCTCATTGATTGGCTAGGCGGGCGCTCCCTATCGGATACCCAGTGGAGAATAGCGACGGCCGATCGCGGCGAAACGTTCGATCGCCTTCATCTGCTGGTGTTGGAATCAGATCAAATCTATCCGCTGCTGTCCGGCACAATAAAGAATCATCCTACATTGCCTAATGAATGGCCCGAGACCGGAGATTCAAGCTTATTGGCGGCCATCCGTTTTCTCGAAGGTTATTTTATCCTCATATATGGAGACAACAGCAGCAGGGGTGAGAGAAAGATGCTGGAATTGCTTGAGGAAAAGGCGGCGGCAGCCCGGCAGACGTTGGAGCAATTAATCGGACGTACTGTGTCAATCGCGATAGCTTACGGCTTACCGAATCGGACAGCCGTTCCAGGGAAGCTGGCTGAAGCCTTGAAGCGGCTATCCCAAAGTATTTTCTACGGCCCGCGTCAGTTGTTTCGATTAAATGATCTTCAGCCTGAGGAGGAGATGGAACTTGTTCACTGGGAGTGGGAAGATCGCTTAACAGAACTAAAAAAACGGCTGGCAGACATGCGATACGAGGATTCTGCCCTAGAAGTTGCGGCGTTGTTCGCGCTGTCTGTGGAAACAAAGAATATGAGCGGGTTTGCTGATCTGTGCCGGCAATTGGTCACCTCCTTGAACCGTTGTCGTTCTACATACGGATTGGCATCGCTGGCAGAGAGCTGGGCAGCAGGTCCCGGCAGCGCAGCCGATTGGACCTCAGTAGCGGGTATTTGCGACTGGTTTCTCTCAGAGATCAAAGCGATGGAGTCAGCGTCAACCGCTCTGCCTGCGATCTCCCGCAAAGTTCGCCAAGCGCTGGAGCAAATGGAGAGGCAATATAGCGATCCTGAGCTTAATACAGATGTCATTGCCCAGCAGCTCGGCATTAGCCGAGACTACTTGCGCCACTTGTTCAAGGAGGAGACCGGCAAGACGGTACTGGACCAGCTAACGGACATTCGCATGGAAAGAGCTAGAAAGCTGCTGGACGAAGGAAAACTGAAAGTGTACGAGATTGCCGAACGAGTAGGTTTCCGCAACGGGCAATATTTCAGCCAAGTGTTCCGCAAGGCGGCGGGCATGACCCCGCTCGAATATATGGAGAAGCGCAGGTGACCCAAGCAATGCGCATGAAAATTCGCACCAAGATAATCGCCAGCACCGTTCTTGTTGTCTCTTTTTCGCTTATACTTAGCGGCTTTTTCATATATGACTATGCTAAAGATATCATCCGCGAGCAATCGATTAAGGACAGCCGGACGAAGCTGGCGCAAATTTCGTTCCAACTGAAGAAAATTCAGGAGCAGGTCGTGAAGACAGCGGAGTACATCGTATCCGACGAAGAGATCACCGAACTGATCAGTATGCCCACTAGCGAGAACATTGAGGTGGATTATTTTCGCAAGCAAGCGGTGCAGGAGAAACTCAGGCGGTTCGTGGCACTAAGCAATTATATCCTGAACGTCGTCATTATTTCACCGGACCAAGACATTTACTCGAATTTCAGCGGGTATGAGGAATATTTCCACGAGTACTTAAAGCAGGACTGGTTTGTGAAAATAAAAAATACACGTGCCGGCTACAGCGAGCCGCATCCGTTCTTCTTCATCAGTGGCAACCGCCAAGTGTTCAGCTACGCGCTGAAATACCGCCCAATCGGACAAGATTCTAGCGTAGAGAGCTATCTTGTCATCGATATTGCCTATTCTGAGCTGTCGAACGTCTTCATGCAAAGCGCACAGGATTTCGAGCAGATTGAGCTGTTCACCGAATCAGGCGCCTTGCTGCTCGTCGCTAACGATACCCTGCCGGAATCGGATCGCTCCTTTATGGCAGACGTTCTGCATTCCGGTCTGTCGTATATGGAGGACGATAATAGGATCGTGCTGACTGACGATGTAATGAATCAGGGATGGAAGCAGGCCGCTCTGCTGTCAAAGAACAAACTATTTATGAAAATCAACCGCGTCTTCTTTTTCTATATCATCATCATTATTTCCGGTATTATTGTGACGCTCGTCGTTATGCTGCCCATCATTGTCAACCTGACGAAGCCGTTAATCCGGTTGACTAACGCGATGAAACGAGTGGCCGTCGGTGATTTAAATACGAGTGTCCAGATCCGCAGCGGGGACGAGCTGGAAATTCTGGGTACAGGCTTTAATCGGATGGTCGAAGACCTGAGGAACATGATGGAAACTTCCGTGCGGAACGAAGCCGTGAAACGGCAAATGCAGATTGATCTCTTGATGGCTCAGATCAATCCGCATTTCTTGTACAACTCCTTGAACACGGTCATTTACTTATCCCATGCCAATCGTGGAGGGGAAGCAGCCGAAGTAACTCAGGCGCTTATCTCCATTCTGCAGAATACGATCAAGACGGGAGAAGGGGCCGTCCGTGCTCCACTGTCGGAAGAAAAACGCATCATCGATAAATACGCAGTCATCCAGCAGACCCGTTATCCCGAAAGCTTTCATCTCGTCTGGGAGGTGGACGAGGTTCTGTTGAGCCGCTCGGTTCCCCGGATGGCGCTGCAGCCGCTTGTTGAAAACGCCATCATACACGGCATTATCCCGTCTGATCGGGAAACAGGAACCATCACCGTGCGCGCTTATCGAGAGGTCGAACAGCTTATCTTGGAAGTGGAAGACGATGGTCAAGGCATGTCGGTGTCCGAAGACGGATGGAAGATGCGAGTGGGACAAGGACAGGAACCCGAACGCACGCGAGGAATAGGGTTGTCCAACATTCAAGAACGTATGCATACGCATTTCGGAGCTTCTGCGCGGCTGGAAGTGTATAGCCAGTTAGGCCAGGGCACACTTGTCCGAATTCGGCTGCCTTGGACCGAGTCTGACAGTAAGCCGCTGTAATCGCCGGATTTTATACAAAATCGCCGTTTTGGGTAATTACCCCGTGACAGGGTCTTAAGGTACGATAAATGCAAGCACTTACAAAATCATTTTTAGGGGGTCTCACCATCGTGTATAACAGAAATAAAAGCAAGTGGTTAGGCGGTTTCGCATCTCTGATTCTGTTGTCCGGACTGCTCGCTGCATGCGGCGGCAACGGCAACAATACCAACAACACAGCTTCGCCCACTTCAACCAGCACGGATCCAACACAGCTTAGCGCAACAGTTAAGATCTGGGATTGGGACGAGACGTTCCAGAAGGGCATGATTCCGGAATTCAATAAAAAGTATCCGAACATCAAGGTCGAAGTAACTGTCGTCAACCCGAACGATTACCTGCAAAAGCTGCAGAGCGGCATTGCTTCCGGTTCTGATGTTCCAGACATCATTCTGGGGGAGTCAGCCTATCGCGGCAAGCTGTTCGATCTCGATGTGCTCGACAATCTCGAAGCTGCACCGTATAACTTCGATAAAAGTACGGTTCTAGATTATGTCGTGCCTTATGTCTCCAATTCCAAGGGTGAAGTCATCGCAGTAGATCAAGCGATAACCCCAGCCGGGTTCGCTTACCGGAGGGACCTGGCAACACAATATTGGGGTACCGATGATCCGACCGAGCTCGAGAAAAAGATTGCCACATGGGATGAATTTATTGCCACAGGCAAAGAGTTAAAGGATAAAAGCGACGGCAAGGTGCTGATGTTCCCAGGGCTAGGCGATGCCTTTATCGCCTTGAGAGGTCAGAATTTCGTGTCCTATGTCAATGACAAAGAGATCGATTTGACAAGCAAGCTGCAAAAACCTTTGAACAGGCTGTTCGAAATGCGTGATGCCGGCATTATCGGCAAAAACGAATTGTGGACACCGGCCTGGTCAGCCTCCATGGCGAAGGGCGAGTTCATGTTCTATCCTATGGCGCCATGGGGAGCCAAATGGCATATCTCAGCGAACGATCCCGACGGCTCAGGCCGATGGGGCCTAGTGAAGGCGCCGGAAGGCGGCTTCACGCGTGGCGGTACAGCCATCGGCATTTACAAGGACAGCAAAGTTAAAGAAGCCGCTTGGACATTTATCCAGTACGCGTACTTGTCCGATGAAGGCTCAGCGTTCAACTTCGAAACGTTCGGCAACATGACGAGCTCCAAGTCGTTCTACGAAACCCAGAAAGCAATCATTGATGCTCCGGGGCCTTATGATGAGTTCTTTGGCGGACAGAATCTCGCAAAATACTTCGTAGAGAAGATCATCCCTGATATGAAAGGCGAGGCGCAGTCCAAATACGATTCAGTCGTGGACTCCGTGTTCAACGCTCTGTACCCGTTATGGATGAAGGACGAGTCGGTTACCGCTGAATCTGCGCTCCAGAAATTTATTCAGGAAACGAAGAATAAAGCAGCTGACGCGACCGTCAAATAAATTTCAGGAAAACGAGGGATGAAAGTGAATGCGGAACACTTAACGACCACTTCCGCCGCATCCAGCAAACGAAAATGGGGGCCACGGATGTGGCCCTATATTTTCGCCTTGCCATTCGTGTTGACGTATGCGGCGTTTCAATTGTATCCAGTCTTATACTCATTCGTACTTAGTCTGCATGACTGGAATGGCATAGGCGCCAAAACGTATGTCGGCTTTCAAAACTACGTACAGCTTTGGACGAATGATCCTTTGTTCATCAAATCCTTGTGGAACACCTTGCTAATGATGGCTATGTTCATTCCGCTAACCTTAATTCTAGGACTTACTCTGGCATATTGGACGTTCAATCTGACACGCAGCAAGCGATTATTCCAAACTATCAATGTACTGCCGTATATTACGACGCCAGTAGCAATCGGCTTTATTTTCTCCTATTTGTTCGACTGGCAGACAGGCATCGTGAACTTGCTGCTCACGAAATCGGGAATCTTGGAAGAAAGCTTCTACTGGCTTCAGGACCCGTGGGGCTCTAGATCGATTATCGCTCTAATGGTCATATGGCGCAATCTTGGGTATTTTATGATTATTTTTATGGCTGGCATGACCGTTATCCCACAAGACGTATACGAAGCGGCCAAGGTAGACGGGTCTACGGGGCTGCATACCTTTCGTAAAATTACGATTCCGTTGCTGCGAAATATTATCGTATTTCTCGTCGTCACCTCCGTTATTGGCGGATTGCAATTATTTGATGAACCGAAGCTGCTATACGGCGGATGGTCGGGCTCGGCACAAGTGGGCGGTCCTGATAATACAGCACTTACAATTATTTGGAAATTCGTGGACGAATCGTTCGTTTCCAACACTCGTTTCGGCTATGCTTCTGCAATTGCTTACTCGCTGTTCTTGCTAATCGTACTATTCTCTATTTTAAGCTATCGGCTGACAGCGCCTAAGGAGGACAAATGATGAAAGCAGTCATGTGGTTTTGTCTAATTGTCATCTCCCTGCTCTCGCTCTTTCCGTTCTATATCATGATCGTCATGGGAACCCATTACAGCGAGGATCTATTTAAAGGAATTCCTATCCTTCCTGGCAACTATTTGGGAGCAAATCTGAAGACGGTCATGCAGGCCGACTTCTTGAAAGTGTATGGAAATAGCTTGATCGTATCCATTGTATCCGTCGTTTTGGCGACATTGACCAGCACGCTGATCGGCTATGCGATAGCGAAGTTTGAATTTCGCGGGCGCAAATGGCTTCAGATCTTCGTTATTATCACAATGATGGTACCGACCCAGGTCGGATTAATCGGTTATATTATCGAAATGAGACATCTTGGCGTCGGGAATACATTATGGCCAGTCATTCTCATTTGGGCGGCTTTCCCGTTTGGCGCATTTTTTATGATTCAGTTTATGCGCGATTCAATTCCGAGCGACTTGCTGGAATGCGCACGAATTGACGGCTGCTCCGAGCCGGGCATCTTCGTCCGCATCGTGCTGCCGATTATGAAGCCTGGCTTGGCAACTTTGGCAACCTTGGTCTTCCTATGGTCATGGAACAACTATCTGCTGCCGCTCGTCACGATTAACAAGTCTGAGTGGTACACGCTTCCGATATTTATTTCCAATCTGGGTATCGTACATCGTACAGATTACGCGGCACGGATGGCTGCGTTAACGATGACGACGGTTCCCGTATTAATTCTGTTTATTCTTGGTTCAAAAACGTTCATGAAAGGCCTAACCGCTGGAGCGGTCAAAGGCTAATGACGGCAAATATTGTCCAGCTATAACAACGTATATGAGGGGGCAGTCCACAATTGGGACGTTCCCTAAATGAGAATTTTTAACCGGTACAACAACAGCTGCTCGCGGAGAGCATACAACTGTTCCATCAAATCCATTACAGGCACTACTGCTAACTTCATTTCAATAGCCTTCATTTTCATCTCTACGGGGTAACTCACTCTTGCTCCCAAGCAAAAACACCTCCAAGTGTACGACTATTTAACAATAGTCGTACAACTTGGAGGTGTTTTATTCTGTCTCACGCTTTGGAGTCAGTTCGAAGGGTTCACGTTGTTCTTTCTCCAGAAAGATAAGGGATGTGTTAAAACTGTCGTTACGCTAACTAAAAACGATAGTTGTTTATCATACACGATGAGGAGGCGCTGCGGCGGCCTGCTTTTTATTTTATGCTGAGAGGTATTCGTGCATTTTATAACATGATGACAGAATGATACCAGTTTCAGAAAATGGATAGGCTCACTATTTTATCATCTACTATACCGAAATAATAGTTCAACAATAAGGGATCGGGTAAGCCAGTTTTGTCATAAGTTCCATCAATTTGGCATGTTACTACAAATTTATCGCCTTCTTCTTTTGCTTCCTTTGGCTCCAATGTCACATTTGCCCCGAAATGGTATTTATCACTCCATTTTTTGATCGCATGTTTGCCAAACCGCTTTTTTCCTTCATCCAATACAACGGCATCTTCTGAAAAACATTCTATAAATGCTGCAGGATCAGGCTTGTTGGATGCGGATATATATTTGTGGATCACAGATGGGATTTGTTGAAATTCCATAATATTCTCTCCTTTTTCAATGGTTAGACGGTAGGAATGGTTCCACCATCAATGACGTATTCACTTCCTGTAATGGATGCTGCACGATCGGAAACCAAAAATGCAGCCAGCTCAGCCACTTCTTCTGGGAATCCTGGCCGACCAATCGGTATGCCTCCAAGTGACGACATAAGTTGTTCGAGCGCGCTTTCTCTGCTTCCTGTCTCCGCAGCGATTCGATCAATCAATGCATCTGCTGCCTCTGTCTGGATAAAACCTGGAGACAATGTATTTATTCGAATTCCCTGGGGAGAAAATTCATTAGACAATCCTTTGCTATAATTAGCGAGAGCGGCTTTTGCGGAAGCGTAAGCTAGTGTCGTTTCATATAGTGGTAACCGTCTTTGGATTGAGGTGAAATGAAGAATAACGCCTGATTTATTTTCTAACATGAGTGGAATTAAACCGCGATCGAGCCTAACAGCGGCGAGCAGATTCCAATTCAATGCCTGAAACCAATCCTCATCGCTCAATACAAGAGCGCCTCCGGGAGGTGTGGTTGAACCGCCTACACAATGGACTATAATATCGATACCGCCAAGCTGTTCTTTCACTGCTGTAATCACTTGCTCTACACCTTCAGGTGAAGCAATATCTGCTTGAACAAATTTTACCGAATTGGGTAAGTCTACAGATAGGGATCGGGCAGTTGTCAGAACAGTAGCTCCACTGTTGGCGAGTTTTTTCACAACAGCTTGTCCCATTCCTTTCGTTCCTCCGGTTACAAGCACCTTCTTGCCTTCAAATTCTGATGAAGAGAACTCAAATCCTTTATTCATTTCTATTCCTCCTAGTGATGAACACGTTTGTTTTCAATGCTTAATCTACAATCACTCCACGATGTGTTGTTCGAGAGGAGCTAAATCTAATAGTACACTTGCACCTTTTATAACGTCCAATTTATTATAATAATAGAATCAATGAATAATATTCATATATGGAGGGGGATATTGTAGTGGAACTTACGCAATTAGAATACTTTATGACCGTTGCAAAACTTGAGCATATGACTTTAGCCTCCAAAACACTCGGTATTACTCAGCCAGCATTAAGTCATTCGATTGCCAAGCTTGAAAACGAAATCGGAGCTCCCTTATTTGAGCGAAATGGACGAAATGTAAAGCTGAACCGAAATGGTACCATGTTCTCCAAATGGATTGGCAAAGCTTTGCAAAACATTGAAAATGGCATTAAGGAAATTGAAGAGTGGTCTAACCCGGAAACAGGAGTGATTACGTTATCTTATCTGAACATTCTAGGTGTAGACCTGATCCCTAATTTAATCAGAAGTTACCAGTTAGAATATCCCAAAGTTCGTTTTGAGCTGACACAGGGGAATCTTGGGGACATTGATGACCAACTGGAACAAGGCTTTTCGGATGTTATGATTACATCGAGAGAATCCACTCTAGAGAATCACCAATGGGTAAGTATTCAAAAGGTCCCATTATACATTGTGGTACCCTCCCAGCATCCATATGCGGATAGCTCTGCTCTAAATTTGATAGAGCTGTCGGGCGAGCCATTCGTAGGTTTAAAAAACAACTGTGGATTAAAGGCTACAATTATGTCTCGGTTCCAATATACAGGGTTTGTTCTTGATTCGGCTTATGAAGCTGAGGATCTGATTACTGTGGCTGGTTTCGTGAAGTCAGGTCTAGGTGTTTCTGTTTTGCCTAAGACACTGGGTTTGATGTTGGATGATTTGATTTGGATTCCAATTAATGATGAAGGTTGGTATTGGGAAATTGGATTGAAGTGGAGAGAAGATCGCCATATTTCTCCAGCAGCCAAACGGTTTATTGCATATGTTCAAAACTCAAACCCTTGGAAACAGAAAATAGTCGAGTAAGCAATATTAGAGTGGGGGAGCATTGGTTCCTATTTATGGGACCATATTAATCAAAGATGTAGAAGATGAAGAGAAGTTAAAAAAGAGTTTAAACACGCTCAATTGAAGAAGAAGACCCATTCAAATAGAGTGATGAGCAGATCTCAAAATGTAGGGGTGACAGCAGTTTGTAATGCCTATAGAGATTAACTTTTGCAATACGAGAAATTCAGGTGTAGCCAAATAAAGGAGACTATCGGAATTGAATCTGATAGTCTCCTTTATTTCGTCTAGTGACAGATCTGCTATGTACGTCGTGAGATACGTCGTTGATTCTATTGGCCCAATTGGATCATATGAACTGCACCGCCATTTCTGCTATTTTGGTCTATAGCTGCATTCGTGAGCAATTGCAGGCGAGCAAAAGCCAAATCGAGAGCTCCGTCGTTCTCAATGAGCAGTCATCGCCGCTAAAAACGGACTGCATGCTGCAGCAAACGGGTTGCCCAATGTTTTTTCGGCGTTCAGGCACAAAGCGAAGCCGTTTACTTTTTTAAGGCGTAAATTAACTTTTTTTTAGGCATAAAAGTAGTTTCGTCCCCCTAGGTTGATGGATTGTCCCATCCCGTCAACAGGCAGGCTTCTTATACAATGAAGCTATAAGACGGGAGGAGATGGATTCATGCAAAGAAATCGAATAGGTGCCTATTTGTTCAGCCTTCCCAGTTTTTTTCTGACGATGGCCCTCGGCATATATCCTGTATTTTGGGCGCTGCGCTACATGTTTTATGATTATCAGGGGTATGGGACTCCAAAATTCATTGGCTTGGAAAACTTCGCCAGAGTCGCAAGGGATGCTGAGTTTTGGCAGTCTGTCGTGAATACTTTCGTTTACGCGGGAGGAAAACTGATTATTACGCTGCCATTATCGCTTATTCTGGCTGTTATCTTAAATCGCAAGCTGCGGGGACGGCATGCTTTCCGGGCTATCTTTTTCCTGCCGACCATCTTCAGCGCATCGGTAATGTCTATTGTTTTCTATATCGTATTCAATTCTTACAACGGCATTATCAACCAATACTTAATCAAGCTGAATATCGTATCTGGGCCGGTTGATTGGCTTGGCGCTGCCCATGCGATGATGACGATTATTATCATTGCCGTATGGGGGGCCGTAGGCAACTACATGCTGCTCTTTATCGCGGGCCTTCAGAGCATTCCGGAGGATGTTTACGAGGCGGCTTCGCTGGATGGCGTAAATCCGGCCCAGCGCTTATGGTACATCACGATTCCAATGCTCGGACCTGTGCTGCAGATGATCGTCATGCTCGCTATCACGACTTCCTTGAAGGGCTATGAGAGCATCATGGTCTTGACGGAAGGCGGACCTTTCGGCAAAACGGAAGTCATGTATCTGTATTTGTACAAGCTGTTTTTCCCGCTCACCACAACAGGCACCTCTGTTCAGAATATCGGCTACGGCAGCGCGGTCGGGTTCACCACAGCCATCATTGTTGGCCTAGTCACGTGGCTTTACTTCTGGATGTCGAAAAAACTGAACAATGTTTATTAAAGGGGGAAGGAACATGACGATTCGTAAAATGCTGGTCCGTACGCCGGTATGGTTGCTATTGCTGGTCACGGCAGGACTGATGCTGTTCCCGATAGTAATCGCGCTGCTCGGTTCGTTCAAGACTAACCTAGAGCTGACGACCGGTGCGACGGTGCTTCCTTTGAAGTGGCAATTCCAGAACTATGCTGAGGCATGGAGCAAAGCCGATTTCTCAGGCTTCACATTCAATAGTATCTATGTAGCTGTGTTTGCTACGATCGGAACGCTGCTCGTATCCGCTATGGCGGCTTATGCAGTCGACCGCGTTGCATTCAGAGGCAAAAAACTATTTATTTTTCTTCAATCGTTCACCTTGTTCATCTCTATCGGAGCCGTGGTGTTAAAACCGCAGTTTAATCTCATGGTCGCCATCGGTTTGCAGAAATCATTATGGGGTGTCATAATCATTCTAATCAGTGCGCATGCCACCGCTTTTTTCATGATTATAGGCTTTTTCCGAGGTATTCCGAAGGATTTGGACGAAGCGGCGCTGATTGACGGCTGCAATTTTTACTCCACCTTCTGGCGAATCATTTTGCCGCTCCTTAGACCTGCACTTGCTGTTGTGGCACTCTTTACCTTTAGGAATGCCTGGAATGAATATATTCTGCCGCTGGTCTTCTCGCTGTCCCGTCCTGATTTGCAAACGCTCCCCGTGGGCCTCGCGAATTTGAGATACGGAGCAGGAGCAGCCGTAGAAAATCAATTGATGCTTGCAGGCGCATGCATTTCGATTTTACCGCTGTTGATCGTTTACCTTTTTGCCAACCGCTCCTTCATGCAAGTTACTATGGGCTCTGTTAAGGGCTGATCCTTTCATATATTGAGGCGATGGACGATATGAAACATATATTTAGAAAGATGTCGCTAAAAAAACGAATATGGATCTCATTTGTTATGCTAACTGTCGTTTGTATATCTGTCACGGGAACTTATGTTTCCGTGTTTTTTTCTCGTGAAATGAAAGCTCAAGCGAACAAGACAAGCCAGGACACCTTGAACAAAACGGCGCAGGTGTTCGATGAGCGCCTTCGGAATATAGTCGTATCGGTATCCGCGCTCATGATGGGGGAGCCGTTCCAGCATGCGATGCGCGATGTCCAAGCTGGCAACGGGAACGAATATTATAACCGGCTTTCGCAGCTGCAAACCCCTTTCGCTCAAATGATGATTGCGGAACAATCGATCGATTCCGTGCTGGTGCATACGCCGATCGGCGACTTCTATCCTACGGAGAGCAAGCGCAGCATGTATGATTTCGCCGATACAGCGCTTAGTGCCATGATCCTTGATACACAGAAGCAGTGGGCTACGTTATGGGCAGGCGGTCATGCCGATCAACTGTTCAGCAGAAAAAATGCGGTTATATCCTTAATCATCAAACCGCTTTTTGAGATGCAGCTGCCAGGCGTTTATGTTGTTGTTAATATTCGGGAAGATTATTTGCAGGAGCTGATCCAAGCTCATCTACAGGAGGGCAGCCTCAAACAGCTCGTTGTTGACCGAAGCAGCGGGAACGCCGTATTCACCTCCGAGGCTGATCTGCCTAATCATAACAAGGAGCTGTATGAACGGTTCGCTGCCAGCGACAGAGGCCACTTTGAATATTCCACCGAGAGCAATAAGCCTTACTTGGTCAATTACGTGGCGATGGGCATGAATCCGGACTGGGTTCTCATTGGCTACCAATCAAAGTCGGAGCTGCTTGCACCCGTTCAGCGCATGCGCTGGACCATTCTTTCGATAATGGGCGTATGCGTCGTGCTGGCGCTTATTATGTCGAGCATGCTGTCAGAGCTCCTTCTAAAGCCGCTTTTCAAGCTTCGAAACCTTATGTTTAAAGTCGAACAGAACCAGCTTGACGTTCGCTTTGAGAGTGTGTTTGAGGACGAAATCAGCCAGGTAGGGCATAAATTCAACCGAATGCTGGAGCAAATTGGCGAATTAATCCATGAGGTTAAAGCATCGGAGCAATCCAAGCGCAAATCCGAAATCAAGGCGCTTCAAGCTCAGATCGATCCTCATTTCTTATACAATACGCTGAATACGATTTATTGGAAAAGCGAAATGGAGGAACAGCAGGATGTCAGCGGCATGATCGTCTCGCTCTCCCTGCTGTTCCGGCTAGGCCTCAACAATGGCAGAGAAATCACGACCTTGCGGCAGGAGCTTGAACATGTCGCACAATATCTGAAGCTGCAGGTCATGTGTTATCCCGATTTGTTCGAATACGAGCTTGCGGCAGCCGATGAGAAGCTGATGGATATCCCGGTACTCAAAATCATGCTCCAGCCGCTCGTTGAAAATTCGATTCTGCACGGCTTCCAGGAGCTGCCGCACAAGGGAATGATTCGCATTGAGGTTGCTGTGGCTGAAGAATGGCTGACGCTGACGGTAACGGATAACGGTAGCGGGATGGATACAGCTCGCGTGGAAAAGATGCTGAACGGAGCGGATACAGAGCAAACGAGCTACGCGCTATCCAACGTTGCAGCGAGATTAGCGCTATATTACGGGTACAAGGCTTCCATGAAGCTTGAAAGCGAGCCGGGCATTAGAACGTCCGTTAAGCTGATGATTCCTATTCAAGAGGTGATAAACGAATGAGCGGCATAACGATGTGCATCATTGATGATGTGAAGACGGTAATCGATGGCATTCTCAAAAAGATTCCATGGTCGGAGCATGGAATTGATATTGCCGGTACGGCAATGAATGGCAAGGATGGCCTTCAGCTTATTAAGGATAAGCATCCGGATATTGTATTGACGGATATCCGGATGCCGATGCAGAGCGGAATCGATATGGTTCGTGAGCTGAAGGAAAGCGGGGAGCAAGGTCCACAAATTATTTTTTTCAGCGGATATTCTGATTTCACCTATGCTCAGGAATCGGTGCGACTCGGCGCGTTTGATTATTTGGTTAAACCATTTACGTCGGAGCAGGTGGTTGATGCGGTGCTGCGTGCCAAAGCTAAGATTGAGGCGCAGAGGCTGGAGCAGCTGGATAAGATGGCGCTTGAGAGAAAGGTGAGGGAAAGCCTGCCGTATTTGCGCCAGGAATATTTCCGCCTGCTGATCCGTCATGACGAGCTACCGGAACGGGCGTACGAGAAGTGGGATTTCCTCGGAATCGATATGGGTACGAGCGGCTTTGTCGCTATGGCTGTACAAATAGAAGGCTTGATGAACGAGCGTACGCCTTTGCCTGTCAGGGAGGTCGAGCTTACAAGGTTCGCGGTTCAGAATATTATGGAAGAAACGATCAAGAAGCAGGCGAAAGGCATCGTATTTCGCGAGCATTTGGGCCAGTTCGTCGTCCTTCTGAATCCGGACAAAGACGTAGATGTGCTTGCTCTTGCAGAAGCCTGCAGGCATCATGTGAATCAGTATGCCAAACGAGATATTTCAGTCGGTGTCGGAGGCCGGGTAGAGGGGATCGGGGAGATTGCTCTATCCTATGAACAGGCTAAGACAGCGCTCAGCTATCAATTTTATTCAGGAAACGGCTGCGTTATTTCATACCGCGACATTGAACGCCAGGACCACATTACACCTCAATACTCAGCGGACAAGGAGACAGAGCTGCTCTATTGTCTGCGTTCGGGCAATAAAGAAGGGACAGAGCGCCTGCTGGCAAGCATAGCCGAGGAATGCCTGCGCTATCCGGCTCCGCCTGATCCCGATGTGCTGACGAATTTATTCTATGGGCTGGCATTCTCCATGTACCGCGTCATTGCGGAGAAAGCGGATGAAAAGCAACGATTTTGGCTAGATGAACGGTTAAGCGCGATGAAGAAAGGACGCTACCTATCCACGGCAGAGCTGATTCAAGATGTGAAGGAGCTTGGATTAACAGGGAGCGAATGGGTTCAGAAGCGTCAGAAAAACGACGTCGGCCAGCTCATTCATCAAGCTGTGAACTATGTAAGCAGCCGGCTGGGAAGCGATCTCACGGTGCAGGAATGTGCAGGTGTCGTACACTTGAGCCCAAGCTATTTCTCGAATTTGTTCAAGAAGGAAGTTGGAATGACGTTTATGCAATACGTCACGAGCGAGCGCATGGAGAAGGCGAAGAAGCTTTTGCTTGAAGGCATGCAGGTACAGGATATTACCTTCGAGCTTGGCTATCGCGATCGGCCGTATTTCAGCGAGCTATTCAAGAAGCATACGGGGCTGACACCAACAGAATTTCGCGGCAAATATGAAAGCTCGGGGTCAAATAGCGAATAAGAGTGATTTTCCCCTCCCAGGATCGTGATTTTGTCCTTCATGGCTTGGCGAGCTTAGGTGCTACAATGAGGTCAGCAATGTGAGCCGGACGGGTTATCCCGAAAGGAACGCCGCTTGCCAAACAAAGGGGAGGTACGACAGATGAACAAAAGGTTCGCAACGAAGAGTACACTTTCGGTTTTATATCTACTGGTTATGGCTATCATGCTGGCAGCATGCTCGACGAATAATGGTACGAGCGAGAAGCCGGATGCATCAGAGGGCGGCAGTGGAACGGCAAAGACGAAGATCGCATATTGGACCATTGATCGCCACGACATGGATTATATGCAGCAGCAAGTGGATAATTATAACGCAACAAACACCGACAATATTGAAGTTGAAATGAAGGTTATGGCAGACAACTACAATCAGGCGGTAGAGGTTGCGTTCGCAAGCAACCAGGCTCCTGACATTTTCCGAAGCGGCGATTTCCAAACTTATGTGAACAAGGGCTACTATGCACAGCTGGACACGCTGCTAAGCGATGAGTTTCTAGCGAAGTTTGAAGGCCTGCTGGTTGAGGATATTTACACGAAGGATGGACATGTCTATACTCTGCCGAATACAGGCCAGTTCTGGCGCTTGTTATATAATGTTGATTTGATGGAGAAGGCAGGTTATACAGAGCCGCCGAAGACGCTGGATGAAATGGTCCAAATGGCTAAAAAAATGACGGAAATGGGCAAATCGGAAGGCGTATATGGATTTGCGAGCAATTTCAAAAACGGATCGGGCTTTACTCGCCCTGCGTTCGCGGCTGGCTCGTTAGGCTCCGAATCCAGTCATGAAGGCTTTAATTTCCAAACGGGAGAGTTCGACTTTGAAATGTACCGCGATATTGCGGAGGCGCTGCGCCAAATTAAAACTGACGGAAGCATGATTCCGGGAGCAGAGTCGCTGGATATCGATCCGCTGCGCGCTCAATTCGCACAAGGCAAAATCGGGATGTACGTCAACCATTCCAGTGAGCCTGCTGTGTATACCTCACAGTTCCCGACCGACATCCGCTGGGCATCAGCGCTAGTGCCGACGAAGGATGGTCAAATAAATGGCGTTTCTTGGGTCAATGCGGGTGGATATATTGGAATAAGCGCCAAATCGACCAAGCAGGAAGCAGCAGTGAAGTTTCTGGAATATTTGTACAACCTCGAGCTTCGTTCAGATTATCAGGAGAAGGGTCTTGGCCTCTCCGTGCTTCCTTACGTGAACGAGGCGGCAGGCAAGCCGGAATTGGCGGGCATTGAAGGATTCCTTCCAACGAAGTATGACGGCATTTATCCAGCTACGCCGCTTTCGATCACAGAGACGAAGCTAGAAGGCAAGAAGTTCAGCGATGTTTTCATTGAGTATATTTTGACAGGAAATCAAGAGCTGGATGCCGCAATCACAGATTTGAACACGAGATATGAGAAAGCGCTGGCAACGGCACGCAAGGAAGGATTAACGAATGTACAAGCTAATCCATCATTCAGTGCGAAGAGTCTGCAAGGCTCGCTCGGCGAATAGCCATTCAAGGGAAATAGAGTCTGCCTGCATGGGCAGCCTCTGTTTTTTATAAAAATGAGCGGTATCAAATGCGGAGCGAAGAGGAGCGGGATAGGAATGGATCATCTATTTTTCACCCTCGGGCAGAGAAGGGAATGGGGAGAGCAGTTTAATCGGCAATTTCCCGCGAAAGCAACGGAAGCAATTGCGGAGGCAGACCGTTGGTGCGCAGGAAATCGTCTGGTTTGGAAAAACATGAATATCGACTTGGGCGACCCTATCGACTGGCTTCATAATCCTACAGGGGACAAGGAATTTACTTGGGGCATCAATCGATTCAAGCATCTCCGCAGTTTAGGCATCGCTTACGCGTGCACAGGCAATGAGAAGTATGCAGCCAGAGCTTTAGCGCATATCACGGGATGGATCGACACCCAGCCTTGTCCGCGCAATGTGCCGGCGGAGGAACTCACCTATTTCCAAAGACCGGGTCCATGGCGGCTGCTGGAGACGGGGCTTAGACTGAGGCAATGGGTCTATGCCTATCATTTCTTCCATGGATCAGCGAGCTGGACCGGTGATCAGGAGCAGCGGTTTTTTGATTCGGTGAAGGAGCATGCTTGGTTCCTATCGACCTACACGGCAAGCATCGAAATCAATCACTCGATCATGCATATGATCGGATTGCTTAGCGCGGGACTTACGTTTATTTCATGGGAGGAAAGTCCGGAATGGCGCAATAAGGCGATTGAGCGTCTGGAGGATTGCATTCGCGTACAGGTGCTGTCCGATGGCGTCCATTCCGAGCTTACTCCGCATTACCATATGGTATCGCTTGAGCTGTTTGTCGATTGTGCGGTCATGCTGCAAAAGCGCGGCCTTGCGTTCTCCGACGAATACGAGCGGATTGTGGCAGGAATGGTACGCTTCGCGACCTGCATGACGAGGCAGGACGGCAGCATGGCTCCTTTCGCAGATTCGTATGCCACGCATCCCCCTGATCTTAATGCGGCAGCGCTTTATATGAATCAACCGGAATTCATGCTTGCCGAGCAGCTGCATGAGCAGTTCTGGACAGTCGGCCCACTTGCCATAAAGCAGCTTCTAGACGCACGGGGAGAAGGGAAGCTACCAGCCGCGAAGCTGCCCTTTGCTTTCCCGAAAGCGGGATATTACGGGCTGGGCAGCAGCGAGCAGAAGCTGATCTTTGACGCTGCTGCTTTGGGCGGGCCGCATGGGCATGCGGATGCTCTTTCCTTCGAGTTTTGCGCATTCGGAGAAGCGTTGTTTGTAGATCCAGGCACTTATACGTACATGGAAAACCCGTGGAGACGTTATTTCAAAAGCACATCCGCGCATAATACCGTTCTTGTCGACGGGCAGGACCAAACGCCATATTTGCGAACGCAGAGCTGGGGACTGCCTGAGGCGAATGTCACTTTGCTCACGTGGGAACCGGATCAGCAAATGATTTGTGCAGAGCATGACGGCTACGAAGGGCGAGGTATTAAGCATCGTCGCGCTGTATGGTTCCTAGAAAGCGGCGAATGGGTGATCTACGATCGCCTGACTGGAACAGGGCAGCATACGTTCCAGCACCGGCTTCATTCCAGACTGCTGGATTGGAAGGTGGAGAAGCTGGCAGGTGCCGAGTCCGCACCCTACTATGCAATAGGAAGCCGCTTGATGGGAGAAGATTCGCCCATTACATGCGAGATGCTGGTTTTTGGACCCGAATCGATGTCCATGGACGTGGAGGATAGCTGGGAGTCTGTTCTACCGATGACGATGCAGCCGCTGAAGGTGCTTCAGAGCTTGATAAATTCGAGTGAGGGAACCTGGTTTATTACCGTAATGAGGCCTAGTCAAGGAAGTGGCGAGTTGCAGCCGGCAGAGTGGAGCATCCAATTGGATGAATGGAAGCCGCCTGTACTTAGTTTGAATAGAGCGGATCGACATACCCGTTTTGTTATGCCTGAATGAATACTACGGAGGTGAAGGCTGTGGAGAGCTTCAACGGATTTATTTCGCATTATCTCATTTCAGGACCGAAACTAACGCCTTTTATAGCGGATAAAACAGATAAAAACCAGATTCGCTATGAGAAATATTTGAGATCCATCGTTGCGGAAAGGAATTTGCCTGCCCCATCCGATCAGATTCGTATAGGCAGCCTGAGCGAATTGGGACTTCCTTGGGCGTATTATTATCCGCGCAGCGGCTTTGTGAATATTAGTCAGTTTTCGGTCACACCGCAAAAAGTCGAGCTGCTGGCAGCTGCGGGGCTGGTTGTAAAGGAAGCGATAAAGGTACGAGCAGTAATTTGGACTTACGCAGCCGTTGATGTATGGCTTGGCGATCATAAGGTATGCTCCGTTATGGAGCCGGTGTACAAGCCGATCGTCAAGAAAGAAATTACCTTTATGCTCCAGAAAGGCTATAACGCATTAACGATTCGCATGCAGAATTTGGCGGTGCGGGATACGCGAAACATTTTCGGCATTCAATTATTGGAGAAGTGGGACTTGATCGATACCTCGCTCCCTGATCTGGAGAATGTCCAGCCGTTTCTCGCGTTGGATCACTGGTTATCGGGGATTGAAATGAGTGGAAGGAGAATTCACCTTCCCGCGAATCCTCCTTGTCCCGTCTATTTGACTTATCGTCATATTCAGAATGACGGGCAACGAATGGATATTAGCGGTTTGAGCTTTATTGATGTAGAAGAGGACGAGCTGATAGCTGTCGTTTACGGAGAGATAGATCAAAAAAAGCTGTCACGCAAAATCGAATTGCTGCAAAACCGCAAACCTATTTATCTGGAGTCAGCAGATTTCGCAGAACGAAGCAGAAGAATGTATAAGGAGCTTGCGGGTATTGGCGCTGGCCATACGTTCGAGCCGCTGCGATTCGGTTTGTTCTATGTGCTGGCACGTTGGGAGCTGGGGATGAAGGCGGCACATGATGAAGCTCACATCGTGCAGGCATTAGAACAAATAGAGAGAAGGGAAGATTGCTCGGACTTTTTTCTTGCCGGGCTGCTTCGCCTGATGCAATCCCATAGTCTGAATGCTGCCTTGTCTGACCGGGCTGAACGAGCCATTGTGAACTACCGGTATTGGATGACCGAGAACGGCTCGGACGGCATGTGCTTTTGGAGCGAGAATCATGCGCTAATGTTCTATATATGCGCCTATATGGCAGGCCGTGAATACCCGAATCAGACTTTCCCAAGGTCAGGGCGCACAGGTGTAGAAGTGAGCAAGGTGGCTAAGGGTAGAATACAGCAATGGTTGGCAGATATCGAGGAATATGGCTTTGAGGAGTTTCTAAGCACGGATTATATGTGCGTGACGCTCGGCGCTTTACTTAACGTTGTCGATTATATGGAGGAAAAGGAAGCATCCCGAGCCGCCCGGTTAATCGATAAGATGCTGGAAACCTTTGCTTGGCATACATTTCGCGGCTCTATCATTGCGCCGCAGGCTAGAATTTACCGTTCTGTCATTCTTCCATTCACCCAAGCGGCACAATCCTTAATAAGCTTGCTGGATGAAAAAGCGCCAATTGGCAACAGCGAATGGATGGTTTTCCTCATGAACAGCAAGTATCGGCTGCCAGATTCATTAGTCGGTCTGATGTACGAGCCTTTAGAGAGGGAATATCAGACAGGCAACGCGTGGATTAAGCTCAAAAAACATAAGGATTATATGCTTACCTCTGTACAGTCGCCGAGAAAGGATGAGCGTCCCGGCTATTGGGAAAATATTAGCTTTGATGACGAAGCCGACATCGAATCCAATGATTATATTAAATCTTTTAATGAGCGATTTCACGGCACCTCCCGCTTTGAACCTGGCGTCCAGGGCTATCAGCAGCATATGTGGTATGCGGCGCTAGATAATGATACGGTTGTGTTCACGAACCATCCAGGCGAGATGTCAGATGATGGCGGCATGCGCCCGGGATACTGGTATGGGAACGGCATCATGCCCGCGATTAAGCAGCAGGGCCAGTTACTTGGAGCTGTCTATGATATTGGTGAAGACCACCCAGTTTCGTTCACGCATCTCTTTTTCCCGAAAAGCAAGTTTGATATAGTATCACAGGTAGGCTCGTGGTTGTTCGGTCAAAAGGACGGCGGTTATGCAGCTATCTGGAGCAGTGACATCAAAGTGCCTCATAATGATCTTTTGTTTGAGTGCGAATATCGGGTATATGGCAGCCAAACGGCTTATTTATGCCAATGCGGCTCCAAAGAGGAGTTTAAAAGCCTGAGTCAATTCATGCGCTATTGCGAGCAGCTTTCTCCTGAATTTGACCGATCTTTGCTTACGCTTTCTGCTTCAAACGGATTTGAACTGACCTTTGATCGATGCGAGAACAAGACGCAATATATCTAAGATTGTTTAATGAAATAGAAGAGGAGAATGCTACATGAGTCGAATAAACGAATGGGAAAACGCCGAGCCGGGTGTCAAACGCAAAATTTTCACGCCAGGCGAGACGATCATGATGATGGAGGTTCATTTCGAGGAGGGTGCGGAAGGGTATTTGCATAGTCATGTGCACGAACAGCTTTCTTATTGTTTGGAGGGGCAACTGGAATTTACGATTAATGGCGAAAAAACGGTCATTGCAGCTGGGGATTCGATTTATATTCCGAGTCTCGCCGAGCATGGCTGCCGAGCCCTTCAGAAGAGCAAGCTGCTGGACACCTTTACTCCGCTAAGACAGGATTTAATCACATAGCACAGCTATGCACGCTAATATGACGATTTCCATTATCCTTCATACACTCTTCTTTGATTGGAAAAACTTACAGACATTGCTTTTAAAAAAATTTATCTTATGGGGAATTAAGTCACGAGCAGTAATCCATGTAATCGAACCAAGCCAATACCGGAAGCGGAAACTTCGCGAACATATGAATTTGTATTCCGAAGATGATATTTAATGGTTTATGAAGACGAGCGCTTTTTGCGGCTCGTCTCTTTTTATGCTAAATGGTAAGGCTAGGTTGGAAATCTATTATGGTCAAAAAAGTACCAATGGAAAGTCATACCTCTCATCTATGAATCCGATTTGGCTTCGCGGATAATAAACGTAAGCAAATGAACGATATTAACATTTGGAAGGTGATGAAAGGTGAAAAAAACTTTAATTGCAGTACTAGCCGGGCTAAGCATGTTGACTGCGGCCTGCTCAGGGAATGGCACTTCGACAGAATCGAACGTGCCGGAAGCAAGCGTCGATCCAACCCAGGAGACAGCATCCAACGAGACGCAGAAACTCAGCCTACGATTTATGATTCCGGTCGGCCCTGCATTTGCCAATTCCACATTTCCTGCAGCAGACAAGGACTTCGTCAAACAAGTCATCGAAGAAAAATTCAACGTGGATCTGAAACTGGATTATATGGTGGTCGGCGAGGATTACAAAAATAAGATGAACGTACAGCTGGCAGGCGGGGATATACCGGATATCTTCATCGGTGACGGTGCCGCTTCGCAAAAGTATGCGACCGACGGACTGCTGGCCGACTTGACGACCTACTTGAACGAAGAAACGATGCCGAATTATTACAAGTGGGTTAAACAGCAAGAGTTGGACTCATACCAATTGAAAGGAACAGGCTTTAACCGGGGAATCCTCCCCTTCATGCGCAATCAGTTCCCGGCATGGTACGTGCGCAAGGATTGGTTAGACAAGCTGAATTTGGAGGTACCGGCATCTTATGACGAGATGATCGAGGTCATGCGTCAATTCACCAATAACGATCCTGACGGAAACAACAAGAAGGATACGTACGGGTTCTCGACATCAGGCAACGGAGCCAGCATACCTTTGGAGTTCCCGCAATGGCTGGCGAACGGTTTTGTGGCTGACTTCCAAATCGCCAATGGATCGTTTGTAGACAATAGGACCGACCTCGGCGTTCAGAAGGTAATCGAGGATATTATCGCCATAAGCAACGAAGGCATCCTCGATCCGGACTGGTTCTTGAGCAAATCTCCGGGACATCTGGATAAAGCGGCACAAGGCAAAATCGGCATGTTCTTTAGCGGAGATCAGAATGCCGCATTGGAAGGTGTCCCTAACAGCATTCAATCGCGTACGAAAGCGATAAATCCCGAAGCGGACTGGCAGCCTTTTAATCCGTTCCCGGACAAACCTGCGATCTGGAAATACGGAGTCCCCGAAGCTTCCATCATGGTCGGCAAAACTGTAGCGGAGCAAAAACCGGAGAACGTGATTCGATCGTTCGAAATTCTAAACTGGTTGACCGGTGAGGAAGGGTATCTGCTGACCCATTACGGCCAAGAGGGCAGACACTACACGAAAAACGGCAATACGATCACGCTCATCCCAGAGGCGTACGATGCCGATATCGCAAACGCAGGCAATTGGCTTGGCATCTATCGTTTCTTTACACCGGAAGAGCCGTCCGTGCTCGGCTTTGAAGTGATCGACCCGCGCATATCCCCGCGCGACCAGGCTGTCTCGAAGACAGTTGCATCATTCCCGAAACATGACGCGCTGCCGCCAATCACGCTTGCTCCGCCGGAGGGGATGAACATCGGCGACCTGCGCAAGGAAATGAACAAGCTGCACATCAAGATGATCTTTGAAGATAAAAGCGCCGCCAATTGGCCGAAATACCGCGAAACATTAATGACGACGTTCAAAGGAAAAGATATCTTCCAAGGGTATACCGACCAAATCAACGCGGCGCTCAAAGACAATAAATTAAACGATTTCAAATAAGGATAACCGAAGAAAACCCTGGTGGCGCAGGGTTTTCTTCCTATCGGCAGCCAGACTGGCGGCAAGGAGGAACAGGATGAACAAAACAATTGTGAGCGAGTCAATGACCACTGCTAAACCTATAGGATACCGAAAGTCGCTTCAGAGATTGTACCGGAGCAAATGGATGATTATCATGATGATTCCCGGACTGCTCTATTATTTATTGTTTCACTATGTACCCATGGCGGGCATCCTGATCGCCTTTCAAGATTACAACCTGTTGAAGGGCATATGGGGAAGTCCGTGGGTGGGATTGGATAATTTTCGAATCATCTTTCAATCTCCCGATTTTCCTCTCATTATGAAAAATACGTTGGTTATCAGCGTCTATCGCATCGTGTTCAATATGCTTCCGGATGTGATGTTGGCGCTTATGCTGAACGAAATTCGTTCGCAATGGTTCAAGCGGGTCGTGCAGACGATTACCTACGGTCCTCATTTTTTATCTTGGATAATCGTGTACGGAATCGTTTTTTCCTTATTCGCGCCAGGCTCGGGGTTGTTCACGACATTCATCCGAGACATGGGGTGGGGCGAGCTGAATTTGCTAACCGACGCCGACTATTTCCGTCCACTCTTGATCGGCTCCGATTTATGGAAAAACGTAGGATTTGGTGCGATTATCTATTTGGCCGCGCTTGCCGGCATTAATCAAGAGCTGTACGAGGCCGCTGTCGTGGACGGCGCGGGAAGATGGCGACAGATGTGGCATATTACGCTGCCCGGCATCCGCTCGGTCTTCGTGCTCCTGCTTATTCTCAGGCTCGGCAGCATTCTCGACGCGGGATTCGACCAGGTGTACATCTTCTTGAATGCCAGGGTCTACGATGTTGGCGACATTATCGACACGTGGGTGTTTAGACAAGGGCTCGAACAACTGAATTTCAGCATCGCCGCCGCAACTGGTGTATTCAAATCGGTGATCGGATTGATCTTTATTCTAGGCGCAAACAAACTGGCCAAGAAAGTTGGAGGTTCAGGCATATGGTAACCAAATCGGACCGACTCGTCGACGCCCTGATATATATCGTTTTGGCTCTGTTCGCGTTATCGACGTTATTTCCGCTCTATTTCGTATTCGTGATGTCGGTAACGCCCTATACCGAGGTGCTTCGCAACGGTGGTTTTATCCTTTGGCCGAGCTCCTTTACGCTTCAAGCCTATAAAGAAATATTCGCCAGCAACCGCATACCGGATGCTTTGCAAATTACCGTTTTCATCACGGTTGTAGGCACTTTTTTGAATCTGCTCGTCACCTCGCTGCTTGCCTATCCGCTGTCGAAGAAATCGACGCCATGGCGTAACGGGATTTTGCTCGTGATCATTTTCACCTTGCTGTTTAATGGTGGACTGATACCGACCTATTTGGTCGTCAGGGAGCTGGGCCTATACAACACGATCTGGGCCTTGTTTGTTCCGGGAATGGTATCGACCTTTAACTTCCTGATTATGAAAACGTATTTCGAGAGTTTGCCCCAGGAGGTTGAAGAAGCGGCGCGTGTCGACGGCTGCGGCGATATCGCGACACTTGTGCGGATTGTGCTCCCGCTCTCGGCTCCCATTATGGCAACCGTCGGCTTATTCTATGGAATCGGTCATTGGAACGAATATTTTAAAGGGATTATGTACGTGACGGAAAGGAATCTTGCACCGATCCAGGTCGTCCTGCGCAACATGATTCAGACGCCGAGTATTAGCCAAGAGCTGGCGGTTAACTCGACGAATCTGGCGATGCTGCCTCCGGAGACGATCAAGATGGCAACGGTCGCCGTCGCCATTCTGCCAATCGTGCTCGTTTATCCTTTTCTGCAAAAGTATTTCATTAAAGGTGTCATGATCGGTGCGATTAAGGGATAGGGGAACGAAAATGAAGTGGTCGTCGTGAAGTTCGATCTCACGTGGTCGCGCTTCGAAATCTTTTCCTTAGCAACGAGTAATGATGCCGCGTCAATAATAACCGATATCGTTCTTAATCAAAAAAGGATCCAGCAGCAATCGATGCTGCTGGATCCTTTTTTTCCGTCGTCAGCACCGATTGTCAAAAAAGTACCGATTAAAAGTCAAATCCCTCCTCTATGATTCAAGAGAGTATAGGTTAATAATGGATACCAATAGAGAGATGGAGTTTGCTAGATATCATCGGCATCGGGTCTAATGATAGGCCAATATACAATCATGAAGAAAGGTGTGAAGGAATGAAAAGATTCGTAAGTTTATTAATGGTCTTGGCGTTGTTCATCGGCAATATCCCTTTGTTGTCGTCAAGCCGTGTATCGGCGGCCGAGGCGGGGCTCATTAATGGCGGCTTCGAGAGCGGCCTGACCGGTTGGACGCAGACGGCCGGCACGACCGGCGTCTCTGCCAGCACGGAGCAGAAGGTATCCGGAAGCAGCAGTCTGAAGGTTGTAGATGCCAGTGCAGGCACGTCGATCGCTGTAGAGAGCGACAAACAAGCCGCAGCCGGGGGGCATCTCTACTCGGTGACGGGCGCTGTCTACCTGGAATCGGGAACGACGAACGTCCAGCTTCGTTTTTATGACGAATCGAACACGCTCGTCGGGACGCCTTCTTCCGCCTACGTATCCACGCCGTTGAATGCCTGGACGAGCTTCAACGTAACTTCCGAAGCGCCAGAGAACGCCGCTAAGTGGAACGTGTACGTTAATACCGGAAATTCGAACACCGGAACGAGCTATTACGACGATCTTCAGGTTTCTGAAAGCGCATTCTCCGCGCTGCCGATTGAGGATTCCTTCGACGGCGATGCGATCGGTTCGTCGCCGAGCGCCTACACGGTCGGCGGCCTTGGACTTGTCTCGGTTACGGATACACCGGGGGAAGGCAACAAGAGCTTGACGCTGCGAGATCAGCAAGCATCGACAGCGGGCGTCTCCGCGATCCGACCGATTCAGCCGATTACAAGCGGTAGATATGAGCTGGAAACGCGGTTTCTGTATGAACCGGATGCTTCAGGAGCGGGTAACCAGCTTGCCTTTAATATAAATCTGTTGGGCAAAAACGAGAGCGGGGCGTTGCTGCCCGGAGCTCAAATCAAAATTCTGAACAATGGCGGTGCCAAGATCATAAGCGGCGCGGGCAACGCCGACCTGCCGAACGGGAACGGCTCGCTGGCAACAAACAAATGGTATACGATTCGAATCGCGGTAAACATGGACAGCAAAACGTACGACGTGTATATGACAAGCGACGCGATCGAACCTGGCACTTATATCAAGCCGCCGGCGATCCGCGTTGACGAGCATACCGCCGTTCTACTCAATCGCCCCTTTGTCACAAGCGGGCTCGTCAGCTTGAATCGGATCCAACTGGAAACGCTGGATAAAACGGGCGCGGTTCACTTTGATCGCATGAATCTCGTTCGGAAGCACGGCGTGAGCGGCATGGTACGCGATGCGGAAGGAGAAGGGTTGGCCGGCGCAACTGTAAAAGTGTACGCCGCGAGCGATACTGGCTTTATTTACGCTCTCGATAGCGCCGCAACGGGTGCAGACGGGTCCTATACGTTCCAAAAGGCAGTCAATGACGGCAACTACGTGCTGCGAGCTTCCTTGCCGGGATATGCGACCGTCTCTCAACCGCTGACGGCGTCGGAGGCTGGGCTTACCGACACCCATCTGGTTCTGAGTGAATCGGAATCGGTTCTTCACGCAATCGGCGGAAAGGTGGTCGCGGCAGACACCGGTCAGCCTGTCGTTGGCGCAGAAATTCGGTTATACGATGACAATTTGTCCTCTCAATACGGTATCGCCACAACTGGGGCCGACGGATCGTTTGCCATCGATGCGGAAGTATATGATGGCAGGTACATGCTCAAAGCCGAACATGACGGGTACGTAACGACGACCTGGCCTGTCGCGGTTTGGGAATCGGACATGACGGACGAGACGGTCGCGATGCCGGCGAAGACGGCCGTGGTTACCGCCGACACGGTCGTTAAGCCGCCGCAGGGCGTACATCCCCGGCTGTACGTCAGGGCAGCCGATATCCCGCAGCTGCAGGCCAAGCTGTCTGATCCGACGATGCAGACGGTATGGAATGCCGTGCTCGCGAGCAGCGATAATGCCTCATTTACGATCAGCAGCGGCACGACCTTGGAGCTTGAAACCTATCCGCTACCCAACGCGCAGCAGGCGCGATATGTCCGGATCATAGGCAAAGGGAACAACGGCGGGTCTTCGGCTCCCTGGAACTCGATCACGGAAGCGAGAATATACGGCGAGCCGCAAGGTGGCGGATACGCCAACCTGCCCGTGCAGTCGTCGACCTGGAGCGCCGCGCAGGACAGCGACCACGAAGGACCGAAGACGCTGGACGGGGACTTTAATACGTACTGGACGTCTGATGGCGCGGGGCAATGGATGAAGTACGACTTGGGTTCCGTACAGGAGGTGCATGCGGTCGCGCTGGCATTCTTCAAGGGCAACGTCCGCAATTCGTTTTTTGACGTGGACGTGTCGACGGACGGTCAAGCATGGACTCGTCTCGATCTGGAGACGGGAGACCGTCCGGAAGGCTGGCTGCCCCCGATCAAAGGCGACTCGAAGACGAACTACATTCGAGGCGTACGCCAGGCGATCGAAGCAGCGGCGATGCGTTATCTCGTGGAAGGCGATGCGGAACAGGGAGAACGGGCTGTGACGATGGTCAAAAACTTTCTGGGTACCGTCGACTTCACACCGGTCGAACAATACCATCAGGTCGGAGATACGCTCAACGCGGCTGCCATCGTCTATGATTGGTGCTTCCCGCTCATGGATGATCAGGAGCGGTCGTATATCATCGCCAAGATGAAGCTGCTGGCCGAGGATTTGGAGATGGGCTATCCGCCGCAGCCGAAGGTGCCCGCGATCGAGAGCCACTACAGCGAGGACCAGCTTCTCAAAAACTTGCTCGCGGCAGGCGTCGCCATATACGACGAGGATCCGGAGCACGAAATCTACAACTACGCCGCCGTTATGCTCATGAATCAATTCGTGCCCGTGCGTAATTTCTGGTATGAATCCGGCATGCATCATCAGGGTGACTCTTACGGCATGCAAGGTCGATACGAACCGGAGCTGTGGGCGCAGATCATCATGCGGAAGATGGGAGCCGGAGACATTTTCACCGAAGCCCAGGGCGATGTTCTGATGCGAGCGATGTATACTCGCAGGCCGGACGGCCAGCTTCTCCGCGATGGCGATTCCTATCAGGATGTTTACACGCCTGTAAATCAGACATGGAAATATGTGAAGGAGTCCATGCTCGCTTCTTATTTGTACGACAATCCTTATGTCCACGATATGTTCCAAGGCGAATACGTGCCGGGGACGATCGATCCGGTCGCCGAGATGCTGTTCGTCAAGCCGGAACTGGCTTCCAGTCCGGTTGACGAGCTGCCGCTTACCAAATACTTCGGCTCGCCGATGGGCTCGATGATCGCGCGCACGGGCTGGGACAATCCGACTGCCATCGACAAAAATTCGTCATCCGTCGTCGCGGAGATGAAAATCGGCGGTTATTGGTTCGGCAACCATCAGCACCTCGATATGGGCAGCTTTCAGCTGTATTATCAAGGCTCGCTCGCGCTTGACAGCGGCATGTACGAGGGTCTGCCTGCCCCGGGAGCCAAGTCCGAGTCCTATATGAGCGGCCATGACCGGAACTACTACAAGCGAACGATCGCGCACAACTCCATGCTCGTCCACGATCCGGCGGAGGTCCCGGTCTATCGCGGCCAATCGCTGCTGAACGATGGCGGTCAGCTATGGGCGAACGGCTCGGGCACTTACGCCGAAGCCTGGTCGCTCGAGGAACTGGCGGGCAAGGACTACGCCCGGGCCAAGGTCACCGGGCAGTCATACGGCGGCGGATCGGATCCGCTTGCACCAGAGTACAGCTATATCAAAGGCGATCTGACGCATGCTTATTCGGACAAAGTCAAGCAGTTCGAACGCTCGATGATGTTCCTGAATCTGAAGGACACCGATCATCCCGCTGCGATGGTTGTATTCGACAAGGTCGTCTCTTCAAATCCGAATTTCAAGAAGACATGGCTGCTTCATACGGAAGAGGAACCTGTTGTGGACGGCACTTTCACGACCGTGACCAGAAGCGATAGCGGATACACCGGCAAGCTAGTCAACGAGACGCTGCTGCCGCTCGCGGACAATCTGAACATTGAAAAGGTAGGCGGGCCGGGTCGTGAATTCGAAACAGGCGGAACGAACTATCCGCGCATTCCTTCAGGCAGGCCTGAATTTAACACAATCGAAGCGGGCGAATGGCGCGTGGAAGTATCGCCCGAAGCGCATGCGGAGACCGACTACTTCCTGAACGTTATGCAGGTGATGGACGACGGAGAAACGGCGGTTCTGCCGAGCCAGAGACTGGATGCCGATCTGATGACCGGCGTGCAAATCGCGGACAGAGCGGTCTGGTTCAGCAAGAGCGGCCAGCGCTTGAATAAATCGGTGACGTTGTCCGTCTACGGTTCTCAGGCGGAAATGACGGTAACCGTAGCCGATATGCAAGCGGGAAATTGGAAAATTTCGATGCCCGGCCAAGCCGACCGAACAGGCGTAGTGAGCGAAGAAGGCGGCGTTCTGTCATTCGCGGCACCTGCCGGGACTTATACGCTGACACTTGCCGGCGATGAGCCTGCGGCCGAATATTCCGTTGCTTATAGCGGGAATGGCCATATGGGAGGAACGGTGCCTTCGGATAGCCATTCGTATTTGCCTGGCGCCGCGGTAACAATCGCAGGGAACTCTGGAAATCTGGTAAGAGAGGGCTACGCATTTACGGGTTGGAATACGGCAACGGACGGCAGCGGAACGAAACATGCGGCTAGCGCGACATTTATTATGGGTTCGGCAAACGCGACACTGTACGCGCAGTGGAAGAAGAACCCGCCGGTAGATCCTCCGGTGAACCCGCCAGTGAACCCACCAGTGAACCCGCCGGTAACTCCGCTGCCAGCCACTCCTACAGAAAGCGACTTTAGCGATATTTCTGGATACTGGGCGGAGGCTGATATTAAGCGAGCGATAAGCATCGGATTCATAAAAGGTTATCCTGATGAAACCTTTAAACCCGGCAATAAGGTGACGCGCGCGGAATTCACGGTCATGCTGATGAACGCGCTGAAGCCGCAGGCGGAGGGTGCGGCTCTTCAATTAACCGATTTAGAGAGGATTGGCAACTGGGCACAGAAAGCTGTGGCACAGGCGATCGATCTTGGAATTGTTAAAGGCTATGAAGACGGCAGTTTCCGTCCTGAAGCCGAAATTACCCGCGCAGAGATGGCAGCTATGCTCACTAAAGCTATGGGTCTCCCTATCGAAGCGAATGCACCAACAGGCTTTGCGGACGACAAAAACATTCCGGCTTGGGCAAAAGGCGCAGTAGCCGCCTTGAAGAATGCCGGGATCATCCAAGGGAAAGGCGCGAATCATTTCGCTCCTCAAGACTCTGCGACTCGTGCAGAGGCGGTAACCGTTTTGCTAAAATTGTTGGATCGAAAAAGCAGCTAAAAAACAGGTTCAGGTCAGGATGCTCCACTCCTATCCAAATCCTATAGTGCTCAACTTGAGTACGGACCACCCTTATGGGTGGTTTTTTGTTCGTTCGAATTGGTCATCGGCAACGGTACCTTTTTTCGGTCGACTGCTGATTGGCGTACTGTCGAGGAAACGACCACGTGTTTCCATTGGCTTCTGAACCAGAGATTCTTTCATTATTCTTTCAGAGGTGCTTGTTATACTTGCAATAGTTCACATTTGTCTTAAATAAACAGAGGAGGAAAACAGTAATGACAGCACGGCATTGGACTAGGCAAGCGATTGTAGGTTTGATTATTTTTGTAACAGTATTTGGCAGTATTCCAAGTTGGATTAATCCAGAGGGATCCTACGTTCAAGCTGCAGGAGGCTTTGCTGGGGGAAGTGGTTCGGACATCGATCCCTTTCTAATTTCTACAGCCGATCAGTTAAATGAAGTTAGGGATCATCTGGATAGCTACTTTAAATTGGTTAATGATATTGATTTAAGTGATTATGACAATGGTCAATCATGGGAGCCAATAGGCACCTATGGGGATCCATTTTCGGGAAGTTTAAATGGCAATAATTATACAATTTCAAACTTGTTTATTAACACTAATACTTCCAATCAGCATCTTGGGTTATTTGGTTATATGCTTGGTTCTGGAAGTATAAAAAATGTCGTGCTTGAAAATGCACATGTAGAAGGTGACTACAGTGTAGGAGCCCTTGCTGGTTATGTTCAGGATGGCATATTTGAAAATATTACGGTTACAGGATCAGTGTATGGGGGGAGTGGAAGTGTAGATGTAGGTGGCGTTATTGGTTTTAGTGAAAATACGATACTCTCTAATATTAATGCTGAAGCATATGTAGAAGGCTATGACCATGTAGGTGGGATAACCGGTTATAGTATTAATGATACCGTTAGCGATGTTTATTTTGATGGGGAAGTAAAGGGTATCCATTATTATATAGGTGGTCTATTCGGTATCATTAGTGACGCTACTATTCGCAATAGTGGTTCCACAGGAAGTGTATCTGGACATCAATATATAGGTGGGCTAGCAGGGGCTCTTGATCATTCATCCGTTAGCGAAAGTTATTCTCATGCCAATGTATCTAATACGGATGATGACATGGGCGGATTGATTGGCAACAGCATGAATTCACATATTAAAGATTCATATGCTACTGGTGATGTAACAGGTGAAGATGATTTAGGGGGATTGGTTGGATACAGCGAAGAGACAAAAATAGAAAATTCATTTGCTACTGGTAATGTAACAGGAGGCGATGATGTAGGTGGCTTAGTAGGTGATAATGAGGGGGGAATTATCTCTTACAGCTATGCGACAGGTAATGTGATTGCAGAATCATATGTTGGTGGTTTAGTAGGTGAGAACGAATCGCCTGCTACAGGAGATTCGTTAATCGAATATAGTGTTGCGAAGGGAAATGTAAGCGGGATTAGTGAGGTAGGTGGAGCTGTAGGTTACAACTATAAAGGGATAGTAAATAATAGTTATGCAACAGGATCTATAACTGGAGAACTGATAGTGGGCGGTTTAGTCGGTGATAATCTAGAAGGATTTGTTGAAAATAGCTATTCGAACGGACTTGTAACCGGCGATGATCTTAAAGGTGGATTAGTTGGGTCTAATATTGCTGGGAGTATTGTAGGCAGTTATTTTGATACCGAAACTTCCGGCCAGTCGGATAATCTTGGTGAGGGATTAGACTCAGAAGCAATGAAGACAATGGACTCCTATGTGAATTGGGATTTCGACAATATATGGAAGATGGATCTTCATAATAATGGCTATCCTTATTTTAATGCATACCAATCCTTTATAACTTATGTAAGTAATGATACAGATCCAGAAAGCGAACTAACGAATAGTAACGCATATACATTAGATTCCCCCGTGTTAGTAATTGGTAATGATCAGAATTGGGGAATGCAAGGTTTTCTTTTTAATAGCTGGAATACAGAAAGAGATGGTACTGGAATCTCATATAACGAGGGGGACACGATATCATCCAATACAAGTATCATATTATATGCCTCGTGGACAGATAATAGCGAGAAACTTAGCGGGTTGAGATTATCTGAAGGAGCAAGCTTAAATCCATCCTTTTCAGAAAATATAACGAGCTATACATCTCAAGTTGCAAATCATGTGAGTAGTATCAAAGTAACACCTACCCTAGTTGCGTCTGATTCAACAGCGACAGTAGCGATTAATGAGGAAACCGCACTGACAGTACGAAGTGGTCAGGAAAGCTCTGGGCTTGCTTTGGGTGTGGGTGCAAATACAATTAAAGTGGTAATCACAGCGGCGGATGGAACGACAATCAAGACGTATACCGTGAATGTAACGCGAGAAAATTCTCAAAATGCAGGAATTCCTTCGCTTAGCTCCAATTCCAATATCAAGAAATTGGTGCTAGATATAGGCGAGCAGCTAGATGCCGAATTTAGTTCGGATACATTGAGCTATACTCGAAATGTAGATCATAGCGTGCGTCAAATTTGGATCACTCCAACATTAGAGGATGTTAGAGCAACTGCAGCGTTACAAATGAATGGTGTTAATTATGTTGTTACAAGTGGCAGCAAGAGCAGTGAGTTGCCATTAAAAGTAGGTTCTAACCTCATTGAAATCATGATTACAGCGGAGAATGGTTCCATTAAACGTTATACTCTGATCATTGTACGTAAACAAGAAATAGAAGTTGATAACAAGTGCTTATTTAAAGATATTGAGCTTCATTGGGCAAAGGCGGAAATTTGTGAAGCAGCAAGCTTAGGTATTGTGAAAGGAACGAGTGCTCAACATTTTGGGGCAAATACAGCGGTTACTCGCGCGGAGTTTGTCGTCATGTTAATGCGTATGCTTAAAGTCGAGCAGTTTGAGGAATCAACCCCTATTTCATTCCTTGATCAAGACTCTATTCCAGAATGGGCTCGTCCAGCTATATACACAGCGCTTAAGCAAGGAATGATAGAAGGATATGTGGATGAAACGCTTCGTCCATTGGATACAATAAATCGTGCAGAAATGGCAGCTATCATTGCACGGGTTATGAACTGGCCTAAAGGTAATATTACATTTTCATCTTATTCGGATGATGCAAGCATTCCCGAATGGGCTAAAGGCTTTGCTCAATCCGCTCTCGAGCATGGCATTGTAACAGGCCGTTTAAATCATACATTTGTACCTTTTGGTAACACAACTAGAGCGGAAGCAACAGCTGTTATGTTACGACTTCAAAAAATCCTATAGATTATATTTCAAATGCCCCAAACAGATAAAGGTGAATTCTGATTCGATTTTGAATGAGAATTCACCTTTTTTATTTCGCGCAATAGATGASGAGAAGGCGATGTTCTTCACGCTGGACGGCAAGAAGCTCAAGAAGCTGATCATAGGGGCCGAACAGCGGCGTGAAGGAAGGCGACATCATCGTCGTAGCTGCGACTTGGTCGATCTAGCATTCAATATAGAAGAAAATTTAATTATAATGAAGCGCTGCTCGCCGAAATAGAGCTCAGAGCGGGTCGCCACGAGGCTGCCGTCCAGCATGCCAGGAAAGTGGTGCATTCCTCCAGAGGCGTCCATCGCTATGTGCTATATAAGGAATGCGAGAGGTTGTTGCCGCAAGCAGAGAAAGCCACGTCGTGAGCTCGACGCGTTCGGTTATAAAGGAAAGGCAGCGGGAAAAGAATTCACGCTACCTCCACCCTTGTAAATCAATTGTATCGTTAATTATCGGATCTACATGAACAAGCCGCAGTCTTAACCCGCTAAGAGGACCGCTGCGAGAAACACGAGCTGCAGCAATGTACGGATAAGCAGCTTAGGTGTGGGTCTTCCACCGATAGTTAATCTTTCCCGGGCTGCCCATACATTGGCAGGGAACATKGTCACAAGTAGAATCGCCAAGCAGATGGAAGCCGCGCGGGAGGTAGTGGGGAACAGAATGCCGAAGGCTCCCGCGATTTCCAGCCATCCGGTGGCCGTCACGATCCAATCCGGTTTTGGAAAAGCAGCCGGGATCATCCGGATGAGATCAGGCCGTCTTTTTCCCCAGTGGGCGGAAGCGGTAAGCAGCAGCATGACGGCCACTGCTCCTTGAAGCGGAGAATGCCAATTGTCGAAATATGACCAGCCGAACAGCCCGAAAACCCGGAACAGCAAAAACGAAACAACAAGCGCAAATAAAGGTACCATATTTGTCCCTCCGTTTAGAAGCTTTTCGTTATCATGAGTAATAAAATGATGATCGGCAGCAATGTCGCCGCCATTCCGAAGATGGCCCAATAGCGGGACGCTTGATGATACTCTTTGGAGATGTTCCCGCTTTCGATGCATGGAGCGATATGGCGGATCATACAGCGCTGCAGCGGAATGAGAACAGCTAACCAGATCACGCCGGTAACGGCAAACAAAATCAACGACAGCGTAAGCCAATTCAGCTCCGAAAGCGGTATTTTCGCCTGTACGGCCATCACAATACCCGAGACAATGATGATCACGAGACCTGGGATCGTAAACACATAATCGGCAAGCATGACGTTTTTAACCGTGCTGTGGATGATGGCCGGTTTTTTTGACAAATCCGCACGAACTTTCCAAAATGCTGCCGTAATGATATTTCCTACGAATACCACGACTCCAACTAGATGCAACGTTAACCATAAGTTAATGATACACGCATCCTTTCCTTCTCTATCTATTGGGATTTAAAATATTGACCATGAACGACGAATAATCTTGGTTATTGAAAGAAACCGATGCTAAAGGAATAGAGGAACGGACACGCAAACCGAGTGATAGCAGGACGAACATTTCGGCTGTTTTATCCGCATCAATCGATTCCGAAATTACCCCATGCCGTTGACCGGTCAAAATCCATTGCTTGGATAAATGCACTGACCGCTCATAATACTGATTGAGGACTTCCGCGACGATAGGCTCATCTTCCTTTCCAAGTAAATATATGAGCACCTTGTTCGTTACACTCTGAACATCTTCCAGCACCGGAAGACGGTCAATGATCTTCTGCATGGGTCCATCGAACGTTTTTTCGCCTTGTTCCACTACGCTCATAAATTGTTCGTTTGTCTCATCGAGCCGCTCCTGCAGCACCCAGGCAAAGATCTCGTCCTTACTCTTCACGTAATGGAAGATAGCGCCTTTTGACATTCCCGATTTTTCCATGATGTCCTTCATAGTGACAGAGTGACACCCTTTTTCCCGTATCAGCGCTTTGGTCGAATCAAGCAGCAGTCCAATGGTATGCTGCCTTCGTTCCTCTTGCTTCAAAGCAATCCCTCCGTATTCTTTTGACAGCCTATACAACGATTGATAAGTAAATATATTCCTATTATAAATACCGACCATCGGTTTGTAAATAGTGATTATCATATCTCGATTCAGCATTTAGCTGAAGCAAATTATTGAGCTATTGGGTAACGATAGTAGAACTCCGAAAGTAGCTGCTGCATAATAGCCCTACGTTACGCAAACGGGCAAATTAACCTAATTAATCTCTTCTATTAGAAACGATAAATGGTACAATACCCCATGAAGGTAACAAGAAGAGAACGGATGTGATAAGGGTTGGAAAAGATACGACTTCGTGCGTGTGCATTAATCATTGAAAACGACGCGATTTTACTGGTTGAGTTTAAAAATGATCATGATGACGGCGTGCATTACAATCTTCCAGCAGGTGGCCTTGAGCCAGGTGAAACACTAATTGAAGCTGTAAAAAGGGAAGCAAAAGAAGAGGCATGTATCGAGGTAGACGTCGGTCCGGTTGCATTTGTTTATGAATATCAACCAACGAAAAGCAACTACATTTACGGAGACACTCATTCAGTGGGAGTAACATTTAAATGCAAGTTGAAAAATGGTGCATACCCCAAGCTTCCACCAAATCCAGATCCTCACCAGATTGGTGTTAAGTGGATTCCTATTTCGGAGTTGCATTCCATCCAATTGTATCCAGAGATTATTGAAGACATTATTGATTATTACAATGGAACCGATTATCGCAATTATGTTGAGGAACACGAAATACAACAAAGTAAATCATTGCGCTAACGGATCACGATAGATAAATCCTGAAGGGCTGCGGGTTGGCAGCCTTTTGTTCAATTAACGGACAGTTTAACGCTACAATTCTTTGCTATCCACATTAAATAGTGTACTTTAAGCTAACAAGGTAGTTTATTCTGCTGTTTCATCAAGGTCTTCGTTGTAAGCCAATATCCCACGTTTAAAATAATGAAGTTTTTCGTCTGATGTAGTTTCCATTAAATTGGTGATCAGCAGTTCAACACTCTCCTCGTAGTTTTGGTTATTGTACAGAGCCATGGCGAGGAATACTTGAATGGCATGGTTCTCAGGGAACTCCCTCAAGCCTCTGCGTAACGTCACAACTGCTTTTTGGTAGTACCCCCAGTAGCGGTATGTACTCCCCAGACCCATTAGGCATCTTTCTAAATCAGGACCAGTCAGGCCCAACTTAAGAGCTCGCTCGTAGTATGGAATAGCCTCATGTCCTTGGCCGGAATTGTCATATGCGATTCCGGTTTGGTAGTTGATTTCCGCATCATTCGGATAATTTGACAACAGTTCCAATAAGTGCTCGCGAACCTCGCTCAAGATCTCTAGATCTTGCTTGGCTCGTCCTTCTTCACGCCGTTCAATCCATTTACTTAAATCGTCTCTAGTCATTTGTTCACCATTCCTATGTTTGGCAGTCTGTTGAGATAAACCTATCTTAACATAATGCTGGGGCTCGTTTGAATTTCTCAAAACTGAGGAAAATGAGGTTGAACCATTGTTGATTGAGCTAACGGGTATCGATGGTTGAACAATCAAAGAGCAGTTTGCTGCGTTTATCCTTTCTTCGTTAAGCTAACTGGTAGTTATGCGCAATGCGCGCAGGATCGTATGCAATAAGCACAGCCTCCATATTAACATTGACATTGGAACGGGCAATTCGTATGATCCAAATAGGAATGTAAAAAAATGCAAAAGGGGTCGAATGCGGATGGCGACAGCTGAATGGGCGAAAAAAATTACCGAAATCACTTTGTTTGTGGAAGATTTGCATCGGTCGAAGGCGTTCTACCAAGAGACGTTCAGACTTGCGATTATATATGAAGATGAAAGCTGTGCGGTGTTCGATTATGGCAATACATGCATCAATCTGTTAAATCAATCGAATGCCCGCGAGTTGATTGAGCCGGCACAGGTTGGTCGCGGCGGAGACGCGCGGTTTCAGTTCACGATCCAAGTGCCAGATGTTGACCGGGTATGCGATGAATTGGAAGAGCGGGGAGTCAAGTTATTGAATGGACCGATAACGCGCCCTTGGGGGCGGCGGACGGCTAGTTTTGCCGATCCGGACGGACATTTGTGGGAAATTGCGCAGGTGCTGTAATGAATAGGGATTAGTGCCGATGTTCTAAAGCTTTTTGCTCACTTATGTTGAAAAAAACGGGCATGATAGTTTAATAATCTCACGAAATCATCCGACAATTGCATGCTCCCTTACGATAGACAGGTGAATAAAAATAACCTGTTACTATAAGGGAAGCCTACAATTGACGATTAAACCATCCGAACCTACAAGCGCGTATTCAAGCAGACCGCTCCGATTTCGCGCACGCGGATCGTAAACATTTCCGTGCCGGTCGTACGCCCGATTAGTTCCCGGTATTCCGCTACCGCCGCATGTGGCAGAACGGCGAGAATGACGCCGGCGAAGCCGCCGCCGTGTACTCTGCAGGCACCGTCGCCCAACCGGTCGATGAAACGTTCGGTAATGGCGAGTGTAAGCGCAATCCCTTGTTCACGGGACACTGATTCTTGGTAGATGTTCTGCAGCCATTTCCACGAGGAATTACCTGATGCGGTAATAAACTTCAGCACGTTCTGCCACTCACCAGCCTTAATTGCCTCTACCTGCCGTCCGACACGGTCATTTTCATCTAGGTAATGCAGCGCCCGCAGCACTGCTCGATCTCCGGCAGTTTCGCGAAGTTCCGCGAGCCGGCCGTAGATCATCTCTGCCGTCAAATCGCGACATACCTCTACCCCGAAGGCTTGAGCCACCGCCCGCATCTCATTTGGGATCGAAGCATAATCCTCTGTTAGGTCAGCATGGTTACCGCCGGTGCTGACAATGACAAGGCTGTAACCCGCTGCTTCAAAGGTACCTGGAATACGCTCGATCTGAGGCTCTGCCGGCTCCTTAAAGTCGATTGCGATCATACCACCATGCGAGCAGGCCATCTGGTCAAGCATTCCTGATGGCTTGTTCCAATACAGATTTTCGGCATGCTTGCCAATGCGCGACATCATGACCGCATCCAGCTCTCCGTTGTTATAAAAAGTGCTTAGAATCTGGCAGATCATAACCTCGAAGGATGCGGAGGAGCTGAGTCCTGACGCGGGAAGCACGTTACTGCTGACGTAAGCATTGAATCCGCCGATTCGGTACCCGTGCTGCTGGAAACCGTGTGCAATACCGCGGATCAAAGCAGCCGTCCCGCCCTCACCTGCCTGCGGTTCCAGATCATCTAGATTAATGACTGACACGCCTGGATACCCTTCGGAAATTACGGAAATGACTCCGGTGTCCACGGCTGCTGCAGCCGCAATCGTATCTAACTGAATACTAGCCGCCAGCACCTTTCCATTGTTATGGTCCGTATGATTGCCGCCTATCTCTGTGCGACCCGGCGCACTGAAGTATTTCAACGACTCTGTCTTTCCATATTGCGCACTGTATCCATTCATACAAATCCGGTACCTGTCGATCTGACGCTCTCGTTCTTCGCTGCCGTACATCTGCTCAAGCAGCTGTTGTGCCTGTACCGAATCAAAAAGCTGCTCGAATTGATCGTTCATCATGAATGTTCCTCCTGATTTTAACTGTTTGAGTAGTAGTTATCCATGTCCATTGTACCGAAAGGCAGCGTTCAAGGATAGGATATTTATAATAGTTAACTATGGGTAAAATTTACAGATGAGGTGGGCAATATGTCTGTTTCGGTTGAGTTGGTAAAGCCATCTATTGAATATAAGGATGAGTACCTATCATTCTATAAAGATTGGAAGTTCAGTAAGCAGGATATAACCCCGTGGGTTGTCAAGAAAGACCCTTCTAATTTTGAGGCCATGATTGATTTTTTGTACTCGGAAGATACAGAAAATAAGATAACGAACGGGAACTTCGTTCCCCATTCTACGTTCTGGCTTATAGATAGATATTCAAAAAAAGTAATTGGTGCAGTAAATATAAGACACCGACTTCATGCAAAGCTCCTTAATTGCGGTGGACATATCGGTTACGGAATATGTCCAGCAGAAAGAAGAAAAGGCTATGCCACCAAGCTATTAGCATTATCACTTGAAAAAACAAAAAGTATGGGTTTAAGTAAAGTTCTTTTGGTCTGTGATGAAGGGAATATTGCATCAGAAAAAACCATACTAAAAAATGGCGGTCAATTTGAGTCGGAGTATGTAGAGGGAAATGGTAACGTTGTAAGACGTTTCTGGATTCATTTATAGACTAATTAAGATCATGGGTCGGAAAGTAAATGTGATTCATAACAATGTCCACAAAGACTCGGTATCTGCAATGTGCAGCTTCCTAACGAGATAGTTAAATTACAACATCGTCGAATACTTAATGTCACGGCAATTACACTGGGGGGATACACTTTCATTGGATAACTTTATCATATATTGGGGAATTTTCAGCAAGTACCTTCCTTATGTTTTGTCTACATTATTAATGATTTCTATTGTATTTGCACTTATTTATTACAGAAGAAAAAAGAGTGGATATCAAATAAATGCCTTCAGAACGACAATGAATGAACTTGCTATTACATTCGTTATGATAGGCATACTATTTGTATCGCTCCTGCCATCGAACAGCTTTCTAACCTTTCAAATCAGCATTAAAGTACAATTAATTCCTCTGCTAGCAGGGGATTTGGAGTATTTAATCAATATTTTGATGTACCTTATTTTTATTTTTTTTGTGGCATTACATAGGAAGTCAAATAACATAAATCCAATTTTTTTTGGCATAATATTTTCTTTATTCATTGAAATCATGCAACTTTTATTGCCAACTGGTAGAATTGCAAGTGTTACTGACTTTATTTTAAATGCAATGGGATCTTTGTTAGGTTTTTGCATCGCAAAAATAATTTTGTGTGGAATCCAGTTTGTTTCAAACACTCGTCCGATGAACGATAGATATAGAGTCTGATTGTAGCGGTAGAAGAAACGAGCTGACTATAAGCGAACGAATTGCGCCTCCTTGCTGAAGGGGGCGTTTTTTTGCATGGAGCGCACTTATATTGATTTGTATCAATCATTTTTGTTTTTATCGATGACATAAATAAGAGGATGAAATAACGATATAAATATCGATGTATTTTTGAATGGTAGGCTTTGTTTACGACTATATAATAGGATAAGATGGTCCGGATTAGATGACGGCAAGGTAAATGACTATGCGTTCAGGAGGATATGATGAAATTAAAAGTGCATGTATGCAATGATAAGATGGAGAGGACGTTCTGCAGGATTTCTCTACACAAATTAAGCAAGGGCACAGTAGATGACAAACAATCAACCTTCTATTGCGATGGAGAATATGAATTCGAGCTTGAACCTGGTGAATATCATTTTGAATTTCATAAAGGTCAGCTATACCACCCCGTTCACAAACAGATGGTAATTGATGATATGGATGTTGTAGTAGAGGTTGTTCTGACGGAATTAATCGATACAAAACGTATGGGGCTTTATTCATTTGATGCTCATTCTCATGTTTCGCGCAATCTAAAGCTGAAAACGGGCAACCTTGAGAATGCTTCTATGATCATGAAAGGTGAGGACTTTAATTTCTTTTTTGCGGGATCGCCCTATGATCAGGAAACCCATATTCAGAATATCAATAATCAATATGATGATGAGGTAACGTTTAGAGAAAAATATGCGGAGAGGATACATGCCATAAACAGTGAGAGCTTTATTGTGGATATAGGCAACGAAATTGTGAAATGCCGATTCGGGCATATGTTCTTAATGAATCATGAACAGGCGCCCCCCTATAGCAAATATTACGATTCAACATGGGATCCTTGGCTATTTACTAAGGTGGGAGAAGAACCGGAATATTGTATTCCATATCCATATGAAGCGCTCGGTAAGGAAAAGGGGAAAAATTCAGCAGCCGTTGCTGCCCATCCTACAAGCTGGTGGCATCACCAGAGTGAGTTTATTTCCAATATCGCGGCTACGATCGGATTTGAAATTTTGGCAGAATCGATTGATGCCATGGTAATTATGGGGTATGACAGCGACCATGTCCATTATCAGCGGCTTTGGTATGATGCCTTGAACAATGGCTACTTCATGCCAGGTGTAGCGGAAACGGATCATACCTTCGATACGAATTCACAAAAACATCTTGTGTTTAAAACGTATACCTTTTTGGACGAATTTGGAATTGAGGAATTGTGCTCATCTGTCAAAGCAGGCAGAAATCTGGTTTCCTCTGGCCCCATTCTATTATTAAAGGTTAATGATCAACGACCGGGATCAGTCATGAATTATGCGGAAGATGAGATGTTTGACATTCATATTGAAGCTATGCGGTGTTACCAGGCAGCTCTCTGTCATATCCAGTTGATCGTCAACGGAGAGGTTTGGAAGGAATATAAAATAAACGAAGATCGTTACAATTTGAAAGAAAAGCTTACCGTGAATCAGGATAGTTATATTCTCGCTAAGTGTTATGATTCTGCCGGAAATGTCGCCATCACGAATCCCGTTTATATCCGTAATAAGCCTTTTGAAAACAGAGGCTTTGAGTCGGAGGTAACCGTGAAGGTTACACAAGATGGGAAACGGGTGAACGGTCGATTCTGGATCGATGACAATATCAGTAAGGTGACATTCTCGGAGGAATTCCAATGCAATATAAAAGTCACGTCTGAGGTGAATATCGAGGTTGGCGGCATCGTCAAAAAAATAAAACTGTTCGAATTGGATGAATTACAGCACATATTCAAAAACCTATATTTCGGTTATTTTAATTCCAATAATCGATATGCTCCGGGAGAAGTGCCTGCCGAATATTTCGAGCTTTCACGCATTAAAAAAATATTAAAGAAGGTTGATCTTGAGATCAGCTTTTAGGGTATGTTACTATTTTTTTGAACATGTATCCAAATAAACAAATCCATTGAAAGGAAAAGGTATCCCACACATGGTCAAACTATTGATTGTGGAAGATAACGATTTTGAGAGAAACGCTTTGCAAAATTATATGGACTGGGATATCATGGGCATTCGGCATGTTGAGACTGCTTTCAATGGTCTAGATGGATTGGAGAAAGCGAAAACGTTCATGCCAGACATCATAATTAGCGATGTGATGATGCCCGGTATGGGCGGAATCGAGATGGCCAAAAACATTTCAAGATTTAACCCTCAAGTCAAATTCATTTTTTCCAGCGGACATGAAGACGTAAGCCTGCTTCGGGAAGCAATCGAAGTAAGGGCGTACAGCTACTTAATCAAGCCTTTGAAGCAAGTAGAATTGATATCCATCATTAAAAAAACAACGTCCATTCTCGTAGACGAAAAGCTTTCTAGTCTTGAAAACAACAAAATTATTGAACAATTCAAGAACAACCTTCATTATTTGCAAACCAAGTTTCTTGAGGAATTAATCGTAACGGGTAAAAGTGACAATGTAACAAAATCAATGTTCGTTCAGGCAAACGATCTGCAACTGAGTATGATCGGGATGTACAAACTGGCTTTGATCGAATTTGATTTTGGCGCGGGTACGGATATTTTCCACAATTCCGATTTATTTAATGTAGCTTTATACAAGCTTGAGAGCATTTGCAATCAAAGGAACGTCATCTTCATAAAAAAATCAGGCAAAGGAATCATCGTTTTGCTTCATACCTTAAATAAAGGGAATGAGGAAGGTGCAAGGAGCCTGCATGATATCGAGTCGGAAATAAAAGTTTTGTCAATGGAAAATAACTATAACTATATTATTGGAGTTAGCGATTTGTTTGCTAATCTTGACGAGTTAAACATCGCATATAAGCAGATCAGCTTTGCCGTTAGCAAAAAGATGAAGCTGGGCTACGGACAAATCGTGTATTATTCTGAATGTAGCGATTCACTTCCTGCTGCCTTCGAAACGGAACAAAAGGATTTGAAGTCGGAAATCACCCAATTAATAGACAGGGTGTGCGAAGGTGAAAACTGCGACGGGCATTTAAGCACCTTGGTCCATTCCATCGTCCTTGATCCCAGTAACAAAATGGATCATATTCAAAGCTTCTTCATCGTTCTTTTTTCCCAACTTTCTACGAGACTGTCAGGTATGGGAGAAAGCTTCGAGAAAATGGCGGAAGAAGATATTGTAATTTATAAAAATATTATTAACGCTCAAACCATTCCAGATATGATTCAGTATACCGGCAAGCTTCTAGCCTCCGTCTCCTCGTACATGGACCGGAAAAAACTGAATAAAGATGACTATACCATCAACGAAATTCTACAAATTTTAAATCACGAGTACAGGGAGCCAATCACGCTTACTTACCTCTCGGATCGGGTTTATTTGAGTCCCAACTATCTAAGAATTCTATTCAAGGAAAAAATGAAGATAAGCATTCAGGAATATTTGACGAATCTACGAATTTGCAAGGCCAAAGAATTGTTAAAGGAAACCCGGTACAAAGTCCATGAAATCGGTAAGTTGGTCGGGTACGAGAATAGCACTTATTTTAACATCGTGTTCAAAAACTACATGAAAATGACGCCAGGGGAATACAGGAATAAGTCTATATAAGTGAACAAAGGCCCATGTGGATGGAGCGTACAAGCTGATGAGTGCACATAAAATTCGCTTTGTTAAAAATGACTTTAAATTTTTCCACATGATACTTGCATTCAACATTATTACCGTGCTCATTTGTTCCGCTACGATCAGTACGGTTATCTATGGCCGATTAAATCAAACGCTTAAACATCAAAATGAGGATTTTATGCATTATGCCACGTCCCAGGCTCTCAATGGCATCGAGAATATTATGAGAAACAGCGAGTTGACGGCGAGAAACATCTACTCCGACAGTACCGTATCCAGCTTGCTTCTTGGCGATTATTCCGGCGATGTAGACTACGAACTATTCCGCGAATTTATGAGCATTAACAGTTTGTTTGAGAATTACGTCGCGACAAACTATGATATCAAAAGCATAACGATCTATAAGATGGACCCGGAGCTTATCACAGATGGTAAAAATATTAGGAGCATCGAGAGCTTTCCAAGACAGGATTTGATTCAAAAGGCGATAGAGGCTCGCGGTAAAGACGTATGGGTCGCCTTTGAGGAGGAGGGCGAAGCAACAAAAATCTTGTTGCTCAAATATATCAATATCAACCTGCCGGGCGGCATTCTAGCCATTGAATTAAATCAAGATCGCTTAAGCGAATTATACAAAGCAGAAGAGAACGCGAAATATTTGCTTTATCTATTAAGCGAAGGCGGGATCGTATTCAGTTCGAATCAAAAGGTACATATTGGAGCGGAATTACTAGAGAATGTGGAATTAAACGCAGGCAGCGACCAGGTATTCTCCCAGCTCAAGCAGGAACGTAACCTCTATTATTCCTATTACGGCAAAGTCAATCATGCGTTAACGGTCGTCATCCTCTATGATGCCTATCAGCTAGGAGAGGAAAAGCGTGCGATCACGAAGTACGTCATCCTTTGTACATGCTTTTTTGTGTTCGTTGGCGTGCTCCTCGCAATCTTTTTTTCTAAAAAGTTCTCCCATAATATCGAAAATTTAATGAAAAAGATCAGATCCATTGAAAAAGGCAATTTGAAAATCGTTCCGAATCCAACCAGCATTACCGAAATTTCAGCTTTGGATCAAACCTTGTGCAGAATGGCGGGCAGGATCGAAGGTCTGACAGATGATATTGCAAGGACAGAACGGCAAAAAGTCGAAAGCGAAATTAAATATTTGCAGAAGCAGATGAATCCTCATTTCTTGTATAATTTGTTATCGGCGGTTAGGTGGATGGCTTTCCGTAAACATGACCATCAAATTGTTGATATTATTGATTTGTTATGCGATTTCTACAAAATCGCCCTAAGCCAGGGAAGAGATATTATTCCAATCCAATCAGAAATCAAATTGATCGAAAACTATGTCGCTCTGCAGAACTTATGTCTCAGCGATGGGATCCGGCTGACGGTTCGCGTAAGCCGAGAGCATGAAAACATGCTCATTAATAAAATGACGATACAGCCATTCATTGAAAACAGTATTATACATGGGAGGATTCAAGGAAAGACTCTCCATATTGCCGTGGATATTCAGAAAGAGGAAGAGACCTTTATCATTACAATCAGAGATGATGGCATGGGAGTCAAGGATAGCTTTATCGAGTACATCGATCGGATGAATAAAGGAGATGTTTCGGATGACAGAATGGGGTACGGGGTGACAAACACGTTCATGAGACTTAAGCTGCTGCACAGCAATGCTCGTATTCAAGTGCGCCATGGTCATCCCGGAACCGCTGTTGAAATTACGTATTCGATAGAGTAGAAGCGGCATAATATAAGAAACATGGCAGTACAGATTGCATGAGCAGGGTTCCCCATATGGCGTTTTCGCCGTTCCGGGATACGCTGCTTTTTTTATTGCTTGGACGTGCACCATAATTTCTGGTATGAAATTTACCGTTTGTAATGTAAACTCGTCATTTTAATGACGCCGCATTTTCCCCATTGTGAACACCTTACCTAATATTATGATTATTATCTGTTTACCGTTAAGTGGTGCCCATTTTCATTTTAACCTGCAATGTACTTGCTGGAATACATTCGTTTTCTAATCAAAATGTTCAAATCTATTGCTTTTTACAATTCCAAAAGATGCAGATCGATATATCGTTAGATGGATACTTCAATTGAAGTTAAAGGTAGCGACAATCATAATTAAAGGTGAAAGCAGCAGGTTAACGATTTAAAAAAGTCAAAAGTGGGAGGAATATTATTCAAACAAGGAGAGGGAATTGTTGAAATTATCCAATATGTTTAGTATGAAGCAGGGTGTAACCGCCGGATACAGCCAAAATGCAATTGTAAAAAAAATAAAAAGACAGAAAGTTCATTTATTATTATTACTTCCATTTATCGCTTTCATCATCATCTTTAAGTATATTCCTATGTATGGATCTCTGCTAGCTTTCAGAGAGTTTTCGTACCGGACTCCGTTCGGTGGGGATTGGGTTGGACTGCAATATTTTAAGTCGTTTTTTAACAGTCCCGACTTTGGCTACATCATGCGTAACACCGTTGTCATCAGCTCGCTCAGTCTTGTGTTCTCGACCCTTGCGGCAATCCTGTTTGCGATCCTAATCTGCGAGGTGCGAAACGCTGCGTACAAAAAGGTCATACAAACCGTATCCTATTTGCCGCACTTCATTTCATGGGTTGTGGTTGCAGGAATGGCGATGACGATATTATCGATTGATGAACTAGCGCCAGTCAATTCTCTTCTTCTTCATCTGCAACTGATAGACAAACCGATTAATTTCCTTGGGGAAGCGGATCATTTCTGGCCGATGGTAACTGGGCTCAATGTGTGGAAAAATATTGGATGGAATTCGATTATCTATATCGCTGCCATTATGTCGATCGACAAACAGATGTACGAATCGGCAGTCATTGACGGTGCGAACAGGTTTAAGCAAATCATCCATATAACACTGCCTACGATTATGCCCACCATCATTCTGCTATTTACTTTTGGCGTAGGTTATATTCTGAATGCGGGATTGGATCAGCAGTTGTTTCTTCAAAATCCAATGAACATTAGAAGCTCCGAAGTGTTGGATACCTACGTGTTGAAATACGGCTTGCAGCAAGCTGCGTACTCGTATGGGGCAGCGGTTGGCCTGTTCAAAAGCGTAGTGGGGATCGTACTGATCGTGGTTTGCAATTACGTCTGCAGAAAATATCTGAAAATGGGCATCTTCTAACGCTTGGATCGCAATAAGAGGGGGGAGCAAATTGAAATTATCTAAGGGAGAGCGGCTGTTTCATGTATGCAACAATCTATTTCTGTTGTTGATTGGATTTCTGGCCGCATTTCCGTTTTGGAACATCCTGATCGTGTCCTTTAATGAAGGAAGGGATGCCATGCGAGGCAGTATCTATTTCTGGCCTCGAAAATTTTCGCTGGAAGCCTACGCGGCCATATTCAACGAAAGCAGCCTGATGCACGCAACTTACATCAGCATTATGCGAACGGTATCGGGGACACTTCTCGGTCTCCTATGTACAGCAGTTCTTGCCTATCTGTTAGCCAACCGAGAGCTGATTTTGAGAAGAAGCATGCTGTTTTTCTTTATCTTCACCATGTATTTTTCGGGAGGCTTGATTCCGGAATTTATGCTTATCAAAGAGCTGAATCTGTACAATAGCTTTCTTGTGTATATCGTTCCMGCGGCCATTAACGTCTGGAATGTGATGGTCATGAGACAGTTCTTCGAGGATTTGCCCCCTTCCTTGGCCGAGTCGGCTAGGATAGACGGAGCATCTGAATTAAGGACGCTGGCAAGTATTATACTTCCCATGTCTACGCCAGTGCTGGCAACCATCGCATTAATGATCGGCGTTCAGCAGTGGACTACATGGTTCGATACTTATATGTTTACTTCCGGCACAAAGGAATTGGCAACGTTGCAAGGCGTTCTTGTGAACATTCTGATGGAAAGTCAGATTCAGTCTATGGACCCTGTGCAAGCGTCCAGATTGGAGCAATCCGGTTCCATTCTCACGCCTGAAGTGATCAAGATGGCGACCATTACGATCACAACGATTCCGATTGTCATGGTATACCCATTCTTGCAAAAGTATTTCGTAGGCGGACTTACGGTAGGCGCTGTAAAAGGATGACAAGTTTAGGTTATGCGGATATGCCTAGCACAAACTTTTCATAAAAAAAACCGAAGGGAAGAAAATCATGAAACGGAAATTTAGGTTTATGAACATTATCGCGGCTACAATGATGTGTGCTGTCTTGCTCAACGCTTGTTCGTCAAACAGCAACACGAATTCGCCGACCCCAAGCGAGAGCAACACTGGCAGTACGAACAACGCAAATGATACAAAAAAAGACGAGCCCGTAGTCTTAACCATCGTGAACTCTGCTGGAGGTACACCTAACTTTCCAACTGGAGATCCATTCTGGGAGGATAACCCTGTTGCTAAGGAACTGGAAGAAAAATTAAACATTAAGCTGAAATGGGAAGTTTATTCGGGGGCTGGAAAAGACAAGTTGAACGTCGTACTCGCAAGCGGAGAGTATCCGGATATCATTATGCTGTCTGATCCTACTAAAGTAATTTCGGATAAAATTGCGATTCCTCTTAACGAATTAATTGATCAATTTGGTCCAGATTTGAAGAAGAAATACGGATCTGCACTGAACATGCTCAAACAAAGCGACGGAAACATCTATCATCTGACTAACAGCTATTTGCCGGAAGGAGCTACTCCTCCGGGATTCGGATACAGCTTTCAGGTGAGAACAGATATTTACGAAGCTCTGGGTTCTCCGAAGCTGGAAACGTCGGATGACGTGTACAGCTATTTGAAAAGCGTAAAGGAAAAATATCCGAAAACTTCTGATGGGCAAACCATGTATCCAATGAGCGGCTTCAACCGTAACTGGGGATCTCCTTACTATGGCATGATCGCCATGGCCGGTTCGCCAGCGGATTCCAAGCTCTACATGGGCGAGGGCGATTCCGTCAAATATTGGCCAAAGGCTCCTTGGGCTGAGGAAGTTTTTCAGTTCTATAATAAGCTGTTTCGCGAAGGGCTAATCGACCCTGAAGCATTTACCCAGGATTATGCAACCTGGCAGAAATCCAAGCTTTATACGGCAAGAGTTGCTTCTCACATTGGCGGTTGGAACCAGACGTATGACGTATTGAAAACCTATACGGACGCCAAACTGCCAAATGCGGAAAAAATGTATTTCCAGAATTTCGTATTCAAGTTTCCGACTGGCGATAAACCGGCTGTCTTCTCCGCAAGCAAAAAAGGAACAGGTGCACTTATCATTACCGATAAAGCCAAAAACCCTGAGGCTGCTATGAAGCTGCTTAATTATCTGACAACTGATGAAGGGAATTTCCTGGCCATGAATGGCCCGGAGGGAATTCAATGGGAGATGGCGGATGGAAAGCCGTCATTGAAAAAATCCTATCTGGATAGATGGCTGGCTGGAGAAGCCCAAGTGAACATCGAGAAGGAAACAGGTATGAACCATTACTCCAGGCTGGTGGGCTCCGATCTTGGTCAAACGAGCTGGGGAACGTATTGGATTCTGAAGGATGATCCGACTGCAACAAACAATACGAGGGTACAGCAGAGAGACGAGGCACTAAGTCCATATTGGTATGATGCTACAACGATAGGCGATCTGATGGCAGGAGCGGACACAGATACTCTGGCTAAACAGCAGGCTGTGGACAAGAGGCTGTATGAGAATGCATTCACCGTCATTCTGGCGAAATCAGATGCGGAATTCCAAACGGAATTTGCGAAATTCGTGAAGGAACTGGATTCGGCTGGCGCTGTCGAGGTTGAAGAATACATGACCAAGATGCATCAACAATACAAAAAACAATTAGCTGGAGAGTAATGGCTCCATAGAACGTCGAGTTCTAGGCATGTGGCAATGGATGAAAGCGAATAGCTTCATTCATTGCCTTTATTCTGGGGTCAAACTATATTACTCGAGCAAAAGGAGCTGGAAAATGATGAAACTCACCTTGATTAGACATGCTCAAATGGCAGGCGATCCTTTCATATGTCCTGAAAGACCCGTGAAAGGAAGTTTGTCGGAAGAGGTGGGAATTGGGCAGGCCGAGGCGACTGCGAAGGCATTGAAGGAGGAGCGGTACGACTGCGCGTTTTCTTCTCCTTACGGCAGAGCGCTGCAAACCGCTGAAATCGTCTTGGCCGGCAGACAATTGGATATCGGAATTATGCCGTATCTCTATGAGTGGATGCCTAATCGCGAGCTGGAGAAGGTGCCGAGCACCGTATTTGAGGAGATGCAGCGGCAAGTTGGAGATGCCTATGCGGAAGAAACCTGGAAAACGGAACTGGGTGAAGGTTATTTCGACATGTGCGCAAGAATCATTCCACCGTTTTTAAGAGATTTGTCCAAAATTGGCATACATAGCCGCATGGGTGGATTTGTCCCCGAAGAAGCGGCTAAGGAGCTTTCCGTCGTTATTTTCGCGCATGGGGGATCATTGGGCGTACTGATGAACTTTTTGCTCGGGGTACGGCCATTCCCGGTGGCAAGCTTTGCATTTGAACATACAGGAGCAGCCGTCATCGAATTCGTCGAACGCAAGGGAATTTATTATCCTCGTCTGCTCATACCGGCACACCATTAATGTGTTGTAAGCCAGAAGGCATTAGATCAAGGGGGCTATGAAATGAATTTGATCGAGGAAGCTTATAGACAATCCATACTCGTTGTAGAGAGGTGCATGCATGCAATTGGAGCAAAGGCATCCGCATTATCGGAAGGGTACAATCAGGTTTTTACGAGAGACAGCATGATTACTTTTCTGGGAGCATCCCTGGTCGATAGCCAGGCATGTCAAGCATCTTTCAGCATGACGCTGGAGACGCTTGCCAGGTATCAAACCAAGCTTGGAATGATTCCGTTGTCGGTTGACGTTGATAATCCCGCAATTGAAGCGAATCAGGGGGCCGTCGATAGTAATCCCTGGTTTGTCATTGGACACAGTGTTTATTATGCACGTTATAAGGATACGGAATTTCTAAAAAAACATCTGGAATCGATCCGGAAAGCCATGTTGTGGCTGGAATATCAGGACAGTAACAACTGCGGTCTGATAGAGGTGCAGGAGGCTGCGGATTGGGGAGATTTGTTCGCCAACAGAGGCAATATTCTCTATGATAATGTCCTTTACTATAAAGCGCTAGTCGAATATGCCCATATCCAAGAGTTGTGCGGCGAAAGCGGCGTGGAAATCCTAGCGAGAGCAGAAGATGTTAAACAAAAGATGAATGTGTTGCTTTGGCCAGGAGACGTTGAAGAGCAGACGAGAATGGTTCGCGAACACGGCTATAGCCAAGAGTGGCTGAGGATTATCCGAATGAGCAACGAAGTGTTTTGGTTCGGCAAGTTTTATTTGCCCTACGCCTCCTTTCGGGATTTCGGATACCATTGCGACGCGCTGGGCAACAGCCTGGCCATTCTGTTCGACATCGCAGACGAAGCGAAAGCCAATACGATTATCGATCACTTTATACAAACGGGGATGAACAAGCCTTATCCTATCATGGCCAATTATCCGCCTATTAACCCCGGGGATAAGGACTGGCGCGAATATTACAGAAATGCCTATTTGAACCTGCCCTACCAATACCATAACGGGGGCATTTGGCCTTTTGTAGGTGGCTTCTATGTTGCAGCGTTGATGAAAGCGGGGAAAAAGGAGTTTGCCAGAGAGGAACTGGAGAACCTCGCTCGCGCAAACCAAGTGGGCAAACGGTTCGAGTGGGAGTTCAACGAATGGTTGAACGGAAGAAGCGGAATGCCTTCGGGCATGGCCTATCAGGCTTGGTCAGCGGGCATGTATATTTTTGCTTACAAGTGTGTTATGGAAGACGCAACGATATGATAAGCATCCGGATAGATTGACTAAGGAAGTTCCGGAAAGAGAGGGATAACGAAGGATGAATGGGAATAAAGAAATAGCTTGTACGGGCAGTCTTGCCTACCTTAGATGCGAGTACTTCATGACGCCTATTGGCATTGATAAACAAAGGCCGAGATTAAGTTGGGTAACGGAAAACACAGAAACCAGTTTTGTGCAGACAGCCTATCGCATTATCGTGGCTTCAAGCCCTGCCCATATAAATCGTCATGCAGGTGACATGTGGGACAGCGGTAAGGTTGATTCCAGCAGGCAAACCGCCATTCCATACGATGGCGTCAAGCTGTCGTCGAAAACCTGCTATTGGTGGAAAGCGAAGATATGGGATCAGCATGGGAATGAGTCCGTCTGGAGCGATGCGACTTACTTTGAAACGGGAATGTACGAACCAGAAGACTGGAATTGCAGGTGGATGAACTGCGAATATCCTAACAGCCCATCAGCCGTCTATTATGAAAGAAGAGAATTTGAGACAAGCCGAAATAACCCGATCAGTACCGCAAGGGCTTATATCGGCGCGACGGGAAGCAAAGCGAATGCCTACGAGCTGCGGATGAATGGTGTCAAAGTTGGCGAGGACCTCATCAGTCCAGGGCAGACCCACTTCAAACGCGGGATGTACCGTACCTATGATGTGACGGATCTCATTCGTTCCGGCAACAATGCGATCGGCATCATGCACACAAGAAAAGTCATCTTCCATCTGCATATCCGATATGCCGACGGTACCACTCAAATCATAGTAGGGGATCAGGCTTGGAAAAGGCTAAAAAAGGGGCCGTATACCGCTCTGCGTTATTCGGGAGGCAGTATATCAGAGGGTAAAGGCGAGACCTATGATGCAAGACTCGAGCCGGAAGGATGGGATAGGCACGGCTACGATGATTCTGCTTGGGGATGGCCGATTCTTGATACCGGCCCTCTGCTGCTGACCGCGCAGCTGCAGCCGATCAGAGGTATTCAAGACATTAAACCGATCTCCATAGCGAGCCCACAAGAAAAGACCTATATCGCGGATTTCGGCCAGAATATGTTCGGTACCCTACGCTTGATCGCAAATGGAGAAGCGGGAACAAAGCTTACCATCCGTTACGCGGAATGCCTGAATCCGGACGGAACGATCAATCCGGGCAGTACGGAAGCCGGCTGGCTGGCCGAAGCTCAGCCTCATTATGACGAATATATTCTAAAGGGAAGAGGGGATGAGAGCTATCAGCCAACATTCTCATGTCATGGCTTCAGATACGTTGAGGTATCCGGGTATCCAAATGAACTTAACGCCGACAGGATTACGGCAACGGTTATTCACAACGATATTCTGAACGGCTCCGAATTTACGTGCTCCGACGAACTGCTTAACAAGCTGCAGCATGGTGCGGTATGGTCGTTTCGATCCAATCTTGTCTCCGTTCCTATGGATTGTCCTGCAAGGGAGAGACAGGGTTGGCTGGGGGATGCCCACTGCCATTCGGAGGCGGATTGCTATAACTTCGACATGGCGGCTTTCTACGACAAGTGGTTCGACGATATAGCAGACAGCCAGTTAGAGAACGGCATCGTGCCGCTTATATGTCCAAGCGAAGGGCATGAATATTCGCTTGATATGCCGTGGGTCGCCGCTGTCGTCTTCATTCCTTGGGACTATTACATGGCTTATGGTGACAAGGTGTTCTTAGCCAAACATTACGAATGGATGAAGCGATGTTTGCATGTCTTCCGAGCTCATCTGGATAGTGGATATTTGCTGCAGAACAGCCTTATTTTCGGAGATTGGTTCGGGAGCGCCACCGACATCTCCAAAACGTATTTGGCGACGGCTTACTATTACAAGTGCTTGGTTTTATTATCTGAAATTTCGGAACATTTGGACTCTAAGGACGATATGTGTTTCTACGCGGGATTGGCTATGAAAGTAAAAGCAGGCATTAATGCTGCTTTCTTAAAGGATGGCACGTACTATGACACCAATTCACAAACAGCGAATGCCCTTGCTTTGTATTTGGGATTCGTTCCAGATGCCTCTAAGCCTGCAGTAACAGACAGTCTGGTCCAGGATATTCAATCCCGAGAAACGATGACGGTGGGTTGTCTCGGGGCGGAAGGCATTCTTGCGGCTTTGGCGGAGAACGGGCGAAATGATGTGGCTTATGCCCTCGCGAACAATACCAATAAAGGCTGCTGGGGGTATTGGATGAAGGAATATGGGGCTACGACGGCTCTTGAAAGCTTTGCCCACAACGGTGCGTCCAACAACCATGCATTTCTGATCGGCGGACTTGGCGCCTGGTTCTATAAATACCTTGCGGGTATCTCTCCCCTGCAGCCAGGGTATGAAGAAATCCAGATTAAACCGTATATTCCGGCTTCCATGAACGGCGCTAGCGCACAAGTAAATACCGTCAGGGGATTAGTGAAATCGAGCTGGCATAAAAGCGGGACCCAGCTTGCGCTGCATGTGATCATCCCGTCTAATGCAACAGCGGAAATATGCATACCGGCCAGCCATTTGGCGAGCATTACTTTTGAAAACGAATGTTATTTGCTAAATGAAAATCAGGTAGGGCGATTGAAGCTGGAAGGGGGATATGCAATATACCAAGTAGGTTCCGGCAATCACGATTTTCTAGCGGAATTAACGGAACAGAGAGCTTAAATGGCTTACGCAGCATATAGCGATACAACGAATTTGGAAAGGAGGTGGGGATTAGCGCAAAATCGATGAGAAAAGGCAGGATTCATCAAGATTTACAGTGGCGTTAGGTTCATTGATCTGGAATCATCAGGTAACCAATCGATTGGGAGGGAAAACTTCATGTTGACAAGCAATGCGCGAAGGTTGTGGACGACACTCGGAATGACGTTAGGCATGGCTATTGTATTGTTCGTTGCCTCAGGCAGTCTCGTCTTTGCATTGAAGGAGCGGGCGCCGGTAGCGCTCGAAGAGATTCAGTCTCATGCAGCGGTTATGAATTCAAATTGGCTCGAACTTACCCTCGTCGATACGCCATACTCCGACGAGCATGTTACGAATACGGACTATTACACCATCACGAGCGAGGAAGATCCGGACTTCTCCGGTGGCGTTACCCCAACAATAGTCCATTACAGGTATTTCCCGGAGCAAGCGCCTTATAATCCAACGTCCTCAGGCAATATCGGCAAAATTCAAGTGTTTTATCGCGCTTATCTCAAGCTGCCTACCACACTCAAGCTCAAGGAAGGGAAAAACTACATGCTTTCCGTTAACTCTGCGGTTGCCAATGTAGAACCGTTCCCGTTCCAATTCGACGTAACGAAACCTAATCTGGCCATACACGCCAATCAGGTTGGTTACCCGTCCGAGGGTACCAAGATTGCCTATCTCTCACACTGGACCGGTCAAGGGAGCATCGATTTCTTAGGCTACAAGAACTTTCAATTGATAGACGACACTACTAGCAAGAAGGTCTACTCAGGCGAAATCAAAGTGCATCTGAGAAACGACAGATGGACCCAAAGTGATATTTTTGCGCTTGATTTCAGCGACTTGCAGGCGCAGGGCCGCTATCGCATTTACATTCCAGGGGTAGGCACATCCTATCCTTTCGAAATTAGCAGCTTGATCTATAAGGATGATATTGCCTATACGATTACGCGTGCCTTGTTCATGCAGCGAGACGGTGACCACGGATTGGATGATCCGAGTCTTACCCATTGGAACCGGCCGCCTTCGCATGAGGATGATGCGATCGACCAAGCAAAATTCATTGATAACGGCGGTATTCTAGCAGATGCGAAAATAGATTTGAAAGGCGGCCACATGGATGCTGGCGATCGGGGGAAGTATCCCTATAATTCGGCCTATGTGGGCATCGACATGCTGATGGCTGCCAAATACTTTCCCGAGCAGATCGAGGCGTTAGGGGAGTCGCTGGAAATTCCCGAATCGGACAACGACATACCTGACTATCTGGACGAACTGGTATACGAGCTGGATTGGCTGACCAAAGCGATTATGAATACGTCAACGGATGGTACGCTTGCCAACTATCTAAGGCCTCAATCGCCGACTAAGCCTGAAGAAGGCTCGTACGAGATCGGATATGATCTGAAGGGCGCGGAAAAGCGTATGTTCTATAACCGTACGCAGGGACCTAACAAAGCGGAAACGTTGTTCGCGGCCGGGGTTCTGGCGCAGGCCTATAATACGCCTATCATGCAGGAGTATTATCCGGACAAAGTAAAGGATTACCTGATTGCTGCTAAAAAAGCGTACAAAGGCTTTATGGCTCACTATAAGGACAAGGAATACTTGAAGGAAAATACCTATTACGACGTTAGTAAAGAGGGTATTAAGAACACCTGGTCCAACGAAATGCTGTTGGCTTCAAGCGCGCTGCTTGTCGCGACGGGGAATGAGCCTGTTCAGGATCTGACTATTTCGGCGCAGGAGTTAAAAAATTGGATAACCAGCGAGATGCCGAAAACTCCAGGTGACTACGATTCGTATAAGCGTTACTTCTGGGTACTGGACCGGGCGTGGCTTGGCGCGTTCGTGTCGATGTATGAGAATCCGCATCTTACGCAAGTACTCAGAGAGTGGGCATATGACAACATTATCGATTTTGCGGAAAAGGAAATGGACCATGATACCCCGTTCGGCGCATCCACGCAGGACGAAGGGTACCCGAATCGGATCGGCTGGCGGTTCACAAGCTCCACCTTGATGCCAATCGTTGTCGGATATGGCGTAACACAAGATGCCAGGTATTTGGAGCGCATTCAGAAAACATGGGATTACACGCTGGGCGGCAACGCGGTGAGCAGGTCGTTCATCACGGGACTCGGCGATCCGCAGCGATCGCCAAGGTGGTTCGTCCACGAGATGAACCAATATCAATGGGTGCAGCAGGCTGCCAACAACAACGGCTGGGTAGAGCCTCCCCCTGGCTTGCCGAATTCCGATATCCAAAGCGCAAAGTATCCAGCCTGGTTTAATGATACGTGGAATACGACGGCGAGAACAAAAGTGTTCCCCTATTATGAGGGTCATGCCGTCATGTACCGGTATACGGACTCCTGGAATACGCAGAACGAGTATTCTATGAACATTTTATCTGCCAACGCGGCTTCCATGCTGCCGTTAATCCCTTTAGACACGTATACCCTTAACGTCAACTCTCCTAACGGAGACGTGTTTCCGGCTGGGGGAACTTACAGCGACGGCATGAAGATTACCCTGAAGGCGAAAGGCAAGCCGGGCTATAAATTCCTCAATTGGAGTGACGGTCTCGGAACGAACAGTACAATCGAGATTACGATGGATGCCAATAAGACGATTACCGCGAATTATGTGCCAGTGGACATCCGTACCATTACGGTCACTGCGGTAAACGGTACAGTCGAGCAGGATAATCCTGAAGGACGCTACAGCGATGGCGATACCGTGACTTTGACTGCAGTACCTAAGTATGGCTATAAATTCATGGGCTGGGGTAATGAATCATTTGAGAACAAGCCAACGATAGAAATCACTCTGCACGACGATCTTCATGTCACTGCGGAGTTTGAACTGCTCCCTCAATATACGCTGGCTGTCGAAGCGGAGAACGGATATGTGAAGATCAATCCCGTGAAGGAAACTTACGTAGAAGGAGAAGAAGTCATTCTGACCGCCGTGGACGATTTCGGTTATCGATTCGACGGCTGGACCGATGCTGATGACAATCTTATTGGCAAGGAAAACCCGATTATGGTGACCATGAACGAGGCAAAAACAATTACGGCCAACTTCAAGGTCGTTTCAACCTTTACGCTTACCACAAATGCGACGGAAGGCGGGACTGTCGCAACGAAGCCGGTAACAAAGACTGATGTGCAAGATGGACTTTACGAGCAAGAAACAAAGGTGATCCTGACCGCAACTGCCAAGCCGGGATATCTCTTTACGGGCTGGAGCGGCGGCTTGGTGAGCAGCAAAAATCCTGCGGAAGTAACGATAAACGGCCATACGACGGTAACGGCTATCTTCCAGCCAGCTAATGGATTGATGAGCGTGGATGTGACGCCTGTCGAGGCGCCTGGCACCACGGAGGAAAACAACGGAGTCTACACGCTTACAAGCAGCGGCAACAAATTCGCTTACGAGCCGGACAGCTTCCGATATCTTCTGCGCCCGGGACTCAAAGGCAATACGGTGTTCACGGCAAAGCTCGAATCATTCACCAGCGACAACAAAGCGGGAGCGGTAGCTGGCATTCAGATCCGTTCGGGCTTGGCAAGCAACGCGCAATATGTTGCCATCATGGTCAAGGATGGGAAGCTTGTCTCTCAAGTCAGGAAAGGCGGCGATAGCAGCGATCTGGTCGTACTGAAAGAAGCAATAAGCTTGCCTGTCATGCTTCGAATTGAAAGAACGATTAACAGGGATATTACGCTGGCGTGGTCGACGGACGGTGTTAATTGGGAGAAGTCTGGTATACACACGGTCTGGGACTGGAACAATTCCAACTTGGAGCTGACGATCGGCTTATTCGCTTCCGCGGGTCAAGTTGCGGATTCAACCGAGGCGCCGACGGTCAGAACGGCTACCGCGCAGTTCAGCAACGTGACTTGGCCGGACATGCGCGAGCTGACGATTGGTACGACGGGAGAAGGCGAGGTAGAGACTGTTTCTGGCCTTTATGTCGCAGATTCGAGAGTGAAGCTCTCCGCCGTGCCTGGTGAAGGACAAATTTTCGCAGGCTGGTCAGGAGGCCTGACTGGCAGGGCCAATCCTGCCTACATTACGATGGATAGTGACAAGACGGTAACCGCCAACTTCGAGGACGCGCCGGCGAAGGTGAACCTGGAATTAGCGGAGGTAACCGGGGGCATCATCGAAGCCATTCCCGGTACCAGCGGAAGCGGGAATCAAGAGGGAGAATACTTGCCTTTCACCGAGGTCAAGCTTCAAGCCAAGCCGGCATTGGGCTACCGCTTCTTATATTGGGAAGGCGATTTAATCAGCGCCGAGGATACCGTTCAGCTTCGCATGGACGGTCATAAAACCATCTCTGCGAAATTCGTATCCTACAAAAGCGAAGAAATTGGGACGAATCTCCCTGGAAGCACAACCGAGGACGCAACCGGCATTACGATAAATGCATCGGGGCAGATCATTTGGGGGGGAACTGACAGTTTCCGGTATACTTACCATGATCATCTTACGGGCAATTCGACGATTGTTGCACGCATTACCGATTTTAACGCAACAGCGGGCGATGCGCGCGCAGGCATCATGATAAGGCAAAGCACCATGGCGAACAGTTATTATCAGGGCATATTTATTACAAATGAGAAAAAGATACAAAGCCAGTTCAGAATCGGAGCTACATCAGGTAAAAAGCTTTCCGAAGAAAAGATGACTTCCTCCGTGTGGTTGAAGGTGGAGAAGAACGGAACGCAGATCACAACTTTTTATTCGATGGATGGCGAGCAATGGACGCAGCATGATTCGCAGAATATCGCTGCCTTCCAAGGTCCGTACACGGCTGGCTTGGCCGTGACCGCGGGTCAAAACAATAAGCTCGTAACAGCGAAGTTCGATCATGTCGAGCTGCCCGTGATACCTGCTTATGAACTCCATTCGGAAGCCGTCAATGGAGAGGTATCTGTCGATGTAACTGCGGATTCGTATCCGGCTGGCACCCTCATCTCGATGACGGCTGCGCCAGCTGAAGGCTACGTGTTCACAGGCTGGAGCGGAGACATAAGCGGTATAGCAAATCCGATCGTTATCACGATGGACGCGAGCAAGCATATTGTGGCGAACTTCAGAAACGCGGCGGATCAGTATACGCTTGCCACAGAGGCAGAGCATGGAACTGTCGAACGCGATCTCAATCAGAACGTATACAATGCGGGGACGGTGGTAACATTGACGGCCATTCCGGCACAAGGTTACGCATTTGTTGGCTGGAGCGGAGATACGCGCGTCGAATCCAATCCGGTTTCCGTGATGATGGATGACGATAAGACCATTACTCCGATTTTCTCAAGGGTGTTGAAGGAAGTGGATCACTTCTCTAGTCTCAACATCAAAACCGGTCATAAGGGTACCGTAACGCAGAACGGAGCTGATTTCACGGTTGAAGGTTCCGGGGACAATATATGGGGAAGGGCTGACAGTTTCCAATATGTTTATCAGAATCATAGCCAACTCACGGGAGATGCTACGATCGTAGCCCGAGTCGACGACGCAGCATTCACGGGGGCCGTTGCCAACTCGAATACGAAGATTGGCATTATGATTCGTCAAAACACGAATGCGGACAGCGCTTTTCAAGGCATCTTTCTCGATGGAGGCAGAGCGATAAGAAGCATACATCGCAGCATTCCCGATGGATGGGCTAGCGCAAATCAGGATACGGTAACGGCAAGTTCGGGAGCCGTTTGGTTGAAGGTCGAGAAAAAAGGCAACACCTTCAAGACGTATTCTTCGACTGATGGGCTTGTCTGGACGTCGAGAAGCTCGCAAACAATCGCGTTTGCCGGGTCGTTCACGGCAGGATTGGCCGTTGCATCGGGAACGGACGGCAAGTTCGCGAAGGTCGACTTCAGTCGCATCGAATGGCCGTATATTCCAGAATGACACGCTGAGCACAATGAATAGAAAAGGAAGCGGGAAGATCCGTGAAGCTATCACGGATCTTCTTCTCTTATTATCAAAAATCGAGCAGGAGCTTACCTATAGGAGTGATGACATGTGATAGGCAAAGATACAGGAATTCGAATCGGCACCATCGTTGAAGGGCAAGACGCGGTCCGCATCATTCCACAGATTGCGGAGCACGGCTTCGAATCCTTCCAACTATCCTTTTGGCAGACGACGGGCGCCATAAACTTGGCCGAGACGGCAAAGCAGATTCGGGAAAAGATTGGAGATCGAGATTTGAAGATCTCCGCCTTAAGCGTATACGGGAATCCATTAACAGACGAAGGCGAGAACAAGGATACGATTGCCAGCTGGGAGCGGCTCATCGATCATGCGCACTTGTTCGGTACGGACATTGTCTCCGGCTTCGCTGGTAGAATAGCAGGACAGCCGATTGACGAATCTTTGCCGCGTTTCGCCCAAGTATTCGGCGAGCTTGCTCTCCGGGCAGAAGACCGCGGTGTGCGAATTGCATTCGAGAACTGCGACATGGGAGGCTCTTGGGAGAGCGGTGACTGGAATATTGCCCATAATCCGGCCGCTTGGGAGAAGATGTTCAACGTGCTTCCGTTCGAGCACGTGGGCCTCGAATGGGAGCCCAGCCATCAAATGGTTAACTTGATTGATCCAATCCCTCAGCTTCGCAAATGGGTAGACAAAATCTTTCATGTTCACGGCAAAGATGCCACAATCGCGTGGGACATCGTACGTGAGGAAGGCATACATGGTCCGCGTCCGTTCTGCTGGCACCGGACGCCAGGCTTCGGCGATACGAATTGGACGGATATCATTACGATTCTTCGCCAAGCGGGTTACCAAGGAAGCATAGACATCGAAGGTGGTCATGATCCTGTCTATAATGGAGTTTTGGAGATGACGGGTCAAGTTCATGCGTTAAATTATCTTAATAAATGTAGAGGCGGCAGCTACGTGCCTAATCCCCGGTAAGTAACGTGCTTCATGTAACCAAGTAATGGGGAGTTGCCGTGATCAAGATCCAGAAGCTTTTGGACACGGAATTGGAGTCAATTTTTTTATTGAGCTAATGAGGAACGGTACTTGATTAATCAAGGAGCAGTTTGCTGCTGATATGCTCCCCTTACGGTAGACAGGTGAAATAATAAAACCTGCTATTGGAAGGGGAGCTTATCATACGGCAGCTGCTCCATTTCTTTGTTAAGCTCCCTCGGTACGATATGATTTTCTCGCGAACGCTCATTTATTCGCAGGCTCTCACCATAGAATAAATCGCTATCCGGACAGAAGAAGATTTGTACTGTCAAACGGTACTCCGTGCAATTTTGAGATTACATAATGAGCCATATGGCAAAATAAAAAGCCACACTCAAGTGCTGTAAGCTGAGCTGATATTTAGGTGACCCAAGTTGTCTCTGTCGGCAGCCGTTGCCAAAGCACATAAAAATATTTTTCTTGACCTGGTGTAAACATCAGGTTGTAGCATGAATTACTGCAACTAAAGAGAGCAGATAATCATAACGTGAGTAAACGGTTCACAATCGAATAAAAGTGAAAGGTTAGTAAATCCATTACAATAGTGATTAATTACATGGAGGATTGCACATTGAATACTGAAATACGAAATAAAGTATCTCTTGTAACCGGCGCAAAATCTGGAGTGGGATACGAATTAACAAAACGATTGCTCTCGGAGGGAATGCAAGTAATAGCCTTGATCCGATCTGATTTCCAGTACAATGATTTTATTATTCATGAAGCCCTAAAGAACAACAATCTCCGAGTCTATAAAGCCGATTTAAGCGATTATAAAAGTTTGAAAGCAGCGCTTAAAGATATCAAATCGAACGAAGAACGAATTGATGTGATATTTAATAATGCAGGTGTTATGCCTGATAAGATCCTTTACTCCAGTCAGGGACGGGAGATGCAATTTGAGGTACATGCAGTAGTTCCTTATATCATTTTCATGGAATTAAGAGAAATAGTATTAAAGGGAGAGATGAGAACAATAGTGAATACTTCCTCCAATTCTTTGCTAATGCTGAAACGGTTCGAACTTGAAACGTTGGAGAAACCGATCCATTTCAAAAAACTTGTCGGTGGTTATGCAGCTACTAAGTTGGCTCTGTCGCTTTGGACTCAAGCAGCGTCGCAGACAGCTTATGCAGAAGGCATCGAGATCAGGAGTGTTTGCCCAGGTGCCAATAAAACCCCGATGAGTGGAGGCTCAGGCATGCCAATTTTGCTACTTCCATTTCGTAATCTCTTGTTTTCCCACCCAAGCAAGGGAGCGGCGCGGCTATATGAGGCCGCATTCGGAGAGAACAGGGGGAAGACAGGCGTCTTCATCCATAAGGGCAAAATAACACCTATAAAGTTCATGCAAGAAGGTCGAGGTGTTCTGGGAAAAGTAGATTCCATATACGAGCAAGAGTTTCTTACCATTTGATAGGATTCAGTGCTTATTTGTGTAAAATGCTTCGAGATCAGTTGCTTGAGAACCCGCTAAATGTTAATTTTATCATATAGCAAGATCTGGAAGCCTCACGGTGTGTGGACTTTCAGACATTGTTTTTCTTTTATGTACGAATACAACTTCATCATATGGCAGGTGGATTTAGGATGAATGAGGGCTTTACGATGAAAGAAATGCTGGTACAATGCGAAATTAGTGAAGATGCTCTTCGCTATTATGAGAAAATCGGGCTTTTGCCGCCAGTTAAACGCAAACAAAATGGACACCGTCTCTATAGTCTAAAGGACAAAGAAATGTTGCTGAGCATTAAATGCTTTAAAAAAATTGGCATGACCCTCGAAGAAATCAAGCCGTTTCTACAGTTGCAAAATGCTGAAGAAAACACTATAAGTGTACAGATGTCTCTTCAGTTGCAGCATTACCAGAAGAGAATTGTTCAGCAGCAACGGCAACTGCAACAAATTTGGGATATGATCGAAACCAAACTTCAAAGCGGTCAAAAGTTTGGAGTTCAGTCCAATTAAAAGTGACCAGGTTTGGTAGATGCAAGTGATAATCACCATTGAGGGTCTTGATAATTACACATAGTCTATTCAACTACCGGGGAACAGTAGGTTCAAGTAATCGATGAGACGAAGGGGAAACCGAAATGAAGACAATCAAGCGCATGATGGACCACCTTTACTGGGCGGACGGACGCATATTGGACGTGCTCGAGGAGAGTGAGACGAAGAACAAGGACCTTTTGAAGCTGGTTCGGCACGTCGCGGTCGCGGAACGAGTCTGGTTGTCCCGATTGCAGGGCAAGGGCAGCATGCAATATTCGTTGTGGGAGGAAGCGGAAGACCTGACGGCGATCCGGACGATGTTCGAAGAGAACGCCGAGCAATATCGCGTCTATATTAATGGGCTCGAGGAATCTGAGTTGGACGAGATGGTCGACTATGAAAACCAGAGCGGGGTTCCGTTCCGAACATGCGTCCGGGACATCCTGTCGCAGGTCCTCTTACATGGGCAATATCACCGGGGACAGATCAACCGGGCACTTCGGATCGAATCGGCAGAGCCCGTCCAAGTCGATTACATCACGTTCGCGAGGCTCTAACGTGGTCAAATCATTACCATTACTCACTCGGAATGGAATTGCAGCGACCTAACAGAGCTCTATAGCTTAACATTCACAAAGGCGAGGCGCTGTCATAGAACGGCAGCCTCGTTGTACTACCGGACTGGATAAATGGTTGGAAGAACAAGGAGTTTGGTTGCTACGCGAACCTGGAGGCTAAGTATGATGTGAAGGTTTACTTCACCATGCTGCTTCGATCTTTGTAATTACATTGTATTGACATTGTATTTACGATTGACTTATGATTAGTATATTCTAATCATGGAGGCATCAACCAAATGGATACTAATTTACAAATACGCATATCAAAGGACATAAAAGAGAATTTTCAGCAGATAGCTAAGGAAAATAATAAAGATACTTCGTCCCTAGTACGTGATTGGATTTCTGCTTATATAGCTGAATATCAGCGATCTGATGAAGAAGTAGCTGCTGAACTATATCGTGCAGGGTACCAATTGCAAGAAGCGCTTGGAGGGAGAGAACATGTTAACAAGGAGTTTGCAAAACAATTACAGGAATATTCCTTAACAAATCAAAAAGAATTTACACAGCGGATACTAACGACCTACTTGGACCTTGAGCTGACCATTCCTTCATGTGTATCGAAAACGTATAGAGGATACGCCTATTCTCAAATGTTTTTATTGGGATTAATTGGGGAAAAGCCGAAGGATAGATCTTAGGTTACTAACTGAATTAAGGAGTTCGTTGTTGAGCTTCTGTTCAGCATTTCTATTCTGAAGAAATAATGATTTGTAACGCTACTGATGTCGCATCTGTTGACTGCAGCTAGGTTCCAAAGCATGTTAGATTATGATGAAGAGGGTTTCCCATTGGCTTATGGCTTATGGGAAACCCTTTTTTATTTGCTTCTAACTAATTTCGCAGACACGCCGAATTCTGAAAAAGCCAGTCATAGCAAGAGATTCGGAATTCGGATAACGGTCGGAAATTAGTCTATTGTGCCTCTCGATGGGGTCCAAGTATAGTGTGGTTAGTCGTCCTCCACCAGAAAGCTAGGCGAGGAGAAGATGCAATCACATATGCAAGTCATGGAGAGAAGGGATGCACATGAATCAACATTCTACCCAACGTAAGACACGATTGTTACGGGCAAGCATTAGTCGTCGAATGGCGACAGGGACTTGGAAAGACTACCAGCTTTATTTGCTACTGCTCCTCCCTATTTCGTATTTTATTTTATTTAAGTATGTACCGATGTATGGAGCTGCGATCGCGTTTCAGGATTACAGTATTTTTAAAGGCGTAACTGGCAGTGCTTGGGTCGGTTTCGAAAACTTTAAGCAGTTGTTCGGAATGAGTCAGTTCTATCAGGTTGTCAGGAATACGCTGCTACTGAACTTACTTGATTTATTATTTTCATTTCCTGCTCCGATCCTACTGGCTATTTTACTGCACGAGCTTAGGGTGGTTTGGTTCAAAAAAGCCGCTCAAACCATATTGTATTTACCGCATTTTATTTCATGGATCATAATCGGCGGTCTTGTGTATCAAATGTTTTCCACTAACGGCGGTCTTATCAACAATCTAATTGGTGCGCTTGGGCTTGACCCAATTCCGTTCTTGACGGAAAAAAACAATTGGCTGCTTGTTTATCTCAGTACTGGCATTTGGCAAAGCGCAGGCTGGGGAACGATCATATATTTGGCTGCATTAACAGGCATTAATAAAGATTTGTATGAAGCGGCTGAGGTTGACGGGGCAGGTAGATTGAAGAAAATATGGCATATTACATTGCCGGGTATTCGTCCAACTATCGTAGTCATGCTCATTATGCAGCTCGGTCATATTATGACCATTGGATTCGAAAGACCATTCGTAATGAGCAATCCGCTCGTTATGGATTATGCGGAAGTGATTAGCACCTTCGTATATAAGGTGGGTCTTCAGTCGGCACAGTTTTCACTGGCGACGGCGATGGGGTTGTTCCAGGCATTGGTAGGACTTTTCTTTGTCGTCATGGCGAATATGATTGCTAAGCGTTCTGGAGAACAAGGATTATGGTAGGAGGTGCGAAATGATAACTACAATTAAGCGAAAAGTACCTAAGTTACGACTTTCAGATGTCATTATTATGCTAATCGTCGGTGTGGCTTTAATGATTTGTCTCCTTCCGTTTTTGCATATCATTGCGATTTCTCTTAGCTCAAAACATGCCGTTTTATCCAACCAAGTTACGATTTTTCCCCGAGGCTGGGACTTCCATGCCTATGAGATTGTATTCACAGATTCGAGAATGCTTTGGTCTATGGGACTAACCATTATACTTACGGTGGTTTATACGATAATCAGTATGGTGATGAGCATTTGCGCTGCGTATCCATTAACAAAGGAACGTTTGAAGGGAAAAGCATTTTTCATGTTGCTCATCGTTTTCACCATGTTTTTCAGTGGCGGCTTGATTCCCGATTATTTGCTCGTTAAGGAGCTCGGTCTGCTAGATAGTTTGTTCTCGCTAATAATTCCGGGTATGATCAGTGCATTTAACTTAATTATTTTAAGAACGTTTTTCACTTCGATTCCAGCGAGCTTGGAGGAGTCAGCACAATTGGACGGATGCTCCCACATTGGAACACTGCTCCGAATCATTCTGCCGCTTTCACTACCGGTGCTTGCGACACTTAGTCTGTTTTATGCTGTCTCCAGATGGAACGGATACATGGATGCCCTATTTTATATTACAGACGCGGATTTATACCCCATACAACTGAAGCTCTACCAGATCGTGATGAACAGCATGGTGACGGATTTGACGGCTCAGGAAGGGGCAGCGCAGCTCGATGTTGTTCCAGAGGGAATTAAAGCGGCAAGCATTATGTTTGCAACCGCACCGATTCTAATCGTCTATCCTTGGCTGCAGCGGTATTTTGTTTCTGGTATTATGATTGGTGCTGTGAAAGGTTAATTGAACATGGAGCGGAGGCTGTCACTCAAATGATAGTCGATGCAATAATCGAGCCGAATCTATCCATTGGTTATCCCTCTGCATTTGCAGAGATGAATAACATAGAGGAAATTCAAATAAGATACGCAAAGGGGAGCTTGAACATGAAGACTGAGCAAAGAAAATGGTTGTTTTTATTTACGGTAGTATTGCTGCTGGCGAGTATGCTATCGGCATGCTCCAAGTCTGCTAATAATGGAACTTCAGATCCTACAAGCAGTGAAGGAAACGGTGCAAGTCAAAAACCTGTAACGTTGAAGGTAGAAGTATTCGACCGGGGCAATGCCCCTGCGGGCGCTGGTCCGGTCACCAATAACTATTGGACACAATGGATTCAGAAAAACTTCGGCGACCCGAACAATATCAAGCTGGAGTTCGTGCCGGTGCCTCGGAATCAAGAGGTAGATAAACTCAATGTTCTTATGTCAACTGGCGATGCTCCTGATCTTGTATTTACTTACGACATGAACACTATATACAATTATGTCAATGACGGGGGATTAACCGAGCTTAATCAACTCATTGAGGAAAATGGCCCGAATTTGAAAAAGTTTCTTGGTGAAGACGTTCTTAGCTATGGCGTATTCAGCGGCAAGCAATATACGATTCCTGCCAAGAGAACGCTGCAGTTTACCCAATCCACCTATATACGAAAAGACTGGTTGGACAAGTTAGGTTTGCCAGTACCTACGACTACAGAGGAATTCTATAATACTATGAAAGCGTTTAAAGAAAAGGACCCGGGGCAAACAGCCGGTAAAGTCATTCCTTACTCTTTCAGTGCGATGAACGGTACGACGATTACTAGCCCGGGTGTTCTGATTAGTTCATTCGTTAAAAATATGGAAGAAGAAGATTTCTATGCCCTATCTTCGGCGAACTATATTCCTGAACTCGCCAAGCCAGGCTATAAAGAAGGCGTACAGTTCCTAAACAAATTATATACAGAGAATCTTATCAATCCGGATTTTGCGCTCGACAAAGACGGCAAGCAATTAGAAAGCGATGTATCGAATGGTTTTGTTGGCGCCTTCACTGCATTGGCAGCTCACCCAAGCTTAATGCAGAGCGGCAATGTATTCGATACGCTCAAGAAGAACGTGCCAGATGCAGAGTTTGTCGCGATAGATCCTTTTACTAATCAAGACGGCAAGACACCAAAAAGTATTTATGATCCAACTGGTATCCATATCATGATTCCGAAGACGAGCAAGCATGCTGCGGAAGCGATTAAGTATTTGGACTGGATGTCGAAGTCCGACGTGTTGTTTACCCTCACAAATGGGCTTGAAGGGCAGCATTATACACTGGAAAATGATCTTCCAAAAGCCATTACAACAGATGAAGCAAAACAAACGTTCTATAATAACGCTGATATTGCGCTTGTAATTAACGGTAAAGATTTCGGCTCCCAGGAAAAAAATATAGAGGCTGTGGCGTTATCGTTCCCGGGCTATACGGAGCTTGCCAAGCAAACGATCGTTAACGGGTTAAAAGACGGCTTTACATTGCCGCGTTTCGACCGGCCGATTGAATCCGAGATCAAGTATGCCAAGACGTTGAAAGACAAAGGCGAGGAGACAGTAGTAAAGAGCATTCTTGCTAAACCCGATCAATTCGACAAAGTCTATGATTCCAATGTCGAGGAATTTTTAAAGCTTGGTGGTCAAGAGGTAATTGATGAACGCAGAGCGGCTTATAAGGATATGAAGAATTAAAACGGAGTATGAGACAAACCCCATTGTTTTTGTGGGGTTTGTCCGTATTTGTAAATATATTCAAAGGATGGGGTAGATGAAAGTCAATAACAACTATATCAAACGGATGCTGCTCTCCTATCTCCCCATTCTGTTCGTTACAGTCAGTATGCTTATTTTTATTTTTTTCTCCATAATCAATCAGCTGCATGTCCGCAATGCCATTCAGGCGAATGATCTGACCGCAGAATATATTGCCAATATGGTGGATAGCTCGCTCAAAAGCATTTCCTTTGATGCGCAGAAGATGATTGAGAGCGGAGGTGATATGGAGCGATTTCTCGACGGTCCCTCTGATCGTGCATCGGACTTTGATGCTTCCAACTTACTTAGCAATTTAATCGTTCGTTACGGGCTTATCGATTCTGTCTATTTATATCGAGCAAATGATAGCAGGGTACTCGATCAAAGTACGATTCGTCCGCTTGATCAGTTTCCTGACCAAAGCTATATTCGGAGCTCACTGAAACAGCCATATATGGGAGTCTGGTCCTCGTCGCGGGAAGCGATAGGTGCGAGTTCAACAGTTAAAGTCACCTCCCTGGGTTTTAAAATCCCACGGGATTCCGGAAGTCTGGGATACTTGGTAATTAACGTTAAACTTTCTTCATTGCATTCGTTTATTGGTCAAATGATTGACCCTGATATTACGGAATCGGAGCTGTACGACGCTCAAGGGCATTCATTCTTCAAAGACGATCGTTCTGCAATGTCTGCGAATAGATTAAGTGCTGATATTGTTTCGGATTATACGGGCTGGACGTATCGGATCAGTATTAAAGGCGGACAGTTATTTGATTTTCTGTTTCACGGGAGTACCTTATGGATCTTGCTAGGCCTTAGCGCTATCGTTTTTGCCATTGGATCGACCCTCTATGTGACAAGAAGAAACTATAAACCGATTGAAACCATTATGCATCGGATCGAGCGCTTCACATCATCCGTTAAAGCATCCGATCCGAAAGAAAAGGAGACTGAATTTTCCTTTATTGATCAGGCGATTGAACGTTTGATTACGAATAATATGGCTTTTCAAGAGCAGCAGCAGGAGCATCTGGTTATTCGGAGGCAGCAGTTTTTGCAGTTGTTGTTGAAAGGTGAATATGAAGGAGATCGGGGAGCATGGGAGCAGGAATGGGACTTTTTCGGGATGTCCGGGGGACGATTTATCGTAGCGTTAGTAGAGCTCGACCATTACGGGCAATTCGCTTTGAAATATAGTCCTAATGATCAATCCTTGTTCAAGTTTATCGTCAGCAGCGTCTCGGTTGAGATCGCTGAGCAGAATGCCTTGCGAATTGTAGTCGAGTGGTTATCGAAAAATCAACTCGTCATCCTTCTTATATCGAATGAAAGCGGTACATTGGAGCATCAGATGCTGCAGCTCTCTGAACAAGTAAGGTCATGGGTGGAGAGTCATCTGGACTTTACGGTCACGATCGGGGTCGGAACGCATGCGGAGGACGAATCTGAAATCGGCTGCTCGTTTGATGATGCAATGGCTGCCGTCAGCCGCAAAGTGTCATTCGGTGTCAATCAAATTATTGATTCGGTCGAGGTAAAGGGGAGTTCGGACCGCGAATGGTTTTCATATCTGGAAATGATTCGCACTATCGTTCGAGAGCTTCGCATGTCGGAGAACGAATGGCTCCATGCATTAAAGGGTCTTTTCAACGAAATGTCCATTCAGCGACTTCGTAAGGACGATGTCAATCGTCTGTTGGACTATTTAATATTTCATCTCGAATACGAGTTAGAAGGGGCGCTGCCGGAAGCAGTCAAGCTTTGGCTTCAGGATGTCAAGCCAGTGCTAGTCGCCGCTGTTGCACAGTCAGATACGCTCCGGCAGCTAGAAGACCGTTTTCTTGAGACATTGGCTCAGCTCTCGCAGCATATTGCGGAGCTTTCTCAGAATCGACGACACAATGCGCTCATGAGACAAATCCGCGATTATGTTTCGGAGCATTTTATGGATCCTAACCTTTCTTTAACGCTGCTTAGCGATCGCTTCCAGATCAGCTCCAAATATTTAAGCCAGCTATTTAAAGAAAGCATTGGTCAGAACTTTAGTGATTTTCTTATCGGGCTGCGGATCGATTATGCTAAACGCCTGCTTCGTAATTCGGACGTTACCGTGCAGGAGATCTCGGATATGATGGGTTATGCGAATGCTACGTCGTTTATAAGAGTATTTAAGAAAATCGTCGGATTGTCCCCCGGACAATATCGCGAGACACAAACGAAAAGCATAGATCCAAGTTAGATTATAAGCCGAAGGGTGATAGATAAATGAATCAACAAGCAAATGGCCATATGCGGCTGAAGGGGAAAGTACGTATACAAGTCCCTTCCTCTCGGACGTCACCGGTGGAGCATGCGCTCAAGATGTTGGTCAGGGACTTCGAAGCGGTATTAGGTGAGAAGCCTGAGCTGGTAACGGGTGTGCAAGAAACGGCTGAGCTCACTATCCGTCTGGCAGAAGGACAAGATATTGGTTTACAGCGTCCCGAAGCGTTTTGTTTCCGTTTTCATATGAATGGTAGCATCTCCCAAATGAGCATTATCGGTCAAGACGAGCTTGGCCTCGTTTACGGCATATTGGAATTTAGTCGAATCATTCTGGGCATTCAACCGTTCTGGTTTTGGGCCGATCAATCCATAATATTTAGGAATGAAATTGTCATTCCATGTCATGATTATGATGCTCCCGCATCTAAGGTGCGATATCGCGGGTGGTTCGTTAATGACGAGGTGTGCTTAATCGGCTGGAAGGAGACGTACCCGCCATCAAGGGAAGTATGGGAGCCAGTATTCGAAGCGCTTCTGCGCTGCGGGGGCAATATGGTTATTCCAGGAACCGACTTGCCGAAAAACGGAATCCATTACGAGCTTGCCGCTGAGATGGGCTTATGGGTCACGCATCATCATGCCGAGCCGCTAGGCGCAGAGATGTTCTTGCGCGCTTTCCCTGGAAGATCTGCCAGCTATCAGGAGGAGCCTGAGTTATTTGAGAGCTTGTGGCAGGAAGCCATCGATGAGCAAAAGGATATGAAGGTGTTATGGGTGCTATCTTTCCGTGGTCAAGGCGACGCGCCTTTCTGGATGAACGATCCTGCTTTCGACACTTCGGAAAAACGCGGTGCGATGATAAGCAAGGTGATACGGAAGCAGTATGACATGATTGGAAGTGCTGTTTCGAGTCCAGTATTCTGTGTAGCCTTATATGGTGAAATAGCTGAATTGTACAAAGGTGGGTACATAATTCTGCCTGAAGACGTGATTAAAGTATGGGCTGATAACGGTTACGGAAAAATGGTTTCGCGTAGGCATAACAATCAAAATCATCGCGTCTGGTCTCTTCCTGCAGAGGATGACGGAGGAAAGCATGGATTGTATTACCATGTGACATTTCATGATCTGCAGGCTTCTAATCATTTGACGATGTACCCGGGGGCTGCGACATTCCTTAAGCAAGAGATTGAGACGTCCTTTCGTGCAGGAGCTGATGAGTATTTGCTGCTTAACTGTGGCAATATTAGGCCCCATGTGTATGCGCTGGATGTGATTCGGGAGCTGTGGAATACAGGTACAATTGACGTCAATAAGCATTTAACTGAATTTGTTAGCCGTTATTATTCTACTGATCACGAAGCACTAGAGGAATTGTATCGAAGCTATACGGAAGCAACAATTGCATACGGACCGTATGAAGATGACTTGGCCGGTGATGAATATTATCATCATCCAGCCAGGCAAATGATCGGTCATTGGCTGCAAGGCAAAGAAAAACATCCGGATCCGAGATTGTTTTGGGCTGTGGGCGAAGTTCCTTTCGAAGAACAAGTCAAGCGGTTTGAAGATAGGCTGGCGCAGGGTAAACAAACTTGGGAAGCATGGCTTAATCGCTGCGATGTGGTTATGGAGAATCTTAGTCCGACCGACAAGCGCAGAGCAATAGATCAGTTGCGGTTCCATGGCGCAATCCATTTATCTGGCTGCGAAGGTTTTTATTGGCTGTGCCGTTCCTATAGTGCGTTCAACGAGCAGAATTACGCCATAGCCTTCGTCTACGCGTCGGAATCAATGTGGTGTTATAAGAGAGGTCTAGATATTTTGCGCGGCTCCGAGCACGGGAAATGGGATCGCTTTTACCGTGCTGATTGGCTTACGAATATTCAGAATACAGTACAAAATGTAGATACACTGCGGCGGTTTATTCGCATACACGGCGACAGTCCTGATTTCTTCCTGTGGTACAAGGAGTATTTGATGCCGGAAACGGAGAAATATATTTATTTGGAAAATACTCATCGAAATCCACTTTCAGATGATGAGTTGGCACAACAGCTAAAGGATTTTTTCTTAACTGCTGGCACCGTCTCCGAAAAATAATCGACAACAAACGAGGGTATCAATAGATGTCACCATTTTTATCAAATTGATATTACATCCAAAGATGATAAACGATAGAAAGGGGAGATTGTAATGAGTATACAAACGCTGCGCGAGAGAGGCTTAGTCATCGACCCGCGAACCAGAGCGTACCTCGAGCCTGCGCGTATTCTCTGGATGACCGAAAGTGGAGCTGCATCTGAGGTGAGCAATCCGGGAGGGCTGCTTGGCTCAAACGGAGGTCAGGTGACAAAAGAAGCACCAAACGCGTGCATGCTTAGCCATAAAGGGGAAGCGCCGGGATTACTGCTGGATTTCGGGTTGGAGCTGCATGGTGGCATTAGAATCTCGGTAGTTGAGGGTCGGTTCCCGTCGCGGAACGTTCGGATTCGTATCCGATTAGGCGAATCTGCCATGGAGGCGATGAGTGAGCTTGGCGGTCTGAGCAATGCTACCAATGATCATGTGGCACGCGATAGTGTTGTGAACGTCGGTCTTCTCGGAACTACCGAGTTCGGTACAACGGGATTTCGTTTTGCGAGGATCGATCTATTAGACGAGGGAACGCTTGAGCTCCAAAGTGTACAAGCTGTGCACGTGTACCGTGACATTGCGTACAAGGGGAGTTTTAGGAGCAGTGATTCGCTCCTGAATCAGATTTGGGAAACTGGAGCCTATACCGTTCATTTGAATATGCAAGATTATCTGTGGGATGGGATTAAACGGGATCGCATGGTATGGACCGGCGATATGCATCCGGAAGTCGCAACGATTAGCGCTGTTTTTGGCGAGCATGAGATTGTGCCCTCCAGTTTGGATTTCAAGCGAGATCGGTCCCCATTGCCCATGTTTATGGATATGCCGACTTACTCGATTTGGTGGCTGCTTGTTCAACATGATTGGTATATGCAGCATGGGAATGAGGCGTATTTGCAGGAACAGCGTACATATTTGACCGGGCTGCTGCATGAGTTAGCAGGGAAGGTCCTGCCGGACGGAACGATTGATGTGTACCGGCCGTTCCTGGATTGGCCTGCATCATCCAATCCAGAAGGCGTAACGGCTGGTGTACATGCGCTGTTTGTTCTTGCCATGCAAGCTGGGGCGCGGCTCTGTAGACTGCTCGGTGAGTATGAGACTGTCGAGCTTTGCGAATCTATCGAAGCGAGGCTGCGCGAAGCGGCGCCTCATCACGCTTACAGCAAACAAGCGGCTGCGCTGCAAGGACTTGCCGGACTGTTGGAGCTAGCCGAAGCGAACAGTGAGGTGATTGCCCCGAATGCCCCGAAAGGCTATTCGACCTTTTACGGCTACTATATGCTGCGGACCCGAGCCGAAGCAGGCGATATCGCCGGGTGCATGGACAGCATACGTGCATACTGGGGCGGGATGCTAGAGCTCGGAGCAACGACGTTCTGGGAAGACTTCGATATCGATTGGATGGACAATGCAGCTCGAATCGATGAGTTGACACCACTAGGGAAAATCGACGTGCACGGCACATATGGCGGTTATTGCTACAAGGGTTACCGCCATAGCTTATGCCACGGCTGGGCATCGGGACCTACCGCTTGGTTGTCGGAGTACGTGCTTGGCATTACGCCGACGGAACCGGGCTTTCGCAAGGTAAGGATCAGACCGAATTTGAATGATTTGGATTGGGTTGAGGGCACGTATCCGACACCGCACGGCATTATTCATGTCAGGCATGAACGGGAAAAAGACGGAACCGTTCGAACCGAATATCAGGTGCCACCTGGGGTCCAGGTAATCGAATAAAAAGTCAGAAAGTTACCCCTTTAGAGCTCTATCGAGCGTCTATCGGGGTAACTTTTTTTGATTCATCTATTTGGTTTCCAGGTTATTTTCCAATTACAGGCTGTCCAGTTACAGGATCTGTATTCGGATCCCAGTTTTTTAGAGGATCCATGCGGAAGCGGGTTAGTTCCGTACTGCTAATCTTCCAGACGCCATCTACTTTTTTATACGATTCGTGGTATTGGCCGTACCCGTGATGTCCCGGATAAGCGTTTTTTGCGTCAGGGAAGGTCAGCAAATCCTCCATAGCCCAAATACCTTTAGCGGTATCCTTGTCTACGATCTCAATCTCAGGCATATATCCGTGGTGAACCGTCGGTGCTTTACCCACAAGGTCCCCGATCATTTTCCCATAAGCGGCTGGCCCGCCTTTGGAGTAATCTTGGCCGTCGGAAACCAATTTAGCATCCGCTGTAAACAGTTCTCCAAATTCATTCCATTTTTTCTCATCAACAAACCGGAAATAACGGGCTTTTAATTGTTTGATTTGCTCAATATTTTCCATGCGCACAAATTTTTCTTCAAGTTCAGCGATTTTAGCTGCTTGCTGCGCCATAATATTTTGTTCTGTTTGAGCTCCTTGCTTCACCTCATTAGTTTGCCCGGAGCATCCCGAGAGTATAATAATTAGCAAAACCACACTCAAAATTACACGGTTTATTACCTTCATGGTCTTAAACATATGAAACACATCCTTTGTTTGACTGTATTCGCAAGAGACGCCTCGCCTTTGAATTCATGGCATTATACGAATTGAACGATCTCTTCCATGGTCCTTCTCGATTTGGCACGCGCCGGTTCTTTGGAGCGATAGCCGAATGCCGTCATCACGCTTAGACCGAATTGGCCGTTTTCAAGCAACCCTTTACTCTCAAGAAGTTTATTGACGGCATCCATATCGAAGCCTTCGATCGGACACGAATCGATGCCGATATGCGCCGCTGCCGTCATCATATTGCCCATTGCCAAGTACGTTTGCTTCGAAGACCAATCCAGCAAAGTCCGCTCGGAATCTAGATGGAGGTCGTCGTAGAATTGTGCATAAGCTTGCTGCATGCTTTTAAAAACTTCCAAAGGCATGCCCTTTACTTGAGTCTGCTGCTCCAAGATGTATGAAGAATCATAAGTAAGCCCTTTTCTGGCCAAAATGATAACGAAGTGGCTCGATGTTGGCAGCGAACGCATTGCGCCGGATACGAGCGGAGCAAGTTCATTTCTGAATTCCGGACTTTGCACGACCACAAATTTCCAAGGCTCATTGCCTCCAGAGCTCGGAGATAAGCGGCCCGCCTCGAGAATGAATCTAAAATCCTCATCTGATATTTTCTTCACCGGATCGAATGCTTTGGTTGCATGCCTGAAATAAAACGTAGTCAACAAATCTGATTTTTTTGACTCGATATTCATGAATTATTTTCCCCCGTGAGTAGATTTTTATGAACGTATTGCTTTTTTCAGTAGACATTTCAAATGGTTTTGACTATACTGCAATTCAATTCACTACGTTTAATTTTTAGTCTAATACTATGAAATGAATGCGAGATGATCTGCTTGGAAACGCCGAAGTTTGAAACGGTTTGTATTGAATCGATTTCTGAAGTTTTACAATTTCTTTCAGGAAAATGGACTTTTCTAGTAATCACGCAGCTCTTAAAGGAGCCTCAGCGTTTTAATCAACTGCGACGAAATTTAGGTAACGTCAATACGAAAGGTTTAACCGATACACTACGAAATTTAGAAGTACATCAAATGATAAAACGACAAGTGTTTCCCACCGTTCCGGTGTCAGTTGAATATTCCATTACTGAAAAGGGAGATGCCTTTTCGAGCGTATTTCAGGAAATAAATCGCTGGAAACAGGAATGGGAATCTACTGATCATAAATCAACGCAATAAAGATGATTAAGTTTTACCTTTTGAATCGTATTATCATAGCAAAGATATTTGTTTGGATGGGTTCAAGCTAGCGAGAGGATCCATCCGAATTAAATCTTCGTTCGCGCGATTGCCCATCGCGTGTTTTCATCTTCCCCATCTTTGAACCCATTTCCATCCGCTTCGTTTTGTTCTCGAGTTTAATTTGTCTGCTTATTCATCTATTAACATTCTTGTCATAGAAGGTTTTTTTTTGCCTACATATTTGACTCGCCTCTTTCTAAAGATGATGGTCAACGAAGCTTTTGTTGCTTCGGAATCAACTATAACAGGTATTCGATTTTCTCATAAGAACGCTATTTATTTACACATGCTTTAGAAAAATAAAGCCATGGTACTTGGTCTAGCTTCAAGTTATGCGATGTTCGCGGCTACGCTCAGTCTGCTCGGAATGAGTAAGCAGGACATGGGGTTACTTGATATGTGCTGGTGGTTTTGTTTAGGCGCGGACAAAATGACGAGGCTTTACCAAAAATGATGTCAATTAGAAACTAGATATTGTCTCCCCATGGTGCCATAGAGCATCACTTTATTTATATAAAGCATGTTTAAAAAAATTGCCTTCTTATGATAACAATAAATACCTGCTATAGTTGACCGCGAGGCAGTCGAAACCTCAGTACCTTACTAATTGAAAAGAGGTTGTTCACTTATGTTCGCAAAAAATTGCCTTCTATAGCGAAGCTTATTATGGAAGATGTAAACGTTGAATCAGAAGGACAGTCTTTAAGAATTCGACAATTGGACTGAAGTCTGGTTGATCATTAATTATTCATCGATGGGAGAGAACATATAATGAGAGATGCGTACAAAACCATTTTCGAACCGCTTCATCTGCGAAGCGGCAAGGATTTGAGAAATAGAATAGTGATGTCTCCAATGGGTCATTTGGGATCGCTGCCCGGAGGTTATATTTCCGAGGAAGAATTGGCCTACTATGATATGAGGGTTAGAGATGTTGGGATGGTCATTACGTCAGCTACAACGATTAAAGAAGGTACTCACTATCCGGGCTTGCCAGCCGTGGAGACAGATGAACATATTCCGGGGCTGCGCAAGCTTAGCACCGTATTGAAATCCCATGGAGCAGCTGCGGTTATGCAATTGTTACATGAGGGGGCTAACGGAGCAGGCGAAGCGCCGAGCGCCGTAGCAGCGGAGAATTCCGAACTTCCTCTGCCGCGCGAGTTATCCGACATCGAAATAGAAGAGATCATCAAGAAATTTGGAGACGCGGTAAGACGAGCCATTGAAGCGGGTTTCGATGGCGTCGAAATTCATGGTGCAAACGGATTTCTGGTTCAGCAGTTTACTTCCCCCCATTACAACCGCCGTATGGACCGATGGGGAGGCACGCCTGAAAAAAGATTAGCTTTTCCACTTGCCGTTATTAATGAAGTCAAAAGTGTAGTGGCAGAAGCCGGAAAGCCGTTTATCATCGGGTACCGTATTTCTCCGGAGGAAGCAGAAACGGACGGATTGACGATGGCGGATACTATACGAAACGTCGATATACTTGCGGATCAGGGATTGGATTATATTCACGTTTCCCTTCATCAATTTTGGTCGAAGCCACGTCGAGGCACGAATGATACCCGGTCCCGGATGGAAATTCTTAAAGAAGTTGTCGGAGACCGCACGGCCTTAATCGGCGTAGGCGAAATAAAGACGCCGGAAGATGCCACCATGGCATTGTCCACCGGAGTAGAACTTCTCGCGATCGCTAGAGGATTGCTCTTGGATCCGAAATGGGTTCAGAAGGTACGCGAAGACAATGGGGATCTTATCAAGAAAAAATTATACCGCAGTGATCAATTGGACTTGATGCTTCCTAATGCTCTATGGGAGATGATTGAAAATTTTATTCCGTTTGAGGATTAACGATCGTTTTCAACCCGTCAAACCCGCTTGGGTTTGACGGGTATTTGACTTTAAATCGACGTTTCCGCAATAAACCGTATCCCCCGTTAAATCGTTCCTTTAATAGAAGGGAGAGAATAATGGCATGCTGCGTGATAATAACAGGCAAGCCGTTATTTCTTAGTTATGAACAGATTTTTTTAGAAACGTTATTTCAAAAACTGTTTACGAAAACGGATAGGAGATAGACCTACGCTACGTTTAAAGCAAGCTGAGAAGTAGGGGGAGTAACGGAATCCGACTTCTTCGGAAATGCGTTCGATCGGCCATTCCGTTGTGACCAATAGGCGTTTTGCACGCTCCAACCGGAACTCCAGCAGATATTCGTTAGGCGTGAGTTCATACTTTGCCTTCATGCACCGAACAATATAATTCGGATGAAAATGCAGGGCAGATGCTAGAATTTCATTGGTGATCTTTCCCTTATAATTTTTTTGAATGTAAGCTGCCGCTTGTTCCGCCAAACGGTCCGCCACTGAGCGCGTGCTGTTCAAGCCTTCTTTCTCGAGCATGGCTAGCAGCTCGGCTAGCAAGCGCTGTTCCTCCCAGAAAGAGCTGTTGATTGGCAGCGCCAGCAAATGTTTGATCAGATCGAAGTACAATTCAGGATTGGATAAATGTGAATGTTTCGGGAGTCGAAGTCCGTAAGGATTGCCGAAAGGCCGCGATGAATACAGTATTCCTTTTTGATTGTTTTTCGGGTATGTTTCCTGTTGTATCGAATGCTCAAAGTGAACCCAGTAAAAAACAGTTTCCTGCGAGCAGGGACTTACCGAGTAATGCTCTCCTTCTGGCAACAGCAGCAGTGTATCTCCTCTCGTCAGCGTCCAATGCTGGCTGTTTTCACCCATATGCAGTTCTCCCTTTGCCACGATCAACAGATCGTAAATGCCAAGATTTTTTCTATTCGGGTGATGATCTCCGATCTGAAATTCCGAATAACCGGATCCCAAATAATAAGGAATCGGCGGTGTTTTTAGTTCAATAATGATCTCTTCGTTCAAAACGTCATCTCTCCTTTCTGTGTTATTTTTTATAAAAAAAAGGTTAATTCATTTCTATTTGACCAGTAAAGTAAAGCATATAATTGAAAACGTTAAGAGTCAAATTGTATAGGAGGAATCAATATGCAGCAAACGCAAGTGGACATTCAGGATGAATTCTGGCAGGACTATTCAGGGCTAATTCGAAATACAGTCATTCCTTATCAATGGGAAGCACTTAACGATAGGATTGAAGGAGCGGCGCCTAGCTATGCGATTCGAAACTTCAGAATTGCAGCAGGCTTGGAGGAAGGCGAATTTGGGGGCTGGATCTTTCAGGACAGTGACCTATACAAATGGTTGGAGGCGGTTGCATTTTCGCTCAGGCATCATCCTGACCCTGAATTAGAGAAAATAGCAGACGGCGCTATCGATCTGATTGGACAAGCTCAGCATGAGAATGGCTATTTAAACACTTACTATACGGTTAAGGAGCCGGGAAAACAGTGGACAAATCTTCACGAAGCCCATGAGCTTTATTGTGCAGGCCATTTGATCGAAGCGGCTGTTGCTTATTATCAGGCTTCGGGCAAGAGCAAGCTGCTTGACATTGCACGCCGATTCACCGATCTCATTGACCGTATGTTCGGAACACAACCAGATCAAATCCGTGGATATTGCGGGCATCAAGAAATTGAACTGGCTCTGGTCAAGCTATATGAGGTTACGGGTGAAGAACGATTTTTGACTCTAAGCCGATATTTCATTGATGAGCGGGGAAGCAAACCAAGCTATTTCATCGAAGAATGGGAACGCCGGGGCAAGATTAGTATTTGGTCGGAAGGAACGCCTAATCTTGAAGTGTATCAAAGTCATCAACCCGTACGAGAGCAATCCGTTGCGGTGGGTCATTCCGTGCGGGCCGTCTATATGTACACAGCAATGGCTGATCTTGCGCGCCTTACCGATGACGACGAGCTGCGCAAAGCTTGCGAGCGGTTATGGGAAAATACGACACGCAAGCAGATGTATATCACAGGCGGGATCGGGGCGACTCATCTTGGAGAAGCTTTCTCGTTCGATTACGATCTGCCTAATGATACCGTGTATGCAGAGACATGCGCCTCAATCGGCTTGATCTTCTGGGCACGTCGGATGCTGCAGCTGGAAGCCAAAAGCGAGTACGCGGATGTGATGGAGAGAGCTCTATACAACAATGTGCTAGGCAGCATGTCCAAGGATGGCAAGCATTTCTTCTATGTAAACCCGCTAGAAGTTTGGCCGGAGGCAAGCTCCAAAAATCCCGATAAGTTTCACGTGAAGCCTGTGCGTCAACCATGGTTTGGCTGCTCCTGCTGCCCGCCTAACGTAGCTCGGCTTCTCAGTTCGCTTAGTGATTATATTTACGATGTCAGCGATGACGGAAATAAAGTCTACACTCACCTTTTTATTGGCAGCGAAATCGGTTTTGCGTCTGGTGGCTGCCAGGTGACGTTGCGTCAGCGCTCTGAATTGCCATGGAACGGCAAGATCGAATTCACCATCTCGTTATCTGGCGATGCTGACAGTGCCGCATTCGAACTTGCGCTGCGAATCCCCAACTGGTTTCAAGATGGACGCCCAGTATTGCGAGTGAACGGAACCGACCTAGAATACCCAGTGGAAAATGGTTATGCGAAGGTTGAGCGAAGCTGGTCGGATGGCGATACGATTACTTGGCTGCTGCCGCTGGAGACGAAATTGATTGCCGCCAATCCGCAGATCAGGGCGGATGCCGGGAAGGCAGCCATCCAACGAGGTCCTCTCGTATATTGCGTCGAAGAAGCGGATAATGGATTGCCGATTGCTTCATTATCATTAGCTGGAGAGCCGAAATTGACGGAGTGCACAGCTGCTGACTTGTTAGGCGGTTTCATTGTTGTGGAGGGTGACGGGCAGGTGGTGGATGGATCTGCGTGGACGGAGAACCAGCCGTATCAACCGCTCCGCAAGCAGACCAAGCCGGTTCGTTTCAAGGCGATCCCTTATTATTTATGGGGAAATCGCCAAGCAGGTGAAATGAATGTTTGGTTGCGATACTGATCATAGATTCGGATGATTAGAGGTTCATAAAACATCTTTGTTTCAAAGCGGTTTATCATGCTTTTTTTTCAAAGCAAAAAAATGCGAAAGATCCCTGGATGAGCCATCCAGGGATCTTTCGGTAGTTTTCCAAGATGGAGATGAGAACATGAAGAAGGAGAATGAACGAAAGTCACATATGGATCGTATGACATTGAAAAATCGGATTCTCTTGCTTTTTGCTGCCGCGACGCTAATTCCTTTCATCTTAACCTGCTATGTTTCTTATAACACCATTACTTCGATTCTGAACACGAAGCTGCAAGCCGGCATTCAGAGTAACCTGAAGCAGGTAAGGCTGTCGTTTGAGAATACGCTGAGTAATCTGAATCACGTTTCTCAGCAGCTTGCCTTTGAAGGAAACATAGGCAAACAGTTGGAATTGTTCCTGACAGCAGAAAAGCCGTATGATCGCAGCTATCTTACGGATCAGATCAAGTATCAGCTTAATCTGATCACATTCACGAATCCGAATATTGGGTTGACGATGTATCATTTCCGTAATGACAGCAGCATTCATTTCGAAAATATGGGCGTGAAGGACTCTTTCGATATCGAAAATCTTCCCATCATAGCTGAATATTACGGTATTACTTACTTTGGACCCCACATGAGCAATGACCGGTTTAATAATCAATATGTGTTTTCCGCTTTGCGCAAAGTCGAGCTGCCTGAGCGTGAAGACGCTTATGTCTATATTGAATCCGGTTTTAAATTAACACAGAGCGTGCTTGATCTTGATGGGGTCAGCAAACATACGGACCATTTGATTTTGGATAATAACGGACGAATTTCCTATAGCGAGTTAAATGACGTATTTCCTGAGAATTCATTGTTTCCAGGCTTGGAATCCCCGGCTTTGGCAACCGGAGTAACTTTCGATTATTATTGGTATCGCCAAATTAGCAATCAAGGATGGAGCGTTGTCTCTCTCATTGCCAAATCCGACTACAACAGGGAGAAGAATCGCTGGGTCATGCAGATGCTAGTGTTGGCTGTTCTCTTTGCAGCAGTCAGCGTAGCTATCGGATGGCTGCTCTGGAAGATGGTTTATCGCCCTCTCTCCAAATTCAACAAAGAGATCAGATGGATGGCAAACAGTAATTTCAATGCCGTAACGACCCAATCACGAATACCAGAATTTGAATCGCTGTTAACCCAATTTCAGCATATGAAGGTTCAAATCGCACATCTCTACTCGGAGGTAGAGATCAAGGAAAAGCGCAGGGCGGATCTGGAGATTGAGAAGCTTCTCTATCAGATTAATCCGCATTTTCTGATGAATACACTGGACACGGCTCATTGGCTTGCCGTCATGAACGGACAGGAAGAAATTGATCGGCTTGTCACTTCACTGAACAAGCTTCTTTATTACAACCTTGGCAAAGGAAATAGCAGCTCGACGATAAGGGAAGAGATCGACTCACTCAAGCAATATCTTATTCTCCAGCAAATTCGATACGATTTTCATTTTGATGTTCGTATACAGGTAGACGATGAACTGCTCGATATGTCTGTTCCACGATTTATACTGCAGCCGTTGGTTGAAAATGCGCTGTACCATGGGCTGGAGGACGATGGAAGAATTGAGGTCGATGTCATCATGCGCGATCGCCTTGAAATTGAGATTAGGGATAACGGTGGAGGCATCTCCGATGAAACGATTCTTGCATTGCTGGAGCAAGAGCATACCGAACGCCACCGGGTAGGGATGGGAATCGGGATGAACTACGTAAAGCGGATGCTGGAATCTCATTATGATGGTCATGCAACTCTTACTGTATCAAGCGAGCTTGGCAAAGGTACAGTTATTGTCATTCAAATTCCCGTTAAGAGGGAGGATAATCAGTCATGATTGATGTGCTCATCGTTGATGACGACAAGCTTGTGCGTAAGGGGCTGATGTCCGTTATGCCTTGGGAATCATTCGGAATGAGAGTCGTCGGGGAGGCAGCGAACGGAGAAAAGGCGCTCGAATTTCTAAAGGCTAATCGGGTGGAGTTAATGATGACTGATCTGGCAATGCCGGTCATGTCAGGAATCGAGTTGATTCGCATCGTCCGCAAGCGTTATCCAGAGGTGGCAATCGCCGTACTGACCTTACATCAGGATTTCGAATATATCCAGGAAGCTTTGCGTCTAGGTGCCATTGACTATATTGCGAAGGTTCAGCTTGAAAAAGAGCAGTTCGAAGAGGTGCTTGGACGTATTCATGCACGTATGCTGAAAGAGCAGCGAAATCAGATTGACGAACCGCACTCGTTGGGCAGCGACGTTTCCCTTTCAAATGAAGTATATGCGCTGCTGGAGCTTGGAGAAAAACTTATTCAGCAGCAGGATATTATTTCATTGGATTGGAGGATTGAGGCTGACGGACAGATTCGGATATGGTCGCCTATCCTTAGTCAGGAGCACCTGCCTGAAGCTGACGCTAATGAAGTTTTACTGCCGGCTCCGCCAAGTGAAGCATATGGCCCGAATTGGCGATTAGTGCAACTGCGGGATGCAAACGGCATATTGTGGACCGATCTGTATCACCTGTTGCGAAATTACAAACAGAAGAATTTCTTCTATGAATGCGACGAGTATGATCCTCATCCTATTAAAAAGTCTGTCTATGAGCTGCAAGAAGAGATGGCAAAGCCAGGTGAAAGCGATGATGAACTGGCGAAAGAGATGCTGCATGCATTCAAATGGGCCTATGATGACCTGTGTTTTCATGCCATGCAAGACCGGCTCAGACAGCTTATGCTGCCAGTTCCAAAACTCATGCAATTGCTCTATGGATTTACATTGGATTGGAACCGTTTATTTAGAGCCGTTACGCTAAACAGTATGACTCTTCCAGATACGCTCACGAGTTGGAAGGACGTCGTAGAGTGGATGGAAATCTTCAGGAAGCTGGCTCTAACGCTGACAGGCAATCAGCAGCTAAGCCGCGAGGTGAGCGGCAGTATCATGTCAGCTGTAAAGATTGTTCATGACGAGCTTGCGCTTCCGCTATTTGCGATTGATGTCGCCAAACGAGTTAATCTAAGTCGAAGCTACTTCAACCAATGCTTTAAGGAAGTCGTTGGACACTCTTTCAATGAGTATCTTCGCAAAGTACGGATAGATAAGGCACGGGAATATCTCGCCCAAACGGCCAAGCCGATCGTCTGGATTGCCGAACATACGGGATATGCGGATGAGAAATATTTCAGTAGGACTTTTCGCGATCAGACAGGCATGCTTCCCAGTGAATATCGACAGCAGCACAAGATAAGGTAGAGTCATGGATTACGTAAGGGGGACAAATGACCGGCAAGCTGAATTTCCGTCCATTTATCCCCCTGCATCTCGATCTTGGTTCTATCTTTGAATGGATTTAAGTCGTGTTATATTGATGGTGCTTGACCACATTGATTACGACTAGAAAGGGGAAAGACAACAAATGAGCAAGAAATATGTGTTAACGGTTATGGCTGCGCTGCTCGTACTGTTAAGCGCTTGCAGCAATACGGGAAGCGAAGGGAACGTTAATAACACTCCTCCTGCATCAACGAATGGAGGTGCCGAAACCGCTGATCCTTTCGGTAAATACGAGGAGACCATCACGCTTACGTACGGCAAGGAAGTAGATCCTACAGACAAAAGCCTGCCTGCAGGAGACACGCCGGAAGACAACCAGTATTCTCGTTATGTGAAGGAAAATTTGAACATCGATACGAAAGTGTCTTGGCAAGCGGCAACAGGCACGAATTATAACCAGAAAGTAAACCTTGCGGTTTCCAGCAACGACTTGCCGGATGCGCTTGTCGTTAAGGATACACAGCTAAGAGCTATGGTGAAAGCTGGCCAGCTAGAGGATCTTACAGAAGCATTTGATCAGTATGCTTCTCCCGCTATCAAAAATTTCATGGAGAAGACCAATGGCGTATCGAATGAGGCAGTCACATTTGACGGAAAAATGTTTGCGATCCCGAGCATTCAAGTTCAATCAGATGGCGTCCATCAGATGTGGATTCGCAAGGATTGGCTTGATAAGTTCGGGCTCGAGCCTCCGAAAACGATGGACGATCTGGAGAAAGTCGCGAAGGCGTTCGTCGAACAAGATCCGGACGGCAATGGACAGAAGGATACCATTGCAATTGCCGGACAGCAGAATGGAGCGAGGTTGTATGCGAATGCTCTCGAATCCACAAACAATACATTTGGTCTTGATCCCATCTTTGGCGCCTTCAAATCACATCCAGGTTATTGGCTGAAAGATGATGCGGGCAATCCCGTATACGGATCTGTATTACCGGAGACAAAAGAAGCACTTGCAAAGCTTCGGGACTTGTATGCAAATGGCCTGATTGATAAAGAAATCGGTATTCGAAAAAGCTCTTATGAGCCGGTGGTTAACGGAAAAGCAGGAATCTTTTTCGCTCCATGGTGGATGGGCTACGGTCCGCTGCCGGATGCGATTAAAAACGATCCGAAAGCAAATTGGCAAGCCTACTTGCTGCCGCTTGACGCAGATGGTCAATTCAATGCGCATATGGGAGCGCCATCCACGTTGTTCGTCGTTGTTAGGAAAGGCTACGAGCATCCAGAAGCGGTGATCAAAATGCTTAATTTACTAGTTCGCGACGAATCTAAATTTGATATATCTGTTCCTGTCGGCCACTATCCACTTCGTGTACCGATGTCTTACACGGATGAAAGTGAATATTCTGCCAAAGCGCTGCAAGACGTTCTGTCTGGCACGAAGAAACCGGAGGATTTTACAGATCCCGGATATAAGCTGCTTGCGGCCGATATTCAGAATGTAAAGAAAGTCAAGAAAGAGCCTTATGACAATATGGATATCCAATATTGGGATCCACAGGCCGACACCGGTGTGTGGAGCCGCATGTACTCGCTCCTTGTTGGATCTTCTACCCTGCAGCAGAACTACAATAAAGTATATAGCGTGCTTTACTCACAAACAAAAACCATGGAAAGCCGATGGTCCAATCTCAAAAAGCTAGAAGATGAAACGTTCTTGAAAATCATCATGGGCGCCGCTCCGTTAGATGATTTCGAAAAATTTGTAGCTGATTGGAAAAGTCAAGGCGGTGATAAGATTACAGAAGAAGTTAAAGATTATATGAAATAATGACAATTGCTGACGCGCCGGTCCAATCCGGCGCTTCATGCCAGCCATGTATAGCGAAGGAGGAACGGAATAGGTGAGAAACAGAGCATTCACCAAGCATTACTACATCATGCTTCTTCCCGGTTTTGTCTGGTTGTTTCTGATTAGTATCATCCCTATATTTGGGGCGGTAATCGCTTTTCAGGATTTTAATCCCGGTCAGGGCTTTTTCAAATCGGAATGGATAGGGCTTGAAAATTTTCGATACATGTTTTCGTTGAACGATACTAAAACGATCTTTTTCAATACGATCTTTATTGCAGTTATGAAAATAGTGGGCAATCTGTTGATACCACTTGTGTTTGCTATTATGCTCAATGAGCTTCGCTTAATGGCTGCAAAAAGATGGATACAAACGATCGTTTATTTGCCTCATTTTTTGTCATGGGTTATCTTATCTGGGAACCTGCTGGATATTTTCTCCTACACTGGTCCTGTTAATGCGCTATTAAATTCGTTTGGAATGGATTCGGTGTTATTCTTTGCACGCGCTGACCTGTTTCCATTCATAGTGGTAGGAAGTGATGTATGGAAGGAATTTGGCTTTAATACCATTATCTATTTGGCGGCATTGACGGGAATCAATCCATCGCTCTATGAGGCTGCTTCCATCGACGGAGCAACCCGTTTACGCAGAATTTGGCATGTTACATTGCCTGGACTAAGAGCTACAATCGTTTTGCTTGCCGTGTTAAGTCTAGGTAACGTATTGAATGCGGGGTTTGACCAGATTTTTAACTTATACAATCCGCTGCTCTATTCAACGGGTGACATTATTGATACTTGGGTATATCGTGAAGGACTATTGAACATGCAATACGGGCTTGCGACGGCGGTAGGATTATTGAAGTCGATTGTCTCTTTTATCATGATCATCGTGTCCTATGTGCTGGCTTCAAAATTCGCGAATTACCGTATTTTCTAATAAAGGAGCAATATTATGATAAGAGAAACAACACTTCGATCAAAGCTGTTTGACTCTATGCTCCTGGTCGTACTGCTCCTCATCGCTTTCCTTTGTTTACTTCCGCTATGGTACACGCTGGCGGTCTCTCTAAGTGAAAAGTCGGCAGCTGCGGCGGGGCAGGTGTGGCTTTGGCCGATTGGCTTCAATTTCAATTCCTATAAGCAAATCATTGGCGACAGCTCGTTCTTTGTATCCTTTTGGATATCCATTCAGCGAGTCTTAATCGGCGCTTTCATCACCTTTGTCGTTACAACTTTAATGGCGTACCCGCTTTCCAAAAGCACCAGGGATTTTCGTATGCGGAACGTATTTATGTGGATTCTTGTCTTTACTCTGTTATTTCATGGTGGGTTAATTCCCTGGTATATGACGGTGAAGGCGCTAGGATTGTATGATACGATCTGGGGACTTGTGCTCGGAGGCGGTGTTCCGGTGTTCAATGTCATTCTAATTGTAAACTACTTCCGCAATCTGCCAAAAGAATTGGAAGAGGCGGCTTTGGTAGATGGTGCCGGTCCGTGGCGGATGCTGCTTACCCTGTATATTCCTTTGGCCGTGCCGGTGTTAGCAACCGTTACTTTGTTCACCATCGTCTATCATTGGAATGAATTTTTTCACGGCCTTGTTTTGACATCCGGGCAAGATCATTATCCGCTGCAAACATTAATTCAACAATTCGTCGTCGTTATCGATTCTTCGAATATGACGGAGGATCAGTATAAGCGGTTAAACGAGCTGTCCAATCAAACGCTTAACGCAGCGAAGATTTTTATTGCCATGATACCTGTACTTATCGTTTATCCGTTTTTGCAACGGTTTTTTATTCACGGCATTACATTAGGCTCTGTAAAGGAATAGTAACTTCAAGCCAGGAGTATATAAGTATTACCTTGATTGTAAATATCAAAGCAAAATGTTAATCTAAATGCTAGAGATGCAATCAAAGGAGCATAACCTTATCATGTGGATTACTCTGTAAGGATTAACAATTCGAGATGATGCCTGCAATAGTGATTTCACTATTTTTTTTGGCATACTTGTCTTTAATCTTACAGGGTATGCAGGCAAGGTTTATCATAAACCCAATCTGTGGATACCTAATGGTATCCGCTTTTATTTTCGTAAGAAACCGCATCTCTATTGGTTCTTGCCTGCCTATCCTCCTAATAGCGAATGGAGGAAGCTAATAATGAGATCTAAATTAGTGCTGATTGAGGGGTTACCGGGATTCGGGAAATCAACAACTGCCAAGCTCGTTCATGAAATCCTTGCGGAAATGAACATTAAATCACAGCTGCTTTTAGAAGGAAATCCGGAACACCCTGCTGATTACGATGGAGTCGCCTGTTTGAAGAACGATGAATTCGACGAACTATTGAGAACTCATGCAAACTTTAGCGATATGTTGAATAAAAATATGATAAAAGATGGAAACCATTATTTGATAGAATATCGAAAAATGAATAATGAATATGGTCCAAGCATCCCAGATGAATTGCTTCATGCCGTTGCCAAAAAGGATATTTATGAATTGCCGCTCGATCTAAATAGGAAGTTGGTAACCAGAAAATGGATGGGTTTTACGGAGAGTGCTCTGAGTGGGCCAGACATTTTCATTTTTGATTGTTGTTTTATACAGAACCCCGTAACCATGGGGATGATTAAATATGATTCAAATAAGGAAGACGTTATAAGCTATGTCTTAGAACTAGCAGAAATCATGGAGCGGCTGAATCCTTTGTTGATCTATGTAGAACAGAAAGATCTCGATCATTCTTTCAGAAAGGCTGTAGGGGAAAGGCCAAAGGAATGGTCTGAAGGATTTATTGACTATTATACGAGCCAAGGATATGGAAAAAATCAGAGCTGCAAGGGCTTAGAAGGAACCCTGCAGGTTCTTCATGCAAGGAGGGAGATTGAAAAAGAAATATTTAATCGCTTAAAAATAGCCAAGAAAAAAGTGGACAACTCCTCGTACAATAAGAATGATTACAAGGAAGTATTAGTTGGAATTTTAACAGAATATTTTCGTTAATCATGCTCACGTAAATAATTGAGTACACGCTGCCGAAAAGGAATTTTAATGAAAAAAGATAGTGGAGAATGACACAGTGATGAGCAGGCGCATCGGTGGCCTGCTCATTTGACTATGCTTAACTCTAGTCTATGGTATTGACGGATTCGTTTAATTGCAAATTATAAAGTAGAAATGTCAATAACGAATCGATAACGCACATCACTTTTGAGGACACGCTCATACGAATCTTCGACTTGTTCTGCGCGGATCACTTCAATCATAGGAGCAATGCCGTGTTCAGCTGCGAAATCGAGCATTTCCTGCGTTTCACGAATCCCGCCAACGAGCGAGCCTGCAATGCTGCGACGACCCATAATTAATGAAAAAACATGATAGTGATCAGGTTCAGCCGGTGCTCCAACGTTTACGAGCGTCCCGTTAATGCGAAGCAGAGACAAATACGCATCAACGTCTAGATTCGCAGACACGGTGTTTAAGATGAGATCAAAACGGCCTGCTAATTCGTCAAATGTATGGGGGTCACTTGTCGCAAAGTAATGATCAGCGCCAAATTTCAAAGCTTCCTCATTCTTATTATTAGAGCGGCTCAATACGGTCACTTCAGCACCCATCGCATGAGCAAATTGGATCGCTACATGACCAAGGCCGCCCATTCCCACAATGGCAACCTTCTTGCCGGGGCCAACGTTCCAGTGTTTTAAAGGAGAGTACGTGGTAATGCCTGCACATAATAGCGGGCTTGCGACGTCCAAATCCAGACCGTCTGGAATACGGACAACGAATCCTTCCGTTACAACTATTTTTTGGCTATATCCTCCGTAAGTTGGATTGCCATCGTAGTCTAGGCTGTTATAGGTGTTGATTACTCCCTTCGTGCAATATTGTTCTTCTCCGCTAAGGCAGTATTCGCATGCTCCGCAGGAGTCAACGAAGCATCCAACGCCAACGCGGTCACCAACCACATATTTGGTCACTTCGCTTCCTACCGCCTCTACGACTCCGGCAATTTCATGGCCAGGAACCATTGGGAAGATGCCGCCACCCCATTCACCGAATGCACTGTGAATATCCGAGTGGCAAATGCCGCTATACTTTATATCGATCAAGATGTCGTTTGGCCGTAATTCTCTCCGTTCAATAGTGGTCTTTTCAAATGGTGCTTTTGCACTTGGGACACTTAAAACTTTTGTCGTGATGATGCCTTTATGATTGTTGCACATATAAGATTACACAATCCTTTCTTTTGTGAATAATAATTTGAATGTATTTACGAGCCGCAAAAATAGCTTAAGCCTTAATGTTGACTTGAAGGCAAGTTTTTTTTGAAAAATAATCGTTTGGAAGGAGAGATTATACTGTTCACTTCATTTTACAAGGCTGCTCTTATTTAATCTTTCTTTGTTGTAATTCTTTTCTATCTCATCGTAATATCCTATTTTTAATTCGATTTTGCTAAAAGCGTCATCCAAGTCTCTTTTTTTCTCCATCATTTTCTCTTTATGCTTTTCAAGTATCTGTTTGCGCTGCAAGGCTGTGCTGTCTCCCTCTTTAGTCAGTTCCACGATCGCACGTAATTCAGAAAGAGGGATGTCCGTTTTCCGTAAACATATAATAAGCTCTAACCATAATAAATCCGATTCGTTAAAAATACGATTTCCGTGTTCATCTCTTTTTATAAAAGGCAGAAGACCTTCTTGTTCATAATATCGGAGCGTATGTGCAGGCAAACCTATCTTTTCTGCTGCTTCTTTTATATGAATTTCCATAGTATCACTCCATCATTTTTAGAATATATTTTGTTCTTTTAACAATGAATCCCCAACGCTTATTATGGACCTTAAAGTGTACTTTAATGCAACATCGATTTATCGTCTATTTCGAGGATTATACTATTTTATTAGTGACTATAACGAGACTAATGAATATGAGGACATGCGAATAAGAACGCCGGTTGTCACGTTCAGACTGACAACCGGCGTTCTTATTTTGTATCCTTTATGTTTCTTTGAGGTTATCAAGTTATAGCTGCGAAGTGATCAGATGGTATCCAATAGATTTTGCATTGGCTAGATATCTAGTTTACGTGTACCAATCCATTTCACCATTTCAGGATAGCGATGCGAAAAGAACAAGCTTTGATTCGTATCTAATGCTGCAATGGAATCTAAATCCTCTTGCCCTAATTCAAAATCAAAGATGTCAAAGTTTTCGGTAATTCTTTCTTTCCGGACGGACTTGGGAATGACAACGACTTCCCGTTGCGTCAACCAGCGTAAAACGACCAGAGCAACGGATTTTTTATATTTTTCTGCAATGGAGCGTAATTCCTCATTCTGAAACAAGTTGTTTTTTCCTTCGGCGAAAGGCGCCCAGGATTGGATTTGAACATTGTTTTCTTTCATGAATTTCGCACTTTCGATTTGTTGGTTGAAGGGGTGCGTTTCAACCTGATTTACGGCAGGAACGATTTCATTATGAAGAATCAGATCGATCAGACGGTCCGGATGGAAGTTGCTAACGCCAATTGCGCGTGCTTTTCCTTCACGGTTCAATTCCTCCATCGCACGCCAAGAGCCATGCACATCGCCGAATGGCTGATGAATTAAATACAAATCCAAATAATCCAATTGCAGTCTTTTCAATGATTTTTCAAATGCTCGTTTGGTGCGTTCGTAGCCAGTATCCTGAACCCAAAGTTTCGTCGTGACAAATAATTCTTCTCTTGCCACGCCACTCCGTTTGATCGCTCTGCCAACCGCTTCTTCATTCATATAAGAGGCAGCGGTATCAATCAGCCGATATCCCGCCATAATAGCGTCATAAACGCTTTGTTCACATTCATTTGGATCAGCAATCTGAAAAACACCAAAACCGAGTACAGGCATTTCAACGCCATTGTTCAAAATGACTTTCTGCATGATGAACCTCCATTACCATTCATTTCTTTACAGTAGCACTGTAGGGCATGTCTTAATTATGTATTCCAAAACATAGTACGGATACATCATTCGTCTCAAATGATTGCCTAATCCTCTCAGTGTTATTCCTTATCATCAGACAAAAGGCTTATAATAAGAAAAATGAAGGATCAAGGAGAAGCCGATGATTGAAGAAATAAAAATGAGACAGGATAACATTACGACACTAATCACACGTCATTGTAAACATTCAGGGGTAGTACAGACAACAATCCCTTCGCTGTTTCTTATTCGTTCTGATAAAGTGAATGTGACAGCCTACCGTGTATTTAATCCTTCCTTTTGTTTTGTTACTCAAGGGTTGAAAGAAATTTTCCTTGCAGAGGAGCGGCTAGAATATGGTCCCTCCCACTATCTAATAACATCTATGAAGCTTCCGGTAATCGGACAGGTTATAAAGGCTTCACCTGATGAGCCCTACTTAAGCTTGAAACTCAATCTAAGCCAGAATGAAGTGCTATACCCTATCTTGCCCCCATACATAAGAAAGAGATCATTTATAGGCTCCTTCAAGGGCAATATGGCGCATCCCTTGCTCAAATCGCCATGGAAGGAAGCAACACCTATCGCATCAGGGAGGCGATTGACCAAATCATTGAACAATATGATCAATCATTGAGAATTGAAGAGCTTGCTGAAGTCGCGAGTATGAGCGTTTCTACGTTCCACCGGCACTTTAAAGAAATCACTGCGATGAGCCCGATTCAATTCCAAAAGCAGCTGCGGCTGCAAGAAGCCCGCAGCCTATTGTTAATGGAGTCAGCAGATGCTACAGAGGTTGCGTACCGGGTTGGATATGAAAGTTCATCCCAGTTTAGCCGTGAGTATTCCCGCATGTTTGGTTATCCGCCTAAGATGGACATAAAGCGTCTGAAGGAAACATATGAGCAAATCGAGTGAAGCACAGATCAAAGTCTCGTTATAACATCTCATTTATGAGGTATACATGTCGGGTGAAAAGAACATATACGACTAAGTGCCGCGTATATCGCGGCTTTTTTATTTTATAGGGAAAAATGCTTGTCAAAACGCAGATCTCGTTCAGTGAAACGAACATGCCATGTCCTTGTCCTGATAATCGCATGAATCCGCCTAAAGAAACTGTTATGATCTAAAAACTGTTGTATGTGAATGAGTTAGAGGCGAGTCTACAATAAAGGTGCAATAGCAAAACAGTCAAAGAGGGGGAAATGACATTGGCATCAAACGCAAAAGCTGCAGCAAAAACACTATTGGCATCGTTAGGCGTCATCCTTGCGATTACAGGCTGTTCAGGAGCCGCGGGTAATTCGAACGGCAACCAATCGCCGAATAATGAAAACGAGGCGAATGCTGAAAGCCCAGTGCTTACGAATCCGAAAGATTTCAAATTTGATCCGCCGATCAAGGTAACGACGGGCTATCGCTGGACGGCGCAAGGGGAAAACGAATTTAAAGAGGGAGAAACGATCGAGGATAATTTCCATACCCGCTGGCTGCGGGAGAGCATGGGCATCGATTTGAGCTTTGATTTCGTAACGCCGAATTTGGAGGATTACCAAACGAAGCTGAGGCTGATGATGGCAGGCAACCAAAAGCTGCCGGACGTGTTCACGTCAAAGGTTGAGATGGCGAGCGATCTAATATCGGCAGGCAAAGTGCAGCCGCTTGATGATTATATCGACAAATATCTGTCTGATAATGTGAAAGCGATTTACGAGAAATATCCGGACGTTTTGTATCCGGTGACACGCGACGGCAAAATCTACGGCCTTCCGAATCTGTATGCGATGGATGAAGGGACTGTCATGTGGGTACGCGAGGATTGGCTGCAAAAGCTGGAGCTCAACGCTCCGAAAACGATCGACGAGTTTACGGAGGTTATTCGCGCCTTTACGGAGGAAGATCCTGACGGTAACGGCGTCAAGGATACGCTCGGACTAGCCATTTCATTAAAAGAAAGCCCTTACAATTGGATGTCCAGCGGCGACGGACTCGTAGGCGCATTTGGTCATGCAATGCCTTCGAAGTACATCTGGGAGTATTGGAATCCGGATGAAAGCGGACAACTCATTTACAACGGCATACAGCCGAGCATCAAAAGCTTTCTTGCTCAAATGAGGGAGTGGCACGAGAAGGGCTACATTGATCCGGAAGCGGGTATTAAGGACCCGGGCAAAGCGGGTGAAATGGCCTCAAGCGGTCAAGCTGGCATCATTTTCGGACCTGCTTGGATGAATGGTTATCCGCTCAGCGGCGTACCAGGATTTAAAGCTTATCCGCTGCCTGCTGGCGCGGACGGCCAGCAGGCGCGTGCGGAAAAAACGATGGTGCGGGATTATCTGCTTTTCAATAAAGACTTTAAAAACGTGGATGCGATTATTGGTTACATCAACAAAATATATGCCGCAAGCTTCGGCGAATCTGATCCTTACTTCGATGAAACGTTAAGAAACGGTTGGATGGAAGGCTACGATTACGTCACTCACAACGGCAAAGTGTACCGCAACCATTTCAGCGAGCATGGCGTTCCGAAGGAGAAGTGGCCAAACGCAAGCGACGACACGATCACGTACGGCCTGAGTCTTCCGTTCCTAAATGGTACCGTACCGTTCCAAAGCGATACCGCGTTCGAGAAGTTTCTGAACGAGCCTGACGCAGAGCCGTCCAACATGACAGAAATCAGCATTTCGAAAGCGGATCCGCGCATGCTGGAAGCCGGACTTGTACGCATCTCGCAGAATGCTTCTACGGTTGTGAACTATTTTAATGCTGCGCCGACCAAGACTATGATCTCCAAAGGCGAGCTGCTGAACAAGCTGACTAACGAAACGTATCTCAAAATCATTTACGGCAACGAGCCTGTCGATTTCTTTGATGAATTCGTTGAGCAATGGAAGAAAAACGGAGGCGACGAAATAACGAAGGAAGTCAACGAGTGGTATGCAAGCGTGAAGAAATAGAAAATTCGGAGGAGGGATGTTTTTACATCCCTCCTCGCTTAAGCAATGGTTTGGCGGAAGGAGTAGGGAATATGAGTGAAACGGCAGTATTAATAGATAAAGTTTCCATTCGTCCCAGGAAAAAAAGCTTCAAAACCTATTGGAAAAAAACATGGCCACTGCATGTGTTGCTGCTTCCAGCGGTCATTATCGCGATGGTTTACAACTATATCCCGATTATGGGACTTGTTATTGCATTCCAGGATTACAAGCCGTGGCTCGGCTTTACGAATTCGCCATGGGTTGGATTTGATCATTTCATATATTTATTCGAATATCCGGACGGAATGCAAATCGTCAAAAATACGCTGATCATCGCATTTGCGAAAATTATTACCAATATGATTTTTCCAGTGTTGTTTGCTTTGTTCCTAAATGAAATTAGAGTGAACTGGTATAAGCGGATCGCTCAGACCTTCGTATATTTGCCGCATTTCTTGTCCTGGGTCATCTTAGGCGGCATATTCGTCGACGTGCTATCCATTCGCGGGGGCATCGTTAACCGTTTCTTAGCATGGTTTGGCATTGATCCGATATCATTTTTGTCGGACGGCAATTGGTTCAGGGTGACGGTTATCGTCTCGGACGCATGGAAGGACTTCGGCTTCTCCGCGATTATTTTCCTTGCGGCGATTGCGGCGACCAACCCGGCGTTATACGAGGCGGCTGAGATTGACGGCGCCAACCGTTGGCAGCAGGTTATTCACGTCACGCTGCCGGCCATTATACCGATCTTTATCGTTGTGGCAACGCTTTCTCTTGGACGGGTGCTCGATGCGGGCTTTGATCAAATTTTCAACCTGTACAATCCGCTTGTCTATAATAAAGGAGATATCATCGATACGTTCGTCTATCGTGTCGGTCTGCTTGGCAGCCAATACAGCTTCGCGACAGCGATCGGCTTCTTTAAATCGGTGATCGGCTTCATCATGATTATTATTAGCTACCGCCTTGCTTATAAGCTGGCCGGTTATCGCATTTTCTAGCAGGAGGGAAGGCTAATGAGGTATTACTCCAAATCATACAAAACGTTCCAAAGTATCAATTATATATTGATCGCGCTGTTAAGCCTTGCCTGTATTTTGCCGCTCATTCATATTTTCGCAGTATCGCTCAGTTCGAAGGACGCGGCAACAGCCAATATCGTCAACTTTTTCCCAATTGATCTTACCTTTGCGGCCTATAAGGAGACGCTGGGCAACGACAACTTTTTACGGGCGCTCAGTATCGGCTTTCAGCGCACGGTGCTCGGAACATTGCTATCACTAGCGGTTACGATGATGGCTGCCTATTCTTTGTCGAAGGACAATTTTCGCTTTCGCGGCAGAAATGTTTATTCCTGGTATTTCATCGTCATCATGCTGTTCCACGGTGGCCTGATTCCGACTTATCTAGTCGTTTCCGGGACAGGACTGATGGACTCGATCTGGGCGCTAATCATACCTTCTGCCGTCAACGTCTGGAATATGATCCTGATGCTCAATTTCTTCCGCAACCTTCCGCCAGAGCTGGAGGAAGCGGCTTTGATCGACGGCGCAGGCCATTTCCGGACACTTTTCTCGATCTTCATACCGGTGTCGATGCCTTCGGTGGCGACGATTATTCTGTTTACGATGGTCATGCACTGGAATTCTTGGTTTGACGGCATTATTTATATGACGAAGATTCATGATTATCCACTCGCTTCCTTTCTCCATACGATTGTCGTAAAGGAGAATTTCACGGAGGTCGGCGTTGATTTGGCTGCGCTTAACCAAATTTCAAACCGCACGGTCAAAGCATCGCAAATCTTTATTGGATCGCTGCCGATCCTGCTTGTGTACCCGTTTTTACAGAAATATTTCGTGAAGGGCATCGTACTGGGCTCAGTGAAAGGCTAATTGTCCGCGGAATCTGCTCCTTGTTCGATTTCAAGGTAAACTATAGGTATTGATCAACAAGTGAGCAGGGGGAGCGGCAGATGCTTAAAAGGCTGAATACGTTTCAAAAAATCATCATTATGCTTGCCATTCTATTGATTCCGGTCATTGTAATCTATACGTATTCCAACCGTGTCAATACGAAATTCATTCAGCAGGAGTTGATTCAGCTTACGCTGAACCAGCAACATTTTTTGGTGGAGCAGCTCGATATGATCAGCGAACAGCTAGGCCGGTCCGCCTATATGACGCTTGCCGATCCGAACGCGCTCATGCTGCAGAGCCAGTCGATTACTGCTCCGAGGTTCGAGAACTTCAAAATCATTGAAGCGCTTGAGCATCATTTACGGCTGCAGAGCACGTCGTTTTATTGGCAATATGAGCTTGCGTTGTTTTCGCCGATGACAAACGCGGTCATTGCGACCAATACGAACCGAAAATATGATCTTGCTTATTTTCAAAGTCATTTTTATACGGACTGGTCTTATCAGAAGCTGGATGCACCAGAAGGCGGGAAAGCATACTATTTCATTCGCCATATGACAAAGCCGTTCACGTTGGATCAACGGCCAGAGGAGCTTGGCCTGATCTTGGAGATTGCCATACCTGCTAGCAATATAGCGGGCCTAATGGAGCAATTCTCTCTCGGCCGAACTGCCGAGCCTCTGTTCTATCATCCGGATTACGGCGTCATTGCAAGCAGCAAGACTGAGCCGGCAAGCGCGGAACTGTACAAGGAAGTTCTGAGGGCAGCTAAGCTGGAGTCGAGCGGTCACGACATTACGAAAGTGGATGGACATCGTTACCTCTTGAATTATACGGAGTCGAACTGGCATGGCTGGTATTTGGTCGATTTCGTTCCTCTGAAGACGGTAGTCGCGCCGCTTAATCATAGCTTGCGCTGGTTCTACTTCATCATGGCGCTGCTCATGTTAATTGGGTTCGCGTTCGCGGTCGTTATTTACCGAAGCGTGCAAATACCGATTGTCGAGCTGATCAAAGGGGTTCGCCGTTTGAAGCAGGGCAACTATTCGTTCCGGATCGCGATCAAGGGCGAGAGCGAATTCCATTACTTGTTTTCTGAGTTTAATCGGATGTCGGAGGAAACGCAGCAATTGATCGAGAAGGTATATGTCAGCAAGCTTAGGGTTAGGGATGCGACGCTGAAGCAGCTGCAGTCACAAATAAATCCGCATTTTTTATATAACAACTTTGCGTTTATCCAGAGCATGACCCAAATGGGTAACAAGCAAGCTGTTATTGCGTTCACGCAACATTTGAGCCAGTACTACCGCTATACGACCAGAACCGAATCATCCATGACGGCGATGGCAGAAGAGCTTCATTTAGTGCAAAACTATTTGGAGATTCATAAAATGCAAATCATTCGTCTCACGTATGAACTGACAGTGCCGAAGGATCTATTGAATCAGACAATTCCAAAGCTCATTATTCAGCCAGTGGTTGAAAATGCGATCGTTCACGGCATAGAAACGATGCTGAAGGATGGCTTCATACGTATATCGGGCCGGCAATCAGATGGCTATATGATCGTCACCGTCGAAGATAACGGTACTGGACTGGCAGAGGACGAGCTGGAGAAGCTGCAACGAAAGATGACTGTTCCGATTGAGGACGAGAACGGCTTTGGCTTGTGGAACATTCATCAGCGGCTTATGTTATACAACGGCGATGCAACAGGACTTAAATTCAGAGCGTCGCCGCTTGGCGGGCTACTTGTGGAGATGCGCTTCCGAATCGGATATGAAGAGGTCGACACTCGCATGGACACGTTTATCAAGGAGGGATTATGATGTTAACTTTGCTTATCGTAGACGATCATCCCTATCAGGCGAACAGTATTGAACATGTCGTGACTGAGGCGAGGCTGCCCTTTATCTCAACGATTTATAAGGCATATTCCGCTAAAAAGGCATTAGAGTGCTTTAACGAACATAAAGTGGACATCGTAATCACCGATATCCGTATGCCGGAGATTAGCGGGATTGAGCTGATCGGCAAGCTTCGGCAAACGTCACGCAAGGTGAAATGCGTTCTGTTGTCGGGCTATGCGGAATTCGAATATGCCCAGAAGGCGCTTGAGCTCCAAACGTCCAAATATTTAATGAAGCCGGTTGTCGAGGCTGATCTCATTGGCACGCTAGAAATGCTGCGCGACGAAATAGTAGAAGAACGTCAAAATATGCAGCAGCTCGATAAGGCTGTTCATGTGATGCGGGAGAATATGCCGATCATGAAGAACAATTTGGTACTCGATCTCATTCTTGGCAAGCCAGTTACGAGAAGAGAGCTTGATCAGCGTATGGAGTCATTGGAGCTGCCGTTCGTTTATGGGGATGAGGCATTGTTCTTCGCTGTCCAACTGGAAGATGATCTATCTGGTTATAACGAGAATGACAAGTCACTGATCTGTTATGCGGTTGGCAATATCGCCGAAGAGCTGTTTCGCGATTCGTTCTTTATGCTTCATGCGACTGTAACTAACCGACAGCTCGTATTTGTACTTAAGCCGCAAGATTGGAAGCGGGAGCATGTGCCCGATCGGCTGGAGAGGAGGGCGAAGGAGCTGCAGCGCAGTGCATATCGTTATTTGAAGCACATCATATCGGTTGCGATCGTGAGCAGTACGGTGCTGTTTCCAAGCGGGCTGCAGGAGGCTTATCAGAAGAGCAAGCTGCTGTTCCGCAACCGTGAGGATAAAGTGGCTGGTTTGTTCGCTACGATAACGGACCTGCCAATTCCTAAGCTAACGGGATCGATCAATTCGCTTTATAAGCCTCCGACATTCGCAAGCTTTATGGAGACGGCAAGATGGAATGAGGCGGAGGCCAGGCTGTCGGAAATATTCCTCGAACTGGAGAGCAAATGGAGCGATTCGACCGAGTATGCCCAGGAAGTGTTTTTTGTCATTGCAGGCACTTACCAATTCGTCTCGCATAAGCAAGGCAAACAGCTGATTGACGTGATCGGACCGTTATACAAACAGATGCTTGAAAAGCATGAAAGTTGGGATCTTGGAACGTTCCGCGCATGGGCGTTCCAGTCGCTAGACAGTATAATCGTCGATCAAACGGCTTCGAATTTGAACCGTTCGCAGTCGCTGTCCATTCGAATCCAGCAATATGTTGAACGCAATCTGGGTCAAGATCTGTCTCTGCAGATGATTTCGGAGGAGCTCAGATTTCATCCGGCATATTTGTCGAATGCATTCAAGGTCGAGACAGGTCAGACGTTAAGTGATTATCTGCTAAAGCAGCGCATGGAGCATGCTGCCGAACTGTTGAAGCAAACCGACGGGAAAATCTATGAAATCGCGGAGAAGGCTGGCTATCAGACGACGCATTATTTTATTAAGCAGTTTAAAAAGTTTTTCGGCGTTACCCCTCAGCAGTTCCGCAACAGTGATATCGGTCGGAACTAATCGATAAATCCTGCCGCCTTTACGAATAAAAAACCGAAGGAGCATGACGATGACATGGTGGTCAAGAAATAATCTCCGGCTTGTGCAGAACAATTTGCGTGAAGTCGACGCCGATTTGGACGTGGATTTACTCATCGCGGAGCTAAAAGACTTTGAGGCAAATGTGCTGATGATGAACGCCGGCGGCATGTTCGCTTTCTATCCTTCCAAATTACAATACCAGTACGTTACCCCTTATTTGACGAAGGACCTGCTAGGGGAGGCAATTGAAAAGGCTCATGCGAATGGCATCCGGTTCATTGCTAGATTCGACTTTAGCAAGGCTCATGAATCGATTTTCCAGCAGCAGCCGGATTGGTTCTATCGTAACAAAGAAGGAAGAGAGGTCAACTACAACGGTATCGTGCACACCTGTTTGAACGGCTATTATCAACAGCAATATTCGCTCGAAATATTGGAGGAGGTACTGCGGGAATACGATGTCGACGGCGTGTTCTTCAATATGTTCGGCTATCAGAACTGGGATTACAGCGGCAACTACTACGGAATTTGTCATTGCGCCAGCTGCCGCAGACGGTTCATGGAGATGTACGGCTTGGAGCTTCCAGATAACGAGGATAAAGACTCGGCCGTGTATCGAAAGTACCGTGAGTTCCAGGAGAAGACATCGGTCGCTATATTGGATCAAATACATGGGCTTGTCAAGAGGCTGAAACCGGAGGCAGCGATCTGCACCTATCATCCTAACAAGGTCGATATCGTCAGACATGAGTCGACGACAGCGCTTTCTCGTCCGCATCCAAAGTGGCTGTATTCATCAGCGGAGAATGTCATGCCGATTGCGGGCAGTTACGGCGATAAGCTGTCGAGCAATTGCTCCATTAACGCAATCGACCTGACCTATCGCTTTACAGGAGTTTCGGATTATGAGACGGAAATTCGGCTGTACGAAAATATTGCGAACGGCTCAGGGCTCGACTTTTGCATTATCGGAACGTTTAAGGGGTATCCGGATCAATCCAATATGGAGAAAGTGAAGCAGGTATTTCGCTTCCATCAGGAGAATGAAGAGCTGTTCGGGCAATTCCGCTCCGTCGCGGACATCGTATTGGTGAAGCCGTCATCGTCCGCGAAGCGGAATTCCAGGCAGGAATACCTTGGTGTGTTTAAAATGCTGAAAGAATCGCATCTGCTCTTTGATGTCGTCCATCAAGAAAGGCTGGAGCATATTGCTGCCGATACGGAGGCAAAGGTCGTCATTTTACCGGGAATCGCGGAGCTTGCAGCCGGTGATCTGAGAGCGCTGGAGGTTATGCGCGATCGCGGCCTCCATATGGCAGCGACCGGAGGCTCTTTGGCGGAGCAGCCAGAGGCGCTGCTGGCGCTGTTCGAGGCGAAGCTGGCCGGCGTAATGCATGATACGACAGCCGGGTATGTGCTCGTCGATAATAAATCGATGTTTCCAAAGCTGCGAAAGCGCGATTGGGTCATCGTAAACGGACCATTTGCTTTAATTCATTTTAGCGGTGATACGATAAAGAGCTTACCGCTTATAGCGCCGGCATCCTTTGGTCCGCCCGAGCGCGCTTACGGACATGAGATGACCGAAAGCTATGGTCTTGGTATGACAAACCCGATTTCAGATTGCGGAATGGGACGAGGAGCCTATCTTGGCTTCAATGCAGGCGAATTGTATTTTCTGCATGGCTTTGCGGACCATAAGGTGCTCGTGACGGGCATATTGGATCATTTGCTTAGCGGTGATAGACGGTTGCGAACAAATGCGCATTCCAGTGTGGAAATCACTTATAATCGACTGCCTGACGGCACGAATTTGCTGCAATTGATTAATTTATCCGGTTTTAACGGAGTCACATACGATGCTCCGATTCCGATGTTTAATATTGAAGTGGAAATTTATGGATCGCCGAGCGTGAGCCTGGTTAAGAGACTTGGCGAGTCAGCTGAAGCGAGTCTCGACACTCGTGGAGAGCAGCATGTTGTCATTCGTATTGCCGAGTTGCACGCTTACGGAGCTTATCATTTCATGTGAAATATGGCTTATTTAATTTGAAACGGAGGTTGGAAGCATGAGTTCTCAAGTATGGTGGCAGCAGCCGCTTCGCATTATTCAACCAAATCTGCAGGTTAAGGATACGGCACTTATCGATCCCGAGCGTTTAGCGAGACAGCTGAAGGATATGGGAGCCAACACTATCGTCTTCAATGTGGGTGGCATATACGGCTGGTATCCGTCGCAAGTTCCGTTTCATCATGTTAATGAATATTTGCCGCAGCATATGGATTTGCTGGATGAGGTTATTCGAGCATTCCATCGTGACCATTTGAAATTCGTCGCACGCGTCGATTTCAGTAAAGCGGACGATTCGGTTTACCAGATGCGGCCTGAATGGTTCGTCAGAAACAGCGAAGGCGAGCCGGAGATCATCGGCGCGAATCGACCTGGCAGCTGGTCGCTGCTAATGTCGACTTGCATCAACGCGGGTTATCGCAACGAGGACGTGGCGGCGCCTGTACTTACTGAGATGCTGAACCGATACGATATCGACGGCGTTTTCTTTAACAATCCAGGTACAATCCCCTGCCAATGCGGGCGTTGCCGCGACAAGTACATGGATTTGTTCAATGTCCCAATGCCTGCGAAATCTGCGGACTATGACCGCTCATGGGGTTCGATCTGCTTGAAGCATAACATGGAGCTGCTTGGCGGTACAATCAAGTCGATTCGTCCGGATGTGCCAGTCATCAGCTATTATAATCTATTCAATGAGCGGCTGGAGGATCGTAAAGCGGCAGCGGATCTGCTGTGTACCGAGCCGCAGAATGTACTGTCCCAAGGCAGCAAAAATATTCCTGAGTTTTGGAAGCCGGYCCTCAGCATTAAGCTTGGTCGTTCCAGATCAGGCGGCGTGGCGCCGCTTGGCATCGTGCATTCCTGCCCTGGTATGGATTGGCGGCATACAGGCCTTCCTCCGGCAGATTATGCATTTTGGCTGACTCAAATTCCCGCATACGGCGGTCAAATCTGGCACTCGCTCACGGGTATTCCGGATACGATTCACGATAAAAGGATAATACGAACCGTTACTCGCTTTAACAGCCAAGCGGCAAAAATCGAAAACGAAATGAATGGCGCGGAATCGCTTGCAGGAGCGGCGCTGCTGTGGAGCGCGCGGCCTTCTACGGAGGGCTGGGCGGACGGGCTAATCAATCGCCAAATTCCGTTTGACATTATTCCTGAAGAGCAGGCGGAGTTGAACACGCTTCGACGTTACCGTGCCTTAATCGTTCCGGAGCATTATCCGGTCGGCGAAGCGGAGGTTTCCCGCTGGCGGACTTATGTGGAAGAAGGCGGGAATCTAATTGTCGAAGGCGCCGTAAATGCAAGCGCAGCCATTCGCGTAGAATTGCATGAGCTGCTCGGCATCGGACCTTCCGTCACGATCAGCGAATCGCTCGTCGCCAGCTACCTGCGGTTTGATGGCGGTACAGGCAATCCGCTGCAGAGAGGGATGGATGAAACCGAGCTCATTCCGCACCGCGGACGCGTCGCGTATTGCAAGCCGTGCGAAGGAGCCGATGTGTATGCAACGCTTGTGCCGCCGTTCTCGCCGCTGGAAAGCGTCGGAGCGCCTCCTGAAAGGGCGTCTCTTTCTGTAGAGCACACCGACATTCCGCTGGCGATTCACCATACGAGAGGAAACGGAAGCGTACTCTATATTCCGTTTTCGTTAAGTCAGCTCATCAATGAATTTAAGCTTGGCGAGCATTACCAGCTGCTGGACAATGCATTGGATTTGGTTCTTGGCGAGCAGCGGCTGCTGCATGTAACGTCTATCACGGGCTTGCAGGTCACGCTTTACCGTAACGAAGATGGTTTGCTGATTCATTTCGTGAATGGAACAGGCAGAAGGCCGCTTACTTCGACGATTCCTTTGTATCACATTGAAGCAGCCATACCGCTAACAGCGCTGAGGGGTGAGAGTGTTTCGGCCGTCAAAGGGCTGCTTGAGTGCGGCGATATTCCGTTTCGCATGGAGAGCGGGGAGCTGCGATTCACTGTTCCAAAGCTCGAAGTGTGGGAAGTTGTCAAAATAGTCGAACAAAATAAATAAAGGAAAAGGAGTTAATAAGAGCATGCTGGATGTGAATGGGTTGAAAATCGGTTTTATTGGCACTGGCGTAATGGGGAGCAGCATGGCCAAAAATTTGTTGAACGGCGGCTGCGAGGTTCATATTTTTACGAGAACGAAAGCCAAGGCTGAAGAGCTGCTTGCGCTTGGCATGATCTGGCACGATACGCCTGGAGACTTGGCCTCGTCGTGCGATGTCATCCTCTCGATCGTAGGCTATCCGAAAGACGTGGAGAAGCTTTATTTGGAAGCAGGCGGAATCGTGGATTCCGCGAAGCCAGGCGCGTATTTGCTCGATATGACGACGTCCAGCCCTAAGCTTGCTGAGCGAATCGAGAGAGCAGCTGCTTTAAGGGGTCTGCATGCGCTCGACGCTCCGGTGTCGGGGGGCGACGTGGGAGCGCGCAACGCGGAGTTGTCAATCATGGTCGGCGGCGACTCGGCAGCGTTCCAGGCGGTGGAGCCGCTGCTTCGGTTGTTGGGCAAAAATATCGTGCTTCAAGGAGGACCGGGCGCTGGTCAGCATACGAAGATGGTCAACCAAATCGCTATCGCTTCCAATATGGTAGGCGTCTGCGAAGCTTTGGTGTACGCGAAGCATGCCGGTCTCGATCTGAGCAGCGTGCTGGCCAGCATCGGGTCGGGCGCTGCGGGAAGTTGGTCATTAAGCAACCTGGCGCCGCGTATTATAGCGGGCAACTTCGAGCCGGGCTTCTTCGTGAAGCATTTTATTAAGGACATGGGCATAGCGCTTGAAGCCGCTGAAGAAATGGGAATTGAGCTGCCGGGATTGACGCTTGCCAAAGGTCTGTACGATCGCATAGCGGCGGAGGGTCTTGCCGATAAAGGGACCCAAGCGTTATTCCAAGCATGGGAGTAGCAAAGCAACATACAAAGAGAGGTGAACGGGATGATGCATTTACCGATCGGCGCACTTCTTAAGGCGGTATACGCCGAAGAAGTGATTCCGCATTATTTGGCTCATGGCTTCGAAAGCTTCGGTATTACGCACTGGCAGAGCACAGGGACAATCGAATTGGCCGAGCAGGCGAAGCGTCTCAGAGCGCTGCTGGAGGGCAGCGACGCTTCTATATCCAGCTTGACTGTGTTCGGAAATCCGTTAACGGGAAAAGGAGATAACGAGGACACTTTGAAGAGCTGGGAGCGGTTAATCGATCACGCCCATCTGTTCGGCACGGATTTGGTTACAGGCTTTACCGGCAGGCTGACGGATGAACCGATTCCCGCGTCACTTCCTAAGTATAAGGAGGTATTTGGCGAGCTTGCCAAGCGTGCCGATGCTAAAGGCGTTAGACTTGCCTTCGAAAACTGCGATATGAACGGAACATGGGATAAAGGGGACTGGAATATTGCACATCATTCGATAGCTTGGGAAATGATGTTCGACGTGCTGCCAAATGACAATATCGGCTTACAATGGGAGCCTTGCCATCAGATGGTTAGCTTAATCGATCCGATACCGCAGCTCCGCAAATGGGCGCCGAAAATTTTTCATGTCCATGGCAAGGATGCGACAATCGCCTGGGATGTGTTGCGGGAGCACGGCATTCACGGCCCGCAGCCGTTCGTCTGGCATCGGACCCCAGGGTTCGGTGACACGAATTGGGCCGACGTTATTACGATTTTGATGCAAAACGGCTACCAAGGCAGCATCGACATTGAAGGGCGGCATGATCCGGTGTACCGCGACGAGCTAGAGATGAGCGGGCAGGTCTCTGCGCTGCATTATTTGAAGCGCTGCCGCGGCGGGGAGTATGTGCCGAATCCCCGTATACGCTACGGAAACGGGAAGCTATAGCGCGAAGGGGGGCTGCGAGGGATGAATACAACTAAACTGGTGTTGGCCGGTTGCGGACAAATGGGCGGAAGATGGCTGGATTATGCGCTTCAGCGAAAGGACACCGAGCCGGTCGCGCTCGTTGACATCTCGCCGGAAAACGCAGCGGCTATGAATGATCGATTTGGCTTGAATCTTCCGGTTTACTCTACCGTAAAGGAGGCCATTCGGGAAACGGGAGCCGTGCTGCTGCTTGACACATCGATTCCGGATGCCCATGCCAGTAATGCGTGCATCGCAATGGAGCTTGGCGCCGGCGTCATGATGGAGAAGCCGATGGCTACGACAATGGCGGATGCTCAGCGATTGATTGGCGTGTCGAAGCGTACTGGCAAGTTTTGCGCTGTGATGCAGAACCGGCGGTATACGAAGGAAATTCGTTCGCTTAAGGCGATGCTAGATGAAGGAATAATTGGCAAGCCGGGTTATGTTACGGCCGACTTCTTCCTAGGTCCACGATTCGGCGGCTTCCGGGAAACGATGGAGCATCCGCTTATTCTTGATATGGCTATTCATACTTTCGATGCGGCAAGATATTTGATTGACGAGAGACCGACAGCCGTTTACTGTCAGGAGTTCAATCCTGAGGGCTCCTGGTATCTTGGAGCATCGTCCGCAGCATGCTTTTTCGAGTTCGAAAACGGAGCGGCATTCTCATATAACGGGAGTTGGAGCGCGCAAGGGTTTCCCACCTCGTGGGAGGGGGCTTGGCGTCTCAGCGCCTCCAAAGGAACAGCCATCTGGGACGGCGACAACATGCCGCATTTTCAGGCGGCGAATGAAGGAGCCGGAGGCAGCCTCGCATGTATAGATGGTTATCTCCGCTGGAGCGGTGCCGAGCGTCGCGAAGCTTGCCTAGACGAAATGTTCGATGCCTATCGTAACGGTACAAGATCGGAGACGGATATTCATGACAATATCCACAGCGTTGCGATGATGCTGGGCGCCATTGAGAGCTCAAGGCGCGGGGCAAAGGTAAAGCTGTCAGAACTTTACTCGATGTAGCCAGTATTTAAGGGAATCTTAGTCAGAATTTATCCGGAAGGAGATTTTACCCTATGAAGGTAGTGCTGGCATTTGATTCATTCAAAGGCAGTCTTAGCTCGGCCGAGGCAGGCGCCGCAGCCGCTAGGGCGATCCACTCCGTCTTCGAGGATGCAAGCTGTGATGTTATTCCGCTGGCAGACGGCGGTGAAGGGACGGTCGTCGCTGCTGTGGATGCTGCTTCCGGAACCTACGAGACGCTGCAAGTAACCGGGCCTTTAGGAAAACCGGCTTCGGCCATAATCGGCTTGATTCGGGAGAGGCAGTCAGCCGAGCTGACTGCGGTGTTAGAGGTCGCATCGATATGCGGAATTACGATGGTGCCGGCTGGCCAGCTTGATCCGATCGGTGCAAGTACGCGCGGCGTTGGCGAAGCGGTCATGCAGCTGCTTGACCGTGGCATCCGTCGCTTCGTCATTGGCCTAGGCGGCAGCGCGACGAACGACGGGGGCATGGGCATGCTGGCCGTGCTTGGCGCTGTTTTTCGTGATAGCGAAGGTAGAAGCTTGTCTGGTTGCGGAGGCGAATTGCAACGAACGGTCTCAGTCCGGCTGAGCGGTCTCGATCCGCGGTTGGCAGACTGCGCTATCACGGTTGCGACGGATGTAGGCAATCCGCTTTGCGGGCCTGATGGCGCTACGATGATATACGGCAAGCAGAAGGGCGCAAGTCCAAAGCAGCAGGTCATGCTCGACAAGGGAATGGGCAGTTACGCTGCGCTTATCGAGGCGGCTTCCGCTGCTTCTTGGCAATCGAATCCGGGTGCGGGAGCAGCCGGAGGACTTGGTTTCGCTTTACTGGCGATCGGTGGAGTCATTGAATCTGGCGCGGGGTGGCTGATGAGTATCGCAAAGCTTCGGGAGCGGGTTCGCGGCGCCAATTGGGTTTTGACGGGCGAGGGGCGAAGCGACAGCCAGACGCTATACGGCAAGCTGCCGATTCATGTAGCGGCTGTAAGCGAAGAAGCGGGCTCGCGCTGCATTCTCCTGTCTGGCAGCTTGGGGGAGCAGATGGATGAGCTGGAAAAGAGGTTTCATGGCTGCTTCTCCATCGTGAAGGAGCCTGCCTCTTTGGAGATGTGCATAAATCAGGCAGAAGAGCTGATGGAGCTGGCGGTTCGCCAATTGTTTCGTCTGCTGCGAGGGTCGGAGCGCTAACCAAACGATTATATTTTACGCGCCAACTTTCTTAATAAATGTGGATGAAATCGGAAAACGGCAGCATGTAACGGTTATGACAATGCAATCGCTCGTTTCTAACATATACGGCATCTATAATGTCAACGCGTATAAGACCAACATGAGGTCGATCATGAAACCAGAGGTGCTCGTATCGACGCTGATCAGCATATTTACCGTTACGGCGGTTATGTTCTTTACAATTAAAGCAGAAAATAACCAATAGAAGGGATTAGAATACGAATACATGCAGGCAGTCGATCAAGTGGATCGACTGCCTGCAAATGTAAAGAACGGGACCAGTGAGTTGACGATAACAGACGAGTGGTTTTGAATTGTTTTTTGACCGTTTCGATCAAGATTGTTACACTAGGATATACGATAGGCAATATTTCAATTAGAATAGGTGGATCCAGCATTGGATAATAAAAATGATACCTTAGATGCATGGTTATTTTTGACTGATCTTTATTCTAGTGTCAATGATAAATTAGAAAGAATTTTACAAGAGAAAAACAATTTGTCCTTGAAAGAGTTCTATGTATTATATTTCATATCTAAGTCGGAATATAAAAAACTTAGGTTACAGCAACTGCAGGAAATGGTAGGTTTAAGCCAGAGCGCGATCTCCAGACTTGTGGTGAGAATGGAAGCCAAAAACTTTGGTGCGTTAGAAAGACTGGTTTGTGAAGATGACCGCAGAGGAATTTATACAAGAATTACGGAGCTAGGCGAAAATAAATTCCAGCAGGCACTTAACACTTTTAACGAAGTGTTGCAATTGGATATCCAATATGATGAATTGAAGAAGATGCAGAACAGGATACCCAAATAATCTTGAAAATTACTCGTTTTTTGTTTGTTATATACTCAGAATTATGAGCCGGGAACGAGTAAAGGAAGAGAATAGAAAAGAAGAGAAGAGGCTGTTGAGCATAGCTCATAAGCTATTTCTGAAATTATAGTGTGTAGAAGTTGACAGCTAAAATAATCATGTTAAAATAAATGCTTGCGCATGCATTTTAATGACGCTTATAAAATTTAGAGACGACAAGGAGATTATTCTATGAAAGATATATTAAGTCCCTATACAGTTAAAGGATTGGAATTAAAGAATCGTATTGTTATGCCGCCTATGTGTCAGTATTCGGTGGAGAAAAAGGATGGAATTGCAACAGAGTGGCATTATATGCATTATGTTAGCCGAGCTATTGGCGGTACGGGCCTCATCATCATTGAAATGACAGATGTAGAGCCGGATGGCCGTATTTCGGATCAAGATTTAGGCTTATGGTCTGATGAGCAGATCGCTCCACTGAAGCGAATCGTGGATGCCTGCCACTCTTATGGTGCTAAAGTAGGTATACAAATTGCTCATGCTGGACGGAAAGCGGAAGATGCGGAGGTGCCCGTAGCGCCATCTGCTATTGCATTTGATACGCATTCGAAAGTACCCCGTGCTCTCACAACCGAAGAGGTGAAGGGCTTGCTGGAGAAATTCGGGAACGCAGCAGCTCGCGCGGTTAAGGCGGGGTTTGATACGATTGAAATTCATGGTGCTCATGGTTATCTGATTCATCAATTTCATTCCCCGCTAACGAATAAACGTGAGGATGAATATGGAAACGACCTAACGCTATTTGGGCGTGAAGTTATTAAAGCGGTTAAAGCAGAAATGCCTGCTGACATGCCGCTTCTAATGCGGATTTCGGCGAAGGAATATGTCGAGGGAGGATATGGTATTCAAGAAAGCATTGCTTTTGCTAAACAATATCAAGAAGCAGGAGTCGATGTGTTTCATATTTCCTCAGGTGGAGAAGGACCGATTGCTGCTTTCGGCAGACCAGGCACCCATGCGGCATATCAAGTTCCGTTGGCAAAAGAGATCAAAGAAGCGCTTCGCGTACCAGTAATCGCTGTAGGAAGACTGGATGATCCTGCTTTAGCGAATGCGGTTATTGGTAATGAAGAAGCTGATTTGGTGGCTGTGGGTAGAGGACTCCTCAGAAATCCGTACTGGGCACTAGAAGCTGCATCACAGCTGAAAAAAGAAACGCAGATCCCGAAACAATATTCCGCAGGATTCTAATCCATATCATATAGGAGGTTAACAACATGTCAAATACTGAATCTGTACAAGCTTTATTCCAGCCAATTACTTTAGGGAACCTTTCGCTTACCACCCGTGTAGTGATGGCGCCGATGACTCGCAGCCTGTCTCCTAATGGCGTTCCAGGGAAAGACGTGGCTGCTTATTACCGCCGGAGAGCTGAAAATAACGTTGGGCTAATCGTGACGGAAGGGACCGTTATACAACATGCGGATTCTTCAAATCAAAAGGATGTACCCTTAATTTATGGTGAAGAAGCTTTAAAGGGTTGGGCAAATGTAGTGACTGAGGTTCATGAGGCAGGCGGGAAAATCATCCCACAAATCTGGCACATGGGTGCACGGGGAAATGTGAATGATTACTCCGAAGAAGAGGTTATTGCAATCGTAAATGCTTTCGCACAGGCAGCATTTGAAGCCAAGCGTATCGGATTCGATGGAATCGAAATCCATGGCGCGCACGGGTACCTGATTGACCAGTTTTTCTGGGAGAAGACAAATGAACGCACGGATCGCTACGGCGGCAGTTTGATTGCACGTACTCGTTTTGCTGAAGAAGTAATCAAAGCTTGTCGAGAGGCAGTGGGCCCGGATTTTACAATTGTACTTCGTATATCGCAGTGGAAGGGAACAGATTACTCAGCCAAATTAGCCCGCACACAAGACGAGCTGCAACAATTTTTGAAACCATTAGTTGACGCAGGAGTGGATATTTTCCACTGTTCAACTCGCCGTTTCTGGGAACCTGAATTTGAAGGTTCTGAATTGAATTTAGCAGGTTGGGTAAAAAAAATGACAGGTAAACCAACGATTACAGTCGGCTCTATAGGCCTGGATGATGATTTTATGACACTTTTTACAGCTGGTAAAGGCGCTGGCAACACAGGGATTGAAGGCTTAGTTCAAAAGCTCGAACATAATGAATTCGATTTAGTTGCAATCGGCAGAGCATTGTTAGTGGATCCTGCTTGGGCTAGTAAAATTCGAGAAGGAAAGTCGAACGATTTGGTACCATTCACCCCTGAGGCACTCAAGACACTTAATTGATAAATATATACTGAAAAAGCAAAAGTCTGGTTATTTCCAGTCTTTTGCTTTCTTAATCATGGAATAGGAGATTTATTTGATTATGACTAAAAGCAACAATCTGAAAGTGGTTAAACTAGCTTTGCTGCTTGGCTTGTTCTCGACACTCGGCCCTTTTACGATCGATATGTATTTGCCAGCTTTCCCGGAGATTGTAAAGCAATATGAAACGACGGCTTCGCTCGTACAGCTCAGTCTGACCGCTTGTTTACTCGGACTCGGTATCGGACAGCTGGTCATGGGCTCGATGAGCGACGTCTACGGACGACGTGGTCCGCTGCTTATCTCTATGGCTGTTTATGCAATTGCCTCTTTGGCTTGCGCATTCTCGCCGAATATAGGTCTGTTAATTGTGTTCAGGTTCGTACAGGGTTTTGCGGCTTCTGCAGGTATTGTTATTTCTCGCGCCATTGCACGCGACCTGTACAGTGGCCACGAGCTTACTAAATTTTTCTCGCTGCTCTTGCTAGTTGGTAATTTGGGTCCACTCGTAGCGCCGGTTACCGGCAGCGGGATACTTACCTTCACGAATTGGAAAGGCGTTTTTGTCATGCTGGCTTTGCTCGGCATTTATTTGCTGACAATGACTAAATGGGGGCTGCAAGAGACATTGCCGTCCGATCAGCGGAGACCCAGCAATTTCAAGCAGCAGTTGCAGAACTACGGAATGCTTTTGCGTGATCGCCAGTTTGTTGGATATATGCTGGCACAGGGCATTATGATCGCTGGGGTATTCGCTTATGTTTCTGGGACGCCATTCATTTATCAAAATATTTACGGGGCTTCACCGACTGTATTCGCGCTTTTGTTCGGATCGAATGGTATCAGTCTGATCATCGGCTCCCAGCTAGTGGGGCGTATGGCGCATCGTGTATCCGAACATACCTTTCTGTTGATCGGTCTGTTGCTCGCCTGCGTGGCAAGTATCGCCGTTTTAGTAGTAGCCATGTTTCATGGACCGCTATTCGCATTGGTGATACCGCTCTTTTGCTTCGTAGCGGCAATCGGCATTACTTCAACCGCAGCGTTCCCGCTCGCCATGGAGAGCCAGAGCCATATGGCGGGCAGCGCGGCAGCTTTGCTTGGCGTCATACCTTTCTTGCTGGGAGCGATTGTGTCCCCGCTAGTCGGCATCGCAGGTGAGGACACCGCTGTTCCGTTAGGCGTCATAATATTATTAACGAGTGTTTCAGCGATGCTGGCTTACTTCTTTTTGGGTAAGAAGGCACCTTCAACAAGCAGCTTAAAATAACAGCATACGGTATTAGAAAATCAGTCTGTCATTGAATCTTAATGATGGACTGGTTTTATTTTTGATGATTATGAACTTTTACCTATTCTTGCACAAGCCAGCCATGAAGGTGACTTCCACTGGACGAAGCTCCTCTACAACGTGATAAGCCGGGCACCTCACTTCTCGAGTAGTAGTCTCTGTTGTCCGAAAAAGCATATTTCAGCATGACAACGTTAGAATCAGAGATCAATCAGCAGCTGCTGATTGATCTCTTTTCCAGGTTATCCATGCGAGAATACAAATACACACAACCCCACCAAGCAAACCTAAAGCCATATCTTTATGCGTATCGAAGACATCACCTTGCATACCAACAAATTTGGCTTCTCCACTAGGCCCAGCAACGAAGGCGGCTACCATTTCAAGGATCTCGAATAGAGCGCTAAAACCGAGCACAACATCTACGGGCAGAACATATGTCCAAATCCCTTTTAGTTTGACTTTAGATTTTAATATCTCAAGCAATGGAAAAGTAACAAATAAGCCAAAGGCGAAATGTACGACTCGATCGTAATAGCTTCTTTTTGTATGAAAAGAAATTTTTAGCCAATGGTCAAACGGTGTACCTTCATAAGTATAATGTGATGCATAGAGATGAAGCAGAAAGAAAACAAGCATAAGAAGATACGACAAATTCGAAAAACGAAACCATTTGTATGTGAAGACAAGGGCAAGAATAACGGCGACAAGCGCTGAGCTATTCGCGAGCCATTGAGATCGATTCGTTGGTGATATTGCCATAAGGCCAAAAAATACAATGAATATGATTGCCATGAATTGGAGAGGTTTATTTCGGGAAAATGGAACGGTTGCGTTTGTCCATTTTAGTCGGTTATTAGTCAAAGTAAATTCACTCCTTGTATCGTCAACCATATAGTTCCCTTTTTTAGGGAAGCGAATTCAGAACGCCGATTTAGATCTTGTGAGGAGCATCCATTTCATATCACAAATAAGAGCCACTGGAATGTTCCCGTGGCTCCTCTATTTGTAATTTATCTACGTCCGTAGAGACTGGTCGCTTATCCTTTAAGTAGATTACCTTTTAATAGCATGCTAATTGTTCGAATAAAGAGAACGGTCAATACAATGCTTACCAAAGCTAGAACGATTGCTGAAATCGCGATAAGCAGCCAAGAATGTACAAACATCGCGTATTGTAATGCGGCATTGCTTAGAGCAGCCAGCGGAAATCCTACAGCCCACCAGGAAGCGCCAAACGGTATGGAGTTTTTGAATACTTTGAAGAACAAGACAATGAACAAGAAAAAACCAAAGTAAAACAGGATGGAGGCAAACGGATCTATTCGCTGCACGAATTTCGTATAGCCTAGAAAACCAACCTCAAACGGTGCAATCAAAATCAGTAAGGAAGGCGTTAATCCTGCTGGCAGCGGAGCTTGATGAATCAATCTCGAGAAGATCAAGGAAACGAAAATGAGAGCGACAATTCCTCCGATTGCAAGGGATAACAGATTAATTTCATGAGCCCATGCGAATGGCATTGTCCCACCGGTAACAGCAATATTAAGCGTTCCTACCACAGGAATCAGCATCGCTGGAACCACATGACCCGGCTCATGATTCCCATTCAATAAGCGTGTAACGATAACAAAACTAAGCGCTAAAGTGAGTAAAGTTCCGATTATCCATATGCTTTGCCCCCATATTTGACTATAGTCTCCTATAATGGACGAAAGCAATAGTATGGAAATCGTGATCGTGCCAAAAAAATGACCTAAAATGGGATGCGCAAATTCATTTTTCACGAACTGTGGATAAAGAACCCATTTTGAGATATAACTTATGCTTAACACGATAAACACCAACACAGCAACAATGCCAATCCATTTAGCGATGACAGGGGAAGTGCCGAAGAGCATGCTTGCTTGTTTCCAAGCCAATGACAAACCTGTTATTCCCATAACCGATGCAAAAAGATTAATGGGCAAAAATTGAACTGAACCGATGCTTTTTTGTTTTTGTACGGTTGCCATGGTCTGCATGGATAGTCACCACTTTCTATATCGTTTTTTGTTTATCAAATGCGGGATGCATTCGTTCTATGATGTCGCGGCAACGCCAAAAGAAAATCTTTAAATCATCTGGAAATCTATATTAGTATCCAATGTTCCAATTGATTTTATGCCAACTTTTGCGTCCATGATGAGCTAAAACACCTTTGTTTTCCTCCATATTTCTAACTTGTCTCTTACTACTCATTAACATATCTCTGTCCTGTTGCCTCATTATATGAGATTTAATATGATAGAACAATGTGGTTTTTTCTATGAAAATAATAGATTTCATCTATGATAACTCTTATTCGCAATGTATCTCCAACAAGATTCCCATAAGAAACGGAGCATACCCCGTAATCATATCGCGCTAGAGTGGCTGCACAAAATGAGTCCGTCGCCGCGTGTATATAAGCAGAATGCTTGGACACAATAATTTGAGTTTACTGCGATAATAACAGACAGTAAAAAACAATTATGTTCAAGGATAGAGGTGCTATATTCATGTCGAATAAAAAAAGTTATTACGCATTTGAGGATCCATTTGGCACCACAATTGAATTTAAAGCCACTAGCTTACAACAAGCCATGATGATTAAAAAGAAAAAGGCTCAAGAACTAGGGATTCATAAAGAAGCTTTTGAACTCACTAGCATTCGCAAGAAACCAATTAAGGGATCATAATCATCTGCAGTAATGCTAAATTGAACCACTCCATATAATGATTGAGGGTGACATGCATATAAACCAATTAAGGGAAAAGCTGTCTACCTAAACATTAGGCAGCTAATCGTCATATTGGAATATTGTTAGCTATAGACATTAAAAATGCTGCAAACGAATAATTTCGTTTGCAGCATTTTTTTTTGAAATCAGGGAGTGATTCATTATATGGTTTCCATACCCCCGCTCCCGCTAGCTGGCCTTGCAATCTACCTAGTTGCAACCAACGCGATTTCTAGTCCTTGGTGTCTGTTAATATGTTGAAGAAAAACAGGGTCTTGCCTATCGATTTTTTTATTAAAAGTGTATTCGAATAGATGCTGGTTATGACATATTTAGGCGTAATCCAAAATGCTTCAGCTGAAAAGCTATACGGTAAAAAAATTCTCAAATTAGCATTTGTAACGAGCTGTAATGTTGGTCAAGTACTCTTACATATAATAATCTGAAGAAGATAGTGAGGGGAGACATTATCGTGAATGATCAGGTACGCTTTTATAAGCCTTTTATTAGCCCGCTCGATCCTTGCCCACCGATTTTAGTGAAAAGCTACAGCACGCCTCCACAATTGTTTATTGCCTTTCAACCCCCCAATCTTCCACAATTCTCGCCATTCGAGGCTTTGAAATATGGGACACTTTGGCCTGCATTATACAGCCCATATGAACCGAAGAATGCGAACCGGGAAGAGGAGGATTAATCATGACCATTACATTAAACGAGGAATATTACCAACTCTTGCATGAATTACAGGCTGTAGATTTTGTTTTGGTGGAGTTGAACTTATACTTAGATACGCATCCGGCAGATGTGAATGCCATTCAGCAATACAACCAATATGCACGACTACGGCAGCAAATTGCTCATCGTTATGAATCAAATTATGGACCGTTAAAAAATTTTGGTCAAAGCTTATCCGGTACTCCTTGGTCTTGGAAAGAAGCACCCTGGCCGTGGCAGGTCTAATGAGCGGTACTGATTAATATTTTTTATGAGGAGGAAGCCATGCATGTGGGTGTATGAAAAAAAATTACAGTATCCCGTTCGTGTAAGCAAATGCGATCCTCTAATGGCCAAGTTCCTAATGGAGCAGTATGGCGGTGCCGATGGGGAGCTGGCAGCAGCGCTGCGTTATTTGAACCAGCGGTACACGATCCCGGATAAAGTAGTCGGACTGCTGACAGATATCGGAACGGAAGAGTTCGGGCACTTGGAAATGATTGCAACAATGATATATAAATTAACAAAAGACGCAACGCCTGAGCAATTGAAGAAAGCGGGTCTAGGCGCACATTACGTTGCCCATGACAGTGCGTTGTTCTATGAGAACGCAAACGGGGTTCCGTGGACGGCTTCCTATATTCAAGCAAAAGGCGATCCGATTGCGGATCTGTATGAGGATATTGCAGCAGAGGAGAAAGCGCGCGCTACTTATCAGTGGTTAATCGACCTGACGGATGACGTGGACTTGCAGGATAGCTTGAAGTTTCTGCGGGAACGCGAGATCGTACATTCGATGCGGTTTCGGGAAGCAGTGGAGATTCTTAAAGAAAAGCGGGATGAGAAGATCTTTTATTAGAAGACACCTCTCGTTTTTCTTCCCGAATCGAATCAGCTAGTCGTTGTAATGCTTCAACAGATTAACTTTTAATAGACGTCCAGCTCGTATGTGTTACGAGCTGGGCTTCTTTTTGTCTTAATCAACATTAAGCAAGAACCCGATTGTCCAAAAAACATCACCCATATCTCCATTGAATAGTAGGATTGTTGTCCATTATAATACGGATAGATTAGTTGATAATAATTATCAATATCAAATAGGGGGATGTTTTGAAAATGCACACCATGAGAACCCGAATTGTTTTGACCATCGTTATGTTATGTCTAAGCGCTCTTCTAGGAGCATGTGGCGCAGTAAACACCAATGCACCTTACAGCAAGTGAGATTCCTTCAAACACTAATACGCAGGCGACAGCAGAGAAAACGGAGCCAAAAACCAAAATGGTAAGCCATTTGCTCGGAGAAACTGAAATTCCGACTGAGCCAAAGCGAATTGTAGCAGACCAGTATATCGGCCATTTGCTTGCACTGGGCATTTCCCCTATTGGGGCAAGAGGAGATTTAATGAAAGGGCCTTTTCTAAAGGATTTGACTGCAAATATGGAGGACACGGGCAATCCAATGCTGCCGGAGAAGTTACTGGAACTACAGCCAGACCTCATTATTACGCAAAATGGGGACAACTATGAAGCTTTATCCAAAATCGCACCAACAATTGTGTATGAGTACGGTAAATTAAATACAATTGAGCAGTTAAGGCTATTTGGCGATATTTTCGGCAAACAGCAGGAAGCGGAGAAATGGATCACTGATTTTGAGAACAAAGCAGCTAATTTCCGCGAGCAGCTTGCTACGGTTATTGGTGAAGGTGAAACGATATCCATTATTGAAATTTGGGCTGAAGGTCCGTTCGTATTCGGTAACAATTGGGGCAGAGGCGGTTACAGTCTGTATAATGCATTGCAGTTGAAGGCGCCTGCGGTAATCGAGAAAGAGATTATGAACAAAGAGCAATTCCGGCAGATCTCTATGGAAGTGCTGCCTGAATATGCAGGCGATTATATTTTTCTGACCGTATATGATGCTAATGGCGGCGATAAAGTAGCAGAAGACATGAAGAATAGCCCGGTCTGGAAATCGCTTCCTGCCTTTAAAAATAACCGTATTTTAGAGGTGAATCTCGATGAAATGGCGGCAGGCGATCCGATCTCGCTGGATAAGCAAATGACGATTCAGTTTGAACAATTAATTGCTGCTCATAAATAGAGCTAATCCATATGCCTTCTTCAAAGCGGACCATTGCAGGTCCGCTTCTTTGCGATTACAATGAAATAAATTGTAATTGAAAACATTCTCATTAAAGAAGGTGTTTTGCTGCTCATGTCCCATAATCACCTGCTTACGCACAATTCCATAGGATTTATACTAACCAGTATCCAGAATGAAGATGTTGACGGTAGTCTGTTAGCCATGCAATCATCTGATTCGGATATACTGCTTATCGTTACAGATGGCTATGGCAGCATCAAGCTGCAAGCAGACACCTATTTACTGCGCAAAGGAAGCAGTTTCTTGATTAAACCTTATACCTCATTTGAGGTCCATGGCGATACAGATCATGCACTTTCTTTTTACTTGCTATCATTCATTTCTATCCAGGCAAGATTGCTCTTTGAAAATATACCAATCGTTGCACTGCCAGCGGGCGTGGTGGAAGGATTGCCTTTTTCCAGAGCAGTTATGCTTGTACAGGAGCTCTACGAGCATCGCGGCACAATGGAAGTGGCACGGCAAATGCTGAATCATATGCGCTTCCAGGAACTGATGCTGCTCGTCTGGAATCAACTGCAACTCGTGGAACAAAATTCACGTAAAATGGTCGAGCAGGTTGCCGCTTTTATACAAAATCATTTCTATAAGGCTATGGATATGGAACAGCTCATTCAAAGCAGCGGCCTTAGTAAACGGTATTTCAATCAGCTGTTTCGAGAAGTTACAGGCACCAGCGTAAATGCTTATCTCACTGATTTGAGGATGACCCGCGCCAAGCAGCTGCTGGAGCAATCAGATGACAGTATCCAAGACATTGCACGTACGGTCGGTTATGAGGATGAATTTTATTTTAACCGCCGTTTTAAGCAGTGGACCGGAATGGCACCCAGGCAATATGCACGCAGCAGAACCATAGGAAACAACTGCTTTGCGACGCAATATTTGGGTCATCTACTGGCGCTTGGCATCAAGCCTGTTGGGGCAACAAGCAATATGATGGGAAGCACCTTTCTACATGAGCTTACAGCTGGCATACCAAGCATCGCCCAGCCCGTCAAGGCAGGTGAAGTATCGGCACTGAATCCTGATTTAATTATCGGGTGGGAAGCTTCCGACCACGAGTTGCTCTCGGATATCGCTCCGGTAGTGCTTCTTCCATATGGAGAGCATCATGCCATGGAACAGCTGAATCAGCTTGCTGACCTGCTTAATCGCCGGGTAGAAGCCAAGCAATGGATGAACCGGTACGAAAAGAAAGCGATGCAGTTAAGAAGCAATTTAAGCAGCAGCATGAAGCATCAAGAAACGGTATCTATCTTTGAAGTATGGGAAGAGGGCATCGTCGTTTACGGCAACCGTTGGGGGCGTGGAGGCTACAATCTCTATAATGCGTTGGAGCTGAATGCACCCGCGAAGGTCAGGGAGCATTTAATCGACGGTGAGCCGTACCGCTTTATACCGATTGAGGAGCTGCCAAGCTATGCGGGGGATCACATTTTTCTTTCGGTTTATGATACACAGGGAGGGGGAAGGAGACGGGCTGCCGACCTTAAACATACAAGCATATGGAGCAGCCTTCCTGCTGTTGAACGCAATCGGGTGTACGATGTGGATATCCGACTGTTTGGTGCTGGCGATCCTATTTCCTTGAGCCGGCAGCTTGATATACAAGTCAACTTGCTGCTGTCTGGCAACGGCCGCTGAAAGTTAGATGATACATAGAGCTACTAAGCCTGCTCAGCAGCAGGCCTAGCAGCTCTATTCTATTATGTATTGAAAACTTGCTATTAGACCTGTAGACAATTATCGAAATCCATTGTTTTACATGAGAGGTATGGGCAGCAATTTTAAAAAAATTTACTGGTTGAAGATGACCTCTAGAACGTCGAACCAATGATATTATGTTACAACGGTTACTTACTTTCGATTTGGCTGATCTGCTTTGAAATCTCGTTACAGCAGGATTTAGGGAGTGGATCTCAGTTGAAGTCGCGGATATTATTGTAAGGAGTTGTCTTCACAATTTAAGTGTGCTAAAATACCGATTAACCAAACATCCTATGTTTGATAAATAGATGAAATGAGGACTGACATATGCTTCAGAAAACAAATCGACTGACGCTTGTCGAGCAAGTCGCATTGCAAATGGAAAGACAGATCGAATCTGGTAAGTGGGCAGTCGGGATGCGTGTACCGGCCGAGCCGGAGTTGATGGTCGAGTTAAACGTTAGCCGGAATACATTGAGGGAAGCCATTCGGGCGTTGATTCACGCGGGTCTCTTGAAGACGAAGCAAGGGGACGGAACGTACGTATGCTCTTCGAGTGTGCTTGGAGTCGTACTGCAAAAAAGAATCATGCGTTCCGATACACTGCAGACGTTGGAAGTCCGACATGCACTCGAACGCGAGGGAGCCCATCTGGCCGCGCAGCGCAGAACGGACGACGAGGCGAGCGAGCTTCTCCTACAACTGGAACGTTGGGAGGGGGCGGCTGCACGCGGTGACATGGATGGCATTGTAACGGAGGATCTCCGTCTTCACCAAGCCATCATCGTGGCGTCTCATAATGAAATTTTGATTGAATTATACAACCATATCGCGGATGCTTCACAAGATTTGATTACAAGCTTGACACGGTATGAATCCGATTCGGAATTTTTGGAGATGCACCGACAACTGGTACAAGCAATTGTCGATCAAGATGCAGATCGTGCCGTGGCAACGGTTCACCGTTACATTGCGGCATCGAAAGCTGTTCTTGAGGTCAAAGGAGGCGAGTGGACATGAGCGTACCAAGCGATATGAAGTTAACAATGGCGAAGAAATCGATTATGTTGGGGTGGCCGATCATCCTCGGTATCGTCCTGATCGCAATGACCATGCGGTCGCCGCTAACATCGGTAGGCCCATTGGTCGGTTCGATTCGCGAATCCCTCGGACTATCGAATGCTGCGGCTGGCCTGCTTACTACACTGCCGTTGCTTGCTTTTGCACTGCTCTCACCGTTCGCACCCTTTCTGGCACGCCGCTTCGGGGTTGAGCGGACCCTGCTTTATGCGCTGGTTTTACTCATTGCGGGAATCGCGATCCGTTCGTTTAACGCAACAGCTTCTTTGTTTGTAGGCACTGCTTTGATAGGGCTGTCGATTGCGGCGTGCAACGTGCTCATCCCAAGTCTGGTCAAACGGGATTTTGCTCATCAAGTTGGCCTTATGACCGGCGTATACTCTGTGTCAATGAATTTATGCGGGGCGATCGCATCTGGTGTCAGTATTCCGGTCGCTCGCGACCTCGGTTTCGGCTGGAACGGCGCGCTCGGCATTTGGATCGTGCTCGTTCTGTTGGCTGCGCTGTTCTGGTTGCCTCAAGTTCGGGCGAGTCGGAAGTCTGCCGGGGCAGCGCCGAGCGATGCATCGAAGCGCCGAAGTCTGTGGGGTTCACCACTGGCATGGATGATTACGATTTTTATGGGGATGCAGTCTCTCTTGTTCTATGTGTTGATTGCGTGGCTTCCTGAAATCATGACAAGCCGGGGCTTGAGTGAAGATAATGGCGGTTGGATGCTGTCGCTGTTTCAGATTGCCGCGCTGCCCGTAGCGTTTATTGTACCGATCGTGGCGGGACGCATGAAGAACCAACGTTTGCTGGTCATTTTTATGGCGGTTCTGTTGTTAGTTTCATTGGGAGGTTTATATTTCGGAGGTATTTCATTCATTTCGTTGTGGATCGTGTTGCTCGGAATTGGCGGGGGATGTGCGTTCAGCTTAGCCATGATCTTTTTAAGCTTGCGAACGAAAGATGCCTTCGATTCCGCTTCTCTTTCCGGTATGTCACAATCGGTTGGATATTTGCTGGCGGCTACAGGACCGATCTTGTTCGGTCTACTTCATGACATCACGGCAAGCTGGAACATCCCGCTGTTGCTGATGCTTGTCGTTAGCATTTTGCTGCTCCTGTCCGGAATAGGTGCCTCCAGAAATCGGACGGTTTAAGCTGATTCCCATGAGAGTGAGCTTAACTCTTGGTGTTTGATGCAAACCAAAGGTTTTTGAAAGCTTGCGATCCGAATGCGGATCTGTATGAGAATATTGCAGCGGTGGAAAAAGTGTGCTACTTATCAGTGGTTGATAGATCTGACTGATGATCTTTGCCATAATCCCTTTGTATGATGTCGTCTCGGAGCTTTTGATCGAATATTGAATCGAGATTCGGTTCGATGAGCTTGGAACATCCAACAACGGATTAGAAAAAGAATTAGCGAACAAGTTAAAACGCTACTGACATAATAGTGTCAGTAGCGTTTTTGTATATTTAGATAAAAAGAGAGCTAAAGGAGTTCACACATGATGATTACAACAAAAGAAGCACTACACCGTTTTGAGGAAACTGTGACACATTACATGCATGAGCTGGATCAGCTCAGTTTGAATCAGCTGAAGCAAAAGCCAAGTGGCAATGAGTGGTCAATCGGACAGATGGTGCAGCATCTCATTAACTCGGCGCTTAACATGCATCTGCGTAATATTGATCAGTGCCTGGTTCAAAGCCAAGAATCCCAGGTATCTTTTGCGGGAAAAACGGAGACGGGCACGGCTTTATTTGCTCGAGGAAGTTTCCCGCCCGTTCGTATCAAGGTTCCGCCTTCCGCCCAATATTCGCCGGAGCAGCCGGAAAGCAAAGAGGAGCTAATCCAAGGATTATATACTGTCATCCAGAGAATGAAAGAGATTGGTCCGACTCTTGAAAGGGCGTCCAAACAAATTACAGTGCCTCACCCGTCTTTCGGCGGGCTGTGTGCGGAGGAATGGTATCTCCTTATTGAAATGCATTACCGTCACCATCTTCTACAGTTGGATCGTTTGAAATCATGGATCGTCAATGAATGAAATAAGCGAAGAAAGCCGCTTCTGGATTAGTGACGTGTCCGAATCTCAAGTAAAGCGTAGAGTGCTGGGGGTTCGCCCAGCACATTCATGGCAAGTCAGCCCCTTTACATAAGATGCGGGCAGCAGCTAATTTACGGCTGGATTTATATTTACAGAAGCAGGGAATAAGAAGGTAACTGTTCCGTCTGGAGGAAAGGTGGCCGTAACAATGCCATAGTTATTTATGGTCGCAGCGACAGGCGAAGAAATGGAAGGCGTTATCCCGTTTATGAGAATCGTATTGATCAACCGCAATACACCAGGAGGCTCGGGAATAATCTCAATCACTGATGTATTCGGATCCTGGCATCGGTAGAGCCCTTTGAACGTATAGTCCGCTGAGTTTCCGGCGGATAGGGCAGTGATGGTAATAACCTCAACTCCTGACTCTACTTCATCCGCATACAATTGAATTCTGCCTGTGCTTGAGGTTCTAAGCGCATTGTTTGTTGTGCGTATAAAGTTAATATCTGCAATTAAACTTGCGTCATTGGCAACAAGAATCCCTGTTCCGGTGTTTAGCGCCGTGTCATTCCCGATAATACTGCCGTTTACTCTTAATGTACCGGCGTTCACCACGAGGGCAGCCGCATCGGGCAGAGTTGCTCCACTTACGACTAACAGCCGATCGAAGGACAAATCTGAGACCAAGATAGAGTTGTACAGCATGCAAATCCCGCCAACTCTGATTTCGTTGATGTCCGCCACTAGAATAGCCGTATCCTGTACAACGATTCCCGTATAATCTGCCCCTCCTTGAATAAGATCGCCCACGATTCGGGCATTCGTCGTTCCAGTTAGCAAAACGATTGTCCGTTCAGTACTAGGTTGGAAAATGGCTAGCTCAGTAAAAGTAAGGCTTACATTGCCTGCGCTCGCCTCTAATGCACGTGTGCCCAATTGCATTTTTGCAATATTGCCATTGAAATTTCCACCGGTGACTGCAATGCCTATCGAAGAATCTGCGATAGTGTTGAGTATAAATTCACCTTGAATGTCCAGATTACCATTGGTTAAGGAAATCATCTGCAGAGAAGTGCCAGCATCCATCCGATTAAATATAATATTCGAGTTGCCTGCTTCTTGAAGTATGAGGCTAGCGCCTGGAATTCCGAAAATCGTACTGGAAAAAGAGTCCACATAACAACGGAGATTGGGATTGATTCCTCCCGGTGTCAAATGAATACAGCTGCCAAATGCCGATATTACATTTACATTCGCTTCGACTTGCCCATCATTAACGAGCAGGGCTGTCTTGAACCCAGTACCGTTGTCGAAAGTGGAAATTCGATCTCCACGCATGTTCAGATTGCCTCCGCTTTCCACTGTAATGAGTCCGTTCACAGATCCTGTAATCTCCTGAAAATTCAAAAATAGTAAACCATTATTGGCCACGCGTACTGCTGGAACCGCCGCTCCGTTGGTTGACATCTGCATCACGATCGAATTAAGGGTGCCGCCAGTTACATGAATACAGCCTGCTGCACTAGAAATAAGATCTACCTGTAATCTCATTTGTCCATTTTGAAGATCGATGGCACTGTTTACCGTTTGAGAAGAATTAATTACTTTGGCATGAATAATTACCTCTGCATTCTGCATCAAAATACATTGATTTTGACTAAAAATCTTATCGAACTCACCCGTGAATATCGTATTGCCATTAATTATTAGCGCCGGAGCTGGCGAATTAATAACGATCAATAAATATGAAATCAAACTTACCATACTGCCGCCTTGAACCGATACCCCTTGGGAAATACCAGCTAAAATGACAGTAAAACTAATGAATGTTCCTGTAAAAAGAGGAGCGATATCAATAATTAACCCAGAAGTGGTTTGAATGGTCCGAGCATTTAAGGTGATGATCGTTGCTTGGTTCGGAGCGCTGTTGGTAACATAAACGGCTCTGCCTCCGCTAGTAATTATGGTTGCATCTAGACTCACATTTATTGGTTCTGTCCCTGTACATAGAAAAAGGTCTTCCGTACCATCTGTATCATTCGTCAACTCAAAAGCTTTCATATTAAGTGTTCCACTTGAAATCACAACGGCAGAGCCACCAATAAAACGGTTCGAAACACTTTCTCTAGCGTTAATGGTATAATTTCCACCACCGAGTAGATTAATTGTATTCCCTACCGTATCGCTCATAGATTCACAATCAAAGTGGATCGTACTCGCTCCCGTGCTTTGTAGAATAGAGCTGCCTGCAGCTGTTGCTCCATTGGTTAGGAACTGCCCCTCGCCAAGAACATCAAAAGCGATTGCAGCCCCCAGATCATCAAAAAGATTTTCTACAGCTGTGACTACAGCTCCCTTCTCAAACACCCAGCAAATTCCGTCTTTTGCTAAATTTGTTTCCGTATAAAATCCAGGACGTACAATAATTGAAGTGCCTGAAGGGGCGGCAGCCACGGCTGCAGCGGCAGTCTGCCATGGCTTTGTTTCATCATCAAGAATTGCTGTTGTGTTATTACCGTACATAGAATCAACAAATGCAGTATTATTCACTAATAATTGAGAAGGACCCGGAGGACCGACCACTCCTTGAGGACCGGCTGGACCTTGAATTCCCTGAAGCCCGTCTCGACCTGGAACGCCAGGCATTCCTTGTGGTCCTGCTGGGCCTTGAATTCCCTGAGGTCCATCTAGGCCAGAAGCGCCAGGAGCACCTGGCGGACCAGCTATACCTTTACATTTCTTTCTTCCTCTGGTTCCAGGAATACAACGAGCTTTCCTCAATAACCGTCCATTTTTTCTATTGATAAGGTGCTTTTTATTGGACTTACACTTATTATTCTCAGCCAACACTTGTTCCTCCTCAAAGGCGGATAGCTATTTTTACAAACATTAGCATTTCATCATATGGTGAAGAAGAGAATTATGGAAAGACTAATACCCATATCAATCCGTTTTAAGCATAAATGTTGCTCAAAATAAAAGTAGGGCTGTCCATCAAGGTCATTTGACCTTGACGGACAGCCCTACTTGTCATGCAAGAAGAACTCATTACATAATTTGACCTTTAATCATTGTCCATTGTACTTGGAATTGTTCATCTATCAAGACAAGATCAGCATCAAAACCCGTCGATATCCTGCCTAATGTATCAAGGCCGAGTATGCGTGCAGGAGTTGTTGCTGCCATTTGAACCGCGTCTGTCAATGAAATACCGGTTTCAACGGTTAGACGCAGTGCCTCATTCATCGTAACGGTACTGGAGGCTAAGGTCCCATCCTCTAGGCGTGCTACACCTTCGGTAACAGTGACATGATGTCCACCGAACACATAATTCCCATCACCTAGGCCCATAGCTTGCAAAGCATCTGTGATAAGTACCATGCCATTCGGTCCTTTCAGACGATGCATCATTCGAACAATCGCAGGATGCAAATGAATGCCATCTACAATAGCTTGGAGGCTGACATGTTCTTCTTCAAAGGCGGCTACCACCAGACCGGGGTCCCGATGATGAATCGGACGCATGCCATTGAAGCAATGTGTCACATGACTCGCACCTGCTGCAAAGGCTTGCTTGGCCTCCTCGTATGACGCATCCGAATGCGCGATCGCAATAACTACGCCCATTTCCTTCAGAAAGGAGATGAGTTCCATCCCACCAGGCAATTCAGGGGCTATGGTAATCATTTTAATCAGGCCATCTGCCTCGTTAAAAATGTCTTTCATTTCGGTCAAATTCGGATGTCTTAAAAACCGTTCATTTTGCATCCCTTTACGTTTAGGATTCAGGTAAGGCCCCTCTAGATGAAGTCCGACAATTTTGGCCCCGACTTCATGTCCGATAACACGTTTCACGCTACGAATCATGGCTACTAATTCTTCGATCGTAGAGCTGACAGAGGTGACCAAGAAAGAGGTGCACCCTGTTCTAGCACATGCCTTTGAAACCTCCTGAATGCTTGTCTCACTGCCATCCATCATATTGAAGCCGTTGGCACCGTGAATATGAACATCAATCATGCCGGGTATTAATAAATGTCCTTGACCATCTATGAATTCAAATTCACCCTCAGGAAGAGAAGAGAGGCCGCTTTCTATTTTTTCAATCTTTCCGTCTCGTATCCACAATGTGGCAGATAGATCAGAGGCATCTTGTTGAATCACGTTTATATTGTGTAAAATTTTAAGACTCATCGCTGTTTTCCTCCTCGTAGATGTCGTTCTCCTCACATTGTATAATCGTTATATTTTTATGATGAAGTACTTCTCTTATTTCGATAGGCACCTCTTGGTCGGTAATCAAAATATCTACAAAGTCAAAATCTAAACGATATACCGACTTGCTAGAGAACTTCGTGAAATCCGCCACAGCAATAAGCTGATCCGATCGGCGGGCCATTTCCTTTTTAACAGAAACATCATCTTCGTAAGGAAAATACAAGCCATCGGCTCGTACAGCTGTGGCCCCGATAAATGTTTTATCCGCTCTTAATTCTCTTAGTTTATCAATGACGGAGGGACCATATAATAATCGATTTTTGGCGTGTAAATAACCTCCGAGCACATAAATTTGCAGATCTTCCCGACCTGACAGAATTCCAACAATGTCAATGGAGTGTGTGATGGCCGTAATATATTTGGCGGAAATTTGCTCGGCTACAGACTGTACCGTAGTTGAAACGTCAAAAATGACTGTCTCGTGATCTTGAACCAGGTTAGCTGCTAACAGCCCGATTTTCCTTTTACTGTCTGTTTCGTCAATTAAACGTTCTTGATAGGAAGCTATTTCCTTCTGCAAATGAGGGAGAGCGACACCTCCATGTGTACGCATAACGACCCCTTTTTGTACTAATTTAACAATATCTCTTCGGGCTGTATCTCTAGATACATCTAAAAGAGAGCAGATATCCATCACACTCATCGTGTTGTGTTTATTAACATAGTCGAGTATTTTTAGTAATCGTTCTTCCTGATACATCAATTACACCTCCCGTAAGCAAGTTTATCATATTTTTTAAGTAGTTTAAAGTAATATCTAAGTATATATAAGCATTTTTAGGTTTCGTGCCTGCAGAATAGAATCATATGCTGGCATTCGCTTACACAGATTGATTGGAAAAATTAATGTGTTTTGTTGACATACGCAATAAGCATATTTATAATCAAAGCAAAGAATGACGATTCATTCTATACTTGAGAAGAGGGTGGTAATTGTGTATAAGACTTCAAAAGAGACTCAGGACCGTAAGGATGCCAAACGCCAATATATCTTGGATACAGCAGCAAAAGTCTTTGCTAATAGGGGTTATCATAACACTACAGTAAAAGACATTGTTGAAGAGGCAAGTATTTCTGTGGGAAGCTTCTACTTTTACTTTAAAGGAAAGGAGGAGCTGTTTGCCGAGCTATACCTCACTATTGTAAAGGCTTTTCAAGATACTTCTCAGAAGGTTCTAGATATAGAAAATAATAATCTTGTAAAAAATTTCACACGTGTGATTACAGCTAATCTTTGGATGTATCAAAGCAAACGCGAACTGGCAAGGATTATGTTGATTGAAGCTGTAGGCCTTAATCCTGAATTTGAGAAAAAGAGGTCTGAGAGCATAAAAGAGTCTTGCAAGACAATGGAAGAATGGTTTAAGAGATTTAAAGTTCATAACCCGGTAAACATTCCGGACGAAAGAATAGCAGCACTAGCTTTTGAAAGTTCTTTTTACTATCTGGTCCTTGATTGGTTAGAAGGTGAAGAAGTGGCTAAACTTACAGATTCATCCTATGGGTTAGCGGTATATAATCTGCAAGCATTGAAGGTTCCTTTTGAAGATGAAGAGATCAAATTGTATGTCAAGGAAGTAATGGATGAATTAAACCAGGTTCAACATCTATAGGATGCACAGAAACGAGGAATGGATTTGAATACTCAGTTTGGAAAGGATTTAACTACGGGCAGCATACCGAAACACCTGATTCAATTTGCATTGCCTATACTCATCGGCAATCTGGTATCTACCGGGTACAGCGTCATTAATACCATTTGGGTAGGGAAACTGCTTGGCAAAGACGCTGTAGCTGCAATTGCAGTGAGCTTCCCGATTTTTCTTGCGATGGTTGCACTATGCTCTGGTGCGACCCTTGCAACTTCCATATTGGTTTCCAACGCATATGGAGCGAAAGACAATGCTATGATTCAAAGAATCGCAAATAACTCATGGGCAGTTGCTATTGTAATGATTCTGATCGTTACATTAGGTGGACTGCTGTTATCCGATACCATACTCAGAATGATCGGGACACCAAAAGATATCATGCAGCTTGCAACAGGATACTTAAAAATCAGTTTTTTGAGCTTTGCAGGACTCTATATATCCTATTTAATTTCTTCAGTGTTAAGGGGAATCGGGGATACGGTTATCCCTTTAATATTTATCATCATTTCTACCGTTATAAATGCAGTGCTTGATCCACTTCTTATCATGGGCGTTGGATCCATACCAAAATTGGGGCTTAATGGCGCAGCTTATGCCTCACTCATTTCCTCTGGCGCGGCTACGATTATGGGATTCATCTATGTGAGGCATAAATATAAGAAGGAACCGATAAATCCGACAGGTCTTTTGTTTGAGAGAAAAACCATTATGGAAATACTGAAAATCGGATTGCCTTCATTCATACAGCAAATGCTGGTTTCAATGGGATATGCGTTTATGACTATTTTTGTAATCCGTTTTAGTGCAGATTCTATAGCGGCTTTTGGGATTGCCAGCAGGATAGATTCGATTGTTGCAATGCCTGCGATAGCAATGATGATGGCAGTCTCCACTTTAACTGCTCAAAATATGGGAGCAGGAAAGCCAGAACGAATTAAGGGCATATTTAAGTGGGGGATTGTAATTAATATACCGGTGATTGCTGCCATTTCCGTATTATGTGTCACGTTCCCCGGAACCATCATGCGTATTTTTGTAAATGATGTGGATGTCATTCAATCAGGGATAGATTATTTACGGATTGTAGGAGTAGGATATCTATTCATGATCATATTCTATGTATCCAACGGAATTATTACTGGAGCAGGTAAGGCCGTTTCTATTATGGTGATTACATTTATCTCGCTTTGTGTGGTAAGGATTCCGCTTGCAGGCTTGCTATCGCATACTAGTATGGGGATACACGGTATTTGGTTCGCCATCGTTATCAGTTTTGCAGTAACGACGATAAATAGTCTTTGGTATTACTTTTCAGGAAGATGGAATAAAAGTATTTCTATGAATGACGAATTGTCACGTTAACTGGCAGTTAAGCACAATGGTTTTAGCTGATTGCGGACATTTTATGTGAATTAATTATTGACAATCGATAGTTAAATTAGGAGGTACATGCATGAATATGCATCATCTACTCGACATTGAGTTTGAGTATAACGGACAAAAACAGATCATTACCCCGGTCCTTCTTCAAGATAAGCATGATATGATTCTCGTCGACTGCGGCTATCCCAATTTTATGCCTCTGCTTGAAGAAGCGGCGAACCGGCACAACTGCTCTCTCGAGTCGATTACAAAACTGATCGTGACGCATCACGATATGGACCATATCGGGTCGCTTGCTGCTTTGAAGCGGACGTACCCACACATCGAGATCATCGCACACGAGCTGGAAGCGCCCTACATTGAAGGGACGAAAAAGTTGTTGCGGCTTGAACAGGCTGAATCAACGTTTAACGCATTGTCAGATGATGCAAAGCCGTATGCAGAGCAATTCATTCGTTTCTTGCAGTCGATCGAGCCTGCTGCGGTTGATCGGACGGTATCCAGTGGGGAAAGGCTTCCTTGTTGCGATGGGATTGAGATCATCCACACGCCTGGCCATATGCCTGGGCATATCTCATTGTATTTGACCGCTAGTAAAACATTGATTGCTGGAGACGCCGTTGTCATCGAGGAAGGCAAGCTCGCCATCGCTAATCCCCAATATACACTTGATATGGGTGAGGCAATCCGTTCGGTTCAGCGATTGCTCGACTACGACATGGAGCAGATTATTTGCTATCATGGAGGTTTATTTGATGGTGATGTACAGCAAGCTCTTCATCAACTAATTCATACATACAATTGTTAATTCATCTGAAATCATCAAGCTAAAGTGTAACTTTAGTTTTGTGCATGTTGGAGCAGTGCGTAGTCCGCAGCTGCTCCATTTTTATTGCTCTAACGGGCAGCATGCCGATTATGAAGAAATACGAGGTTCGAGTTGAACGAATAAGTCATAACGCATAAAAGGCTCTAATAATGGAGAAATTAACCTAACCTCATGAGGAAAAAGGAGGGAATGATGTGAACATCTTTCGCCGATTCAAAAAAAACGAAATGCATAGTCAAGATAAGCGAAATGAAAAGGAACGTGGAACCAATAAGAACGATGAGACTCTACTGGGTTTCTCGCTCTCCCATACACTTTCTATTCTACATACAAGAACCGGCTCCAGCGCTGATCTCATCGTTCGAGAATTGAAAGATGCTGATTCAGTTAATAGCCAGCTAGCGATCGTCTATCTCGAAGGGCTGGTTGATCAGAAGCAGCTGAGCGAATTAATGGAAGCGTTAATTGCCGAAAACAGTCGCTTTTCTTCTTTTTCAGATAACCCCGCAAATCATTTAAATGGGATTATTCCTATGGGCGGTATAAACGAAGTGAACACTGTAGGTTCGCTCTTGACAGCTATTTTGTGTGGGGAAGCAGTCGTTATCATTGATGGTTTAACTGGAGCAATTACCGTCTCAATACAAGGCGGGGTAAGACGATCCGTCGAAGAACCCTCCACGCAGACCGTTATACGAGGACCGAAAGAGGCATTTACGGAAGAAATCTCGACTAACATTGCCTTGATAAGACGAAAACTGAGAACTCCGGAATTGCGAATCGAAAATCGTACGATTGGCCGTTATACACAAACAAAAGTAGCAGTCATATATATCGAAGGACTCGCGAACCCCGAAGTGCTTGAAGAATTGTTCACTCGTCTCGATTCGATAGACACCGATAGCGTACTGGAAAGCGGCTATATTGAGGAGTTCATTCAAGATAAAACATTTACACCGTTTCCTACAATGATAAATACGGAACGGCCGGATGCCATCGCAGGCAATCTATTAGAGGGTCAAGTGGCGGTGATGGTGGATGGGACGCCTTTCGTATTAGTTATGCCGGTTACGTTTTTTAAGTTTTTTCAATCTAGTGAGGACTATTACCAGCGTTATGATATTTCTTCCTTTCTCCGAATCATACGTCTATTTTCATTCTTCATTGCGCTGTTTCTACCTGCGATCTATATTGCAGTAACGACCTTTCAGCAGGAAATGCTGCCGACAACTCTATTGATCAGCCTAGCCGCCCAACGTGAAGGAGTTCCGCTTCCCGCCTTGCTTGAAGCATTGCTAATGGAAATAACTTTCGAGGTTATTCGCGAAGCAGGGGTTCGGATGCCGAGAGTAATCGGTCCCGCGATTTCTATCGTAGGTGCTCTTGTATTGGGACAAGCTGCTGTTCAAGCCGGACTCGTCTCAGGGGCAATGGTCATCGTTGTATCCTTTACAGCTATCGCGAGCTTCGTAATGCCCAATTTCAATATGGCTTCGGCAGTACGGCTGATCCGTTTCGCTTTAATGCTGCTTGCCGGCAATTTTGGTTTATTCGGAATTCTGGCTGGGGCAGTCCCGATACTCATTCATGTCGTCTCATTGAGCTCTTTTGGCGTCCCCTATTTCACACCTCTCGCTCCTTTAAGATTCTCGAACCTTAAAGATACGCTGATTAGAGTGCCATGGCGGTCAATGAAGACACGCCCCTCCAACATTAGCGTTCAGAATATAGTTAGGCAGTCTTCATTCAAACAGCAGGATTCGGTAAATAAGGACCGTAAGGAGGGAGACCGTTTAAAATAAAAACAAAAAAGGAGCATGGACTCATGGGACGGTTCCGTTTTTTTATGATAATTATTATGTGCATGGTCTTGACTGGATGTTGGAATCGAACGGAATTAAATGAAATTGGCATTACAAGCGCTACGGGGTATGACCGAGTGGACGGAAATTGGTTAATAACCTTCCAAGTCATCGTTCCTTCAGCAATGGCAGTCGGCACAACTGGAGGCCCAGGGGGCTCGGGTTCAGCAGTACATGTTTTCTCAACTAAAGAAAAAACGATCCAGCAAGCTCTCAATAAGAGCAATCTTGAAAACGCTCGTACTTTATATTTTTCGCATAATAATGTACTTGTTATTGGCAGGGAAGCGGCAGAGGAAGGCATAAGTCAAATTATTGATCTTTATCTCCGGACGGCCGAGGCTCGAGAATCGATATACGTATTGCTTGCCCCAGGAAGGGCTAGCGACGTGATGAAGGATCTTATCCCACCGGAAAGCCTTCCAGGCGTTGCTCTTGCTCAGATTCTGAAGAAAGAAGGGAGTATGTCCGGATTTCTTCCTCCAATCAAAATGTTCGAGCTTGCAAAACAAATAAGCTCAGATTCAAAGTCAGCCGGCGTGCCTGAGATTGTTGTCGTCGGAGATGGGGGGGAATCGCTTGAATCTCTTGATGTTTTCAAAAAAACCTCCACCACGGAAAAGCTTAAACTCTCGCGCTTGGGGGTTTTCCAAGGCGACCGCTTAATTGGATGGATGAGTTGGCAAGAAAGCTATGGTCTTTCCTGGATAACGGACAAGATTAATATGAGCAGCATTTCCTTCAGGTGCCCAAACCCTGAGTCAGGTTCAACCCATAATTATTCTTCATTCAGAATTACGACAGCAAAAACTCGTGTGAATCCGATAAAGGAAGGGAACCACTTTAAGATGCAGCTAAAAGTTAAACTACGCGGGATTTTGATAGAATCGACCTGTCGGGCTGATCTTGCTGACCCGAAAGTCACTGGAGAAATGGAAAAAGCCATAGTGAAGGAAATACATGATTATATCAACTTAGGCTGGAGGGCGGTACAGCGGCTGCATACAGACCTGCCCGGCTTTGCAGGCTATGTTCATCGTAAATATCCAAAAGATTGGAATGAAATGAAATCAAACTGGGACGAAGAGCTGGCTGAGATGAAACTCGACGTTCAGGTAAAAGCAACGATTAATCATCCAGGTTTTCTCAGTAAGGCTTTTGTCGAACCGGGAAGGAAGGGCAGAGAGGAAAATGAATAAGCCAACAATCGAAGTGCCGGAATTAGTTAGCACCATAATCCTATTTGAATTCGGAAGCACAACATTATTCATGATCGGATCTAAGGCAAAACAGGACGCATGGCTGGCTATGAGTATTGCTGCGTCAATCGGGTTGGTGCTTGCACTATTGTATCTGGCGATCAATTACAGGGATCCGGAACGGGATCTGTTTGAACTGTGCCGATTTTATTTTGGAAAATGGGTGGGTATGGTTATTGGCTTATCCTTTGTCATGTATTTTGCCTATGAGGCATCACGCTTGTTGCGGGATATGGGAGAATTAACGGGTTTGGTTTTGTTAAATAGGACACCGCTGATTATTATAATGTTGTTAAGCATAATCGTCGTTGGCAATACAGTGCGATATGGCACGCGTGTGCTTTTTTTGACCTGTCTCGCCCTGTTTCCCATCATGATCATTAGTTATCTTTTTTTAGGCTCGATGACGATTGGGACGAAATTGATTGAATATGAGCAAATACTCCCCATACTTGAAAAAGGTTGGAAACCCATTTTAGAAGTGGTCCCAGGAATTGTTGCCTTCCCATTTGGACAGCTTGTGCTTTTTCTCGTATTTTTCCCTCTCGTCAAGGAAAGAAGAAGGCTGAGAAAGCCTGTACTTCTTTCTTTCATTTTTATATCGATCATTCTCATTGCAATAAACGAAATGAACTTTCTTGTACTTGGACCACATCTTGTGGATAAAAGTACGATTCCGCTCTTGCAGGTTATCCAGCTGATGGAGATAGTCGATGTTTTTGAACGAATGGATGTATTATTCGTATTAATCCTGTTTATGGGTATTGGAATTAAAATGGCGGCTTTTTTTGTTGGTGCTGTGACTGGTTTGCAAAAAATAACGGGTATTGGTTTAAAGAAGTGGGTTGTGCCGTTAGGGGGAGCTATCTTTGCAGCTTCCTTTATATCGCCTAATTATACACATCATATGTGGTTAGGTTTAGAAAAGTTGCCCCGACTGTTTTTAATCTTCCAGATTGCAATACCACTTTTTCTCTATCTAGTCATGCTTGTTCGCCGGAAACCACTATATAAGTCATAAATAGATTTACTGATGTACTTTCCTATAGTTGGAAACGCTTCTGATACATAAACTAGAGATTCTGCCCTCGCTAGTTAGGGACTCCGTTATAAATGATGGCAGCATGAAGGTGGACAGGACTAATGGGGGAGCACAACAACCACAAATGATCCCTTGTATGGCAAGCATTCTCCACGTAGACCTCGGTGATTTTCTCTCCTATGCGATAAGCCAAACTCGTCAAACGAAACGGCAGATTAAAAATAAGCTTCTATATATGGTGAACTAAACATGAGTATGCCGTTAACGCTGCGTGACCAAAGTCATTCTTCCGATCGCGGTTGCAGCCAAATGGTTTTGATTCGTTAACTTCATATATAGTTACCATTTGGTCTGCAAGAGCGAACATTCCATTTCTCCAGAACGACTTTAATCTCTCCGCACGCGCAGCTCATTCTTTATTTCAACTTATATAGTTGATTCCGTACGTTTTCATTAAAATTGGCAATTGAAACAGATCCCCCAAGTGCAGCAATTGCTGGCCATGAAAAGGTTTGGTGCGTTGCAGTGTACCAAACAGGTCGCTCGTTCGGAGTTAACTCCTTGCTCAAACAGCAAATTCTAAGCTGATCCAGAAATTATCCAGCTATTCTCTTGTTATTTGCAAGCCGATGTTTTATATTGACATAATAGCAGGTCAAAAATAAAAAGAGGTGAACGGATGAGATGACTCCACGCACAAAGGAACAAAATGAAGAGATCCGGCTGCGGCGTCTGGCGCAAATCCGTATAGCCGCTGCCGATGTGTTTTTGAATAAAGGGCCCTTATTGGAAATCCGTGATGTGGCTGCGCAGGCGGGACTCGGATATGGCACGGTTTACCATTATTACAGCAATAAAGGCGATTTGCTCAACGATCTGCTATGGGACGCTTTGGTGCGGGCCAGGGGATGGTTGGAGGCTCCGCGTGCTTCGGCTTCGAGGGAGGCTCTGGCGGGTGGGCAATTTGGCTTGGCTGCTGCAGCGGACACGGGGAACTCGGCTGACGCGGATTCCCAAAGAGGAAACCGCGAAACGGCCGCTGCCGCAGAGCTTGGCGCCGTCGCCGTCGCCGGCGTCCGACTGATGCAGCTTTGGGCGGAGGACCACGGCTTGTACCTGCTGCATAAGTTGGCCGGTGAGGGCTTTGCCTCTCTGCCTGAAGCGCGGTCTACCCCGCTCACGGCTGCCTTTCGCAGAGAGGTGCTCGCGCCGTTTGCCGTTCTGCTGGAAACCGGGCGTGCGGTGGACGGAGCTGCCGCTTCTGGCGGGAACGCGGTGGAGCCGCCGTATCAATTACAGCGCGCGGAAATGCTGCTGGCCGCATTGGTTGGCTGCGCTTCAATTTCGTTTCGCTGCGGAAAACTGCACGAGGAGGCCAGGGATATCGCCCGGGTTTTAAAACTATAGAATGGTTGAGGAGAGAATAAACAAAAGATGATCATTTTAAAATCACCAAGGGAAATTGAAGAGATGAAGCCGGCTAGCCAAATCATTGCGGACTGCTACCGCGAGGTGGCCAAACTGATCGAGCCTGGGATCACCACGAGGGAAATCAATGATTTTGTTGCCAGACATATTACCAAGCTGGGCGGCAAGCAGTTTACGAAAGGGTACAACGGTTACCCCGCCGAAACCTGCATTTCGGTTAATGATGTGGTGGCCCATGGCATTCCTTCGAACCTGGCGCTTATGGACGGCGACTTGATGAAGCTCGACATCGTCGTGGAATACGGCGGATGGCTTGGCGATTCGTGCTGGTGCTATGCGGTGGGTAATATCCGGCCGGAGGCGCAAAAATTAATGAAGGTGGCAAAGGAATGCTTGGATCTGGGGATCGCCCAGGCTCTTCCCGGGGGTCGGCTCGGGGACATTACGTCGGCGATTCAACAGCATGCAGAAATGAATGGGTATTCGGTCGTTCGCGACCTGCTGGCGCACGGTATCGGTCGGAGCCTGCACGAGGAGCCGAGCTACGAGCATGTCGGCGCAGCCGGCAAAGGCATTCGGTTAAAGGAAGGCATGGTGTTTACGATTGAACCGATGATCAACGAAGGTACGTTCCGTATCAAGATCGACGACGATCAGTGGACGGCGAGAACGGCCGATGGCAAGTTGTCAGCGCAATATGAGCATACGATCGCAATCACGCTGGACGGACCAGTGATTTTAACTGCTCAGTAAGAATAGAGGGGAACGGACGGGAATGCATCATATTAGGAAATAAGTCTCTCATCCGGCCTGCTTGGTCTGACGCAAACATTGACTACAAGTTATGGGTGAACTAGAAGATCGGGAGATGTACAAAGTCGCTTCCAACGAGGAATGAATGACACTGTTTTTTGGGAAAAACCAATGAAGAATCCTTCATTAATAAGGGTTCTTCATTGGTTTACTATGACAAATATAGATTTGAGAAGAGAGTGACAAACTTTATATGGTGTAGGGGCATTCTCTGAAATGCTGCGTTGCTCATTGGGGCTAGTTTAATCTTTTATTTTAAACACCACGCGTATCAATTTCATCGCTTTCCTCTAAAAATTCCCTCGCTTTGTCAAGCGTTTCTACAATTTGACTAGATTCATGTTCGAGCCAATCTGATGCCATTTCTGAGTCCATGCGGCCATTGACAACACTTCCGATAACGCGATCCATTTCGTTGGATGCTTCATCCAGCTCATTAACCAATGCTTCTTGTTCCGTTTCTTTAATCAGTAAAGACGATTTACCGCAAGTGATGCAAGAGTAATCTAAAAGGTTCTCTACCGGGATCTGATTGACATGTTTGCAGCCTATGCATGTAACCATTAACGTTTCTCGCTTCGGCATCCATTAAACTCCTTCCAGATCGTCAATCTCGTATTCGACAATGTGTTTAAAACTTCCGCTACTCATGATTTTTTCGAAAATCCATTCGACTTCCACATTTCTGTCTTTAATACTGCGGACTTTCCCAACTTTGTTTGCCCCTCGCACACGCACATTATCGCCAACTCTCATTCCTTGCCGCTTCCGAATCCCAATAGCTTTGGCTGCCGAAGTAAGCCAGAGTCGCTAAATTCCAAAGCGGTGACCCTGCATGGGAAGGGAACGCTGAGCCAGCTAACTTCAGATTTCTTCATGCCAGCGGAAAGGGCAGGGAAAGGGCAATCTCCAGGATGCTGCTCCATGAATTGCGCCAGCACTTTTTTAGATGCCGCATCTAATCCCGATACATGGCCGATGTAACGATCCTCGAACCTTAAAACCAGACTTGACACATAACCTGCTTTGAGTTTTATCCCTACGACATCCGCAACGATTCGTACTTCTTTCCGTTTTTTAAACCAGTACCGATGTTTTTTAGCTTCTACATATGGGCTATCAAGCTTTTTGGAGATAATGCCTTCCCACTCCCGGGTATTTACCCAATCCCAAAGTGCTGGACCGTCGAAAACCAGATCAGTAACAAATAGGCGTGGCTGCTTCTCTGGAAGCTTAGCGGTAAGTCGCTCAAATCGCTCTTTGAAGGGGAGAGGCCGAATATCTTGTCCTTCATCGTAGAGCATATCGAATGCAACGAATATAAGGTTATCATCATATTTCTTACGGTTTATGCCGACACGAACGCGATGAAAGTTTGGCCTAGTGCCATCAAAGTATGCGATTTCCCCATCCAGCAAGCAAGCTCCGATTCGCAATGGGCTTAGCAATTCTACGATTTCTGGAAAGCGAGCGTTACGTGGCTCTAGGCGCTTTGAAAAGATTTCGACCCCGCCTTCGCCGTCGAGTCTGATTAAGGTGCGCACACCGTCCCATTTGATTTGATAGACCCAATCAGGACCCGTAGGTATATCAGGAGATGTGATGGGCGCCATCGGAACACCTGGAAGCTCCATTACAGCTGTCATGATACGTTATCCTTTGACTTTGCGGTGCTTTTTCGTTTCCTCTTGGGAGGGGATGTGTCGGGCAAAGGCTTCGTTGCGTCTAAGCTTGCTTGCAAAGCAGCCAGAAGATCAATGACATTCGATTTTCCTTTTGCAGAAGGAGCAGTGACGACATCTATGCTTTCACCTGCAACCTTTTGTTCAATTAATTCAAGCAAGGCTATGCGGTAATCGTCCGTATATTTGTTAGGTTCAAACTTCTCGCTAAGCTGCTCCACGAGAGCTTTGGCCATTCCGAGTTCCTTTTCGTTTACAACCGTTTGCATGGGTAGATTGGGGACTTGAGAGATAGCGCGTATCTCATCCGGATAATACATCGTCTCCAAGCAAATACAGTTATCGACGACTCGGATTGCTACTAGGCTGCTTTTGCTGCGTATGGATATTTTGGCTATGCCAATTTTGCCTGTCTGCTTGATCGCCTCCAGCAGCAAGGTATAGGCTCCAGCGCCTGTCATATCGGGAGTGAGGTAATAAGCTTTTTGAAAATAGAGGGGATCAATGTCGTGAAGATCAACAAAATCCAATATCTTTATTGTTTTCTCGGCTTCGTCCTTGATGCTGTCGAGCTCTTCTTCTTTAATAATCACATATTTATCTTTCTCATACTCAAAGCCTTTAACGATTTCTTCAGGAACAATTTCTTTATTGCAATGCCTGCATGTTTTCGCGTAGGAGACCGGCATGCCACAATCCTTATGCAGGCTCCGGAAATGAACGTCCTTGTCTTCTGTTGCGGTAAACATTTTCACAGGCACATGTACCAGGCCAAAGCTGATCACGCCTTTCCAAACCGTATGCATATCAGTCACATCCATTATTTTTCATTTAGAATGCTCTACATTTAGAAAAGTATTCCGATGACTGATCATTTGTAGCATTCTCCATCAACTCCTTGAACCCGTGAAAGCTGAGGTGCATCGCAAATTGCGTGCCATATAAAGACTAAAAAAGTGCCATTAAAGATTCGCTCGGGGAGTGCGCCATCCAATGAAAGTCCACCTTTCCAAATAAAATGACCTTCTTTTAACCGATCCTCTTCTTTATAATGAGAGTATTTAGGGAATTAAAGGAGGACGGATCAAGATGAAAATACTAATCGTGGACGATGAGCCGAGGCATCGCAGAGGTATGTTGAACCTGATATTGTCCTTCAGACCGGAGGACAAGATTCTAGTCGCCAAAGATGGAGCCATTGCGCTTGAGCTCATTCGATCGGAGAAGCCTGACATGGTGCTTACCGATATTCGCATGCCGAACATGGATGGCCTTGAATTTCTGAAGCTGCTTCAGGGCGAGAGCCATAAGCCAAAGGTTGTCATGGTTACGGCATATAATCTATTCGAATATGCCCAAGCGGCCATTCATCACGGTGCTTATGACTATGTATTGAAGCCAGTGGATAGCGATCAAGTTGAAAAGCTGCTTCGCCGGATCGAAGCCGAGCTGGACATGGAATCGCAGCAGCATTCGGAATCGGAGGCATTGAAACAAAAGTTGAGCTTAACCCTGTCAGCATACCGTAATCGCCTGCTAGTGAAATGGCTGAACGGCGATCTGACGCCAGATGAGCTTGCCGAGATGGATCAGATCGAAGGATTGAACGGTGAAGGCATTATCGTGTTTACGGAAATAGCAGTCGATGCGGACAAAAGAAGAAGCTTTGATTCCGATGCATTTCTAAGCAGCTTGAAGCAGTGCTGGTCGAATGTCGGAGAGGCATTCTCTTTTTCGCCCAATACGCTTGCTGAGAGCTTCGTGCGAGCAATTACGATTATTCTTACACCTGACGGTCTTACAGCTATACAGCGTGCAGACATCCGCTCCCATGCCGAGCGTCTGGAATCGTGCTGGAGCATGTATGGCCAAATATCCCATGGCATAGGAACGAAATGTCAATCGATTCAAGCTGAAGGAGCGATGGCTTATCGATACGCTCAAACCGCGCGTAGCTACAGCTTCTATGAGTGTTGGAACGGCGTAGTCTTCTATGACGAACTGCTAAGCCCAAACGAGATGCTCTCGTTGGATACCGAGAAGCTGTATAAGCATCTGCAATGCGGCGAGCTGACAGCGGCGGAGGAACAATGTCAGGTAGCTTTCTACAGCCTCGCCTCGAATGGTCATACAAACCCGGCTTTAATTAAAGAAAGTGCGGTACTGACCTTGATTAAGCTTAAAAGCAGAACCCGTAACCTGGTAGACCAGCAAATTGGAAGCGTTCTCTCCAACTCGGCGGCAATAGAAGTGCCAGCTTGCCAATCTTTTGAAGAGATCTTGGAGCTGCTGGAGCTTCGTCTGAGAGATGTCTATTCTGCGATCCAGCCTTCCCAATCAGAGAAGGATGTGATTCTTGCAGAGGATTGCTTGAGATGGATCGAGGAGCATGTGCAGGAGGAATTAACGTTAGAGCGAGCAGCGGAGCGCTTCTTCTTTAACCCGTCCTATTTCAGCACATGGATCAAGCAGCAGACAGGCCGAACCTTCTCCGATCATCTAGTCGAAGCGAGAATGCGCAAAGCTCAAAGCCTGCTTAACGCAAACCGGAAAATCTACGAGGTTGCTTCTGCATGCGGTTATTCGGATACCAAATATTTTTGCCGAGTGTTTAAAAAGCATCACGGCATGTCCCCGGCATCATACAAGCATATGACGTCACAGAGGAGCGACATGGGATGAGGCTGACTTTTCGATTCAGACTGCTTGCCAGCTACATTTTGCTGATTGCCATTCCGCTGCTTGTACTCGGCACATTGTTTTATCAGACAAGCCTTCAGGTCGTCACCGATCAGGCGCAGAAGTATGTGTACGAGATTGTGAAAAAAAACAACGAGGTCATGGACACGAAGCTGCGAATTATCGATCAGAACAGCATGGCCTTGTTCATTGATAAAGGGTTGTTTAATGTGTTCAATACGTTAAATCCGGGTGACGAGGCCGAGCTGCTTGCAGCAGACCGTTTGGTATCGGAAGTGCTTCGCAATTATTTCTCGCAAATGGGCGATGTGTATGCGTATCAATTGTGGACATCCTATTTCACCTTTGGTCAGCAGCTCCCGCAGGGAAACCCTGCGGAGTCTGATATTTACCGAGCTGCGCAGAAAGCTGGAGGCAAATTGGTATGGTACCCAACGTATGATTTTGTTGAAATGTACAACCAACCTTATCTGTCCGAAGGGAATCTTGATTTCCGTTATTTATTTTCCGCTACCCGCTTACTGGATTTTTCATATTTGAATAATTCGAACTTGAGGAAGCTGGACGAAAACATCGAGCGGCCGATTCTGACGATCAGCTTCAAATATGAAGCCTTGCAGTCGTTATTTGTTAACAGCATACCGACCAATTCCCGTTATCTCGTACTGGATTCGAATAACCGTGTAGTTGCGAGCGATGATACGCAGCGTATTGCCCAAATATATGACGAGTCGTGGATTCAGGTTCTGCAGCCCGCGGGAAGCGGAACGAAAAGGATAACACTGGACGGAGAGAGCATGATTGTCTGCTTCGACAGATCGCAGGTAACGGGATGGCTGTCCGTCGTCATGACGCCGGAATCTGCTTTGATTGGCGGTCTCGTTCCGATTATCCGGATGTCGACGGTGCTCCTTGCGGTCATCATGGCAATCGTTGCGCTTGCGCTGGCTTACTTTATTTCCGGAAAAATCACTAATCCGATCAAAAAGCTGATGAGCGCCATGCGATCGGTCGGTGAAGGCGACTTTCAGACTCGAGTCAGCGTCAGCTCGAATGACGAGTTCGGGCTGCTCCTTCAGCGTTTCAATCGGATGAACGGGCGCATTGGCTCATTAGTGACGGAAGTGTATGAAATCAAGCTGAAAGAGCAGGAAGCGGAGATTCAGGCTCTGAACAGGCAGATGAATCCTCATTTTCTGTACAATACGTTAAACGTCATGAATTGGACCGCGATTGAAAATAACCAGAAGGAACTAAGCAAAATGCTCGTCTGCTTGTCCAACATGCTGCATTACACCTCCCGCAAGGAGTGGGGGGCAGTCCAGCTATCGGAAGAGATCGAATGGATGAACAACTATTTTTATATTATGCTTGCCCGCTTCGAGGAGAAATTTACGGTTTCCCGAGACTTTGATCCGGTCCTTTATCATTACAAATTGCCGAGACTGATCTTCCAGCCGTTCGTCGAAAACTCGATTCTGCACGGATTCAGCGAGATCGAGACAGGCGGGCTTATCCGCATTGGCGGTTGGATCAAGGACGGAGCGCGCTTTTATGAGGTTTCGGATAACGGAAAAGGGATGAGCGCGGAGATGATTGATACGATTCTGAATAAGGAAACCGCGTCAATCGGCATTAAAAACACGATTGCCCGCATTCGGATGCAATATGGCGAGAAAGCCGAGGTTTCCATTACGTCATCGCTGGGACACGGGACAAGGATTGTGGTCAAAATGCCACTGAGTTCCAACGATAGTCCACCTTTCTAATGACATTCGGGTTATGTAAGCGTTATTTTGCAGCTTATAATGAGTTCATCATAGACTGCAGCTATGAATCATGGGCTAAGCAATGAAAGGGGACGGAAATATAATGGGACAAAAGAAAATAGCAACCGTGTTTATTCTTATGCTTTTTTTAATCATGACTGTATTATCCGCATGCAGCAAGTCTGATTCCAGCAATGGAAGTGAGGCTGCCGGAGGCGCTGCGAGCTCGGCGGACGGCAATGCCGGCAAGGAATCGATTACACTGCGTTTGACTGTATGGGGAGCGCCAGAAGAAGTAGAGCCTTATAAAAACGTCATTCAGAAATTCGAAGCGGAGCATACCAATATCAAGGTGGAACTTCAGCATATTGCTGCGGATTACGATACGAAGCTAACGACGATGGTGGCCGGCAACGACGTTCCGGACATCGCTATGATGGAATCGGGAAGCATTGCTTATCCGCTCGCTGAACAAGGCAAGTTCTATAATCTTCAGGATTTTCTGGCTACGGATTCGGATATGAACGAAAGCAGCCTCGTTCCCAACATTACGTATTCACTCGAACCGGGCAACGTAATCGGTATCGCTCCAGGCCCTGAGACCTTCGCTTTATTTTACAACGAAGATGTGTTCAAGGAGCTCGGAATCGAGCCTCCGCCTAGCAAAGCGTCGGAAGCGTGGAGCTGGGATCAGTTCGTGGAGGTTGCCAAGCAGCTGACGCTTGACTCGAATGGAAAAAACGCCACTGAGGACGGCTTTGATCCCAAAAATATTAAACAGTACGGGCTTAATCTTCCGACCTGGTGGGGCAGCTATAGTAATTTTATTTACTCAAACGGCGGAGATTTTGTTTCGCAGGACGGACAATCCTTTGCGCTCAATCAGCCGGAAGCGGTGGAAGCGTTACAGAAGATGGCTGATCTGATCAATGTGCATCATGTCTCCCCTTCTCCTGTACAAGCCAAAAACATCCCATCGACTAACGTTGCGCTGCAAACGAAAAAGGTAGCCATGGCGATTGACGGTCAATGGGCGAGCTCTGCACTCGCCAAATCGAATTTCAATTTCAACGTTGGCGTGCTGCCGGTAATGAAGGAGCCGATGACGACAGTGGTATGCGCAATGTTCTCCATCTTCAAGTCTTCCGAACACCCTGAAGAGGCTTGGGAATTGGTTAAGGCATTGATTGAACCCGAAGCTTCGATAGATATGATTAAGGCAGGTACATGGATGCCTGCGGCAAGAGACTGGTATACCGATGAGACCTTGCTTGCCAAATGGACGGAAGGACTTGCTTCCCGCCCGTCAGGATATAAGGACGCCGTCATTGACGTGCTGCTGAACCATAGCCATCAAACGCCTACGGGTTATGTGAAAAATTTCAATAAAATTATGGATGTCGTCAATCCTGCACTGGATAAAGTGTGGCTAGGCAAAGAATCGGCACAGGAAGCGATGGATAGCATCGCGGCCAAAGCTCAGGAGCAAGTAAAAGGACGCCGTGACATAGCAAATTAACAGAGGGCTGATACAACAACTAAAGAGCGGCGATTGCATGGAGAAATCGCCGTTCTCTTTAGCTATGGGTATCGGATTGGAGGCAAACATGAGGAAAGGCTTGTTCTATGGGCTGCTGTTCACGTCGCCCGCGATTATCGGGTTTATTATCTTTACTCTCGGTCCCATGATTGCCAGCATGGTACTGAGCTTCACGGATTACTCTGTATTTAAGGATCAAACCTCGTTCATCGGTTTCGATAACTATACAACGCTTTTTTCGGGAGAAGACGAGTTTTTCTACAAGTCCTTAGGCGTTACGTTTTATTTTGTCGCGCTGCGCGTGCCAGCCGTCATTCTGCTCTCTTTTTTCATTGCCTTGCTATTGAATATGAACGTAAAGGGCAGAGCCATCTTCCGGACGATTATTTATTTACCCAGTATCGTGCCGGCCGTCGCGTCAGCCATGATCTGGATGTGGCTGCTCAATCCGGATCTCGGGCTTGTCAATTCGGTGCTTAGATGGTTCCATCTTCCCGAGAGCGATTGGCTGTATTCGGAGCAAAGCGTAATACCATCCGTTGTATTGACAACACTTTGGGGCATCGGGGGAACGGTCATTATTTTCCTCGCTGGCTTATCGGGAATTCCTCGCCAATATTATGAAGCAATCGAAGTGGATGGAGGAGGCTGGTACAGCAAGCTTCGCCATATCACGATCCCGATGGTTTCTCCGACGATATTCTTTAACACAATTATGACCATTATCGGCTCCATCCAGGTATTCAATGAAGCTTATATCCTGACGCAGGGCGGGCCGAACAATAAAAGCTTGTTTTATGTGTTTTACCTATGGAGAACAGGGTTCCGCGATACGGAAATGGGATATGCCTCCGCGCTGGCTTGGGTATTGTTTATTATCATTTTGTTCTTTACTTTTATCGTATTCAGAACGTCCAAATCTTGGGTTTATTATGAAGGGGAGGGGCGCACATGAAACAATCGAGGCTTGCGCTTGCCGCCGGATATACGATGCTGCTGTTCGTATCGGTCTTGTTCTTCGGTCCTTTTTTGTGGCTGATTCGTAGCTCTCTAATGGATTTATCGCAAATATTCTCCATGCCGCCGGAATGGATTCCTTCGCCTTTCCGCTGGGATAACTTCCACAGGGCTCTAACGATTCTTCCGTTCGGGACTTATTTCACGAACACCTTCATCATCGTCATATCCACGATAGCGGGGACGGTACTAACGAGTAGCGTTGCGGCGTTTGGATTCTCGAGAATTGATTGGCGCGGCAGGGATACCGTGTTCGGCATTCTGATGACCAGCATGATGCTTCCTGCGGCAGTCACCCTTATTCCAAGCTTTCTAGGCTGGCAAATGCTCGGATTTTATGACACGTATTATCCGCTAATCGTCCCCGCTTATTTTGGCGGTGGTATTTTCAATATTTTCCTGCTGCGGCAGTTCTATTTGACCATTCCAAGAGACTTTGATGAAGCGGCTTTTGTGGACGGCGCGACATATTTCCAAATATACCGGTCGCTCATCTTCCCATTAAGCCGTTCGGCCATTATCGTCGTTGCCTTGTTCTGCTTCCTGGGTACGTGGAATGACTTCATGGGACCTTTAATATATTTGAAAAGCGACAGCTTGTTCACGCTGGCAATCGGCCTTCAGATGTTTCAGGGCACCTATACGGCGCAATGGGATTTGCTGATGGCCGCTTCGGCGGCAGTCGTGCTGCCCTGCGTCATCGTTTTTCTGGTCGGCCAGAAATATTTTCTCGAAGRCATTACGCTGACCGGATTGAAAGGATAAGCAGTAGAATTTAGATTTAGCGAGGAAAGAGGGCAGAGACAAATGTCAATGACTGAACAGGTACAGAAGCACTGGCAGGGCGTTCCGTTTACGAGCGTGGAGATCCAGGATGCGTTTTGGCGGCCACGCTTGGAGGTATTGAAAAAAACGACGGTCAGAACCTGCTTAGACCAATGCGAAGCGACCGGAAGGATTGCGAATTTCTCCAAAGCGGCTGGATTGATGGAGGGCGAATACGAGGGGATGTATTACAACGATTCTGACGTGTATAAGGTCATAGAAGGCGCTGCTTATACGCTTATGTTGGAGCGTGACTCTAAGCTTGAAGCCGAGCTGGACATGATAATCGAGAAAATTCGAGCTGCGCAGGAGCCGGATGGTTACTTAAGCACGTACTTTACGGTGTGCGCTCCTGAGCTGAAGTGGTCCGATATGGAAAAGCATGAAATGTACAATGGCGGACATCTCATTGAAGCGGCTGTCGCTTATTTCGAAGCGACAGGAAAACGGGCTCTGCTCGACGTCGCTTGTCGGCTGGCCGATCATTATGACAGCATGTTCGGACCAGGCAAACGGCACTGGGCAGAAGGGCATGAGGAAATTGAGCTGGCATTAGTCAAGCTCTATCAGGCGACAAAGCAAGAACGCTACTGGAAGCTTGCGTTATGGTTGCTTGAAGAACGCGGACATGGTCATGGACAAGGAGAGATTTGGAACAAGCCAGAATGGGGGCCGGCATATTGTCAGGACGATGTTCCCGTTCGCGACATTGAGAAGGTAACCGGACATGCCGTTCGGGCGATGTATTTATATGCTGCAATGGCCGATGTTGTACGCGTGTCAGGAGATCCCGCTTATGTAGGGGCGCTTCAGCGGGTATGGTCCCACACGGTGGAGCGCAATATGTACGTTACAGGCGGAGTCGGGCCTTCCGTGCACAACGAAGGGTTTACGCATGATTATGATCTGCCGAACGAATCGGCTTATTGCGAAACCTGTGCCGCGATCGCCATGGCGTTCTGGAACCATCGTATGAACCTGCTGTTCGGGGAGGGGAAATACGCCGATCTCGTGGAGACCGAGCTGTATAACGGCGCATTATCCGGCATATCGTTGTCCGGGGACCGTTTTTTTTATGTGAATCCGTTAGCTTCCCAAGGCGAGCATCACCGTGTAGAATGGTTCCATACCTCCTGCTGCCCTACTAATCTCGTCCGATTCATCCCGTCAATTGGGCAATACGCGTATGCCGCGACCAGTGACGGAATCGCAGTCAATCAATATGTGGGCGGTCATGCGAATCTAGTGACCGGCTGCGGGAAAAAGGTTGAGGTTACACAAAAAACAAATTATCCATGGGACGGGTCTATCGAGCTAACGGTTACTCCAGAGACGGAGAGCGATTTCTCTGTTCGCCTTCGATTGCCAGGTTGGTGCAAAGGTTACCGTATAACTGTCGGTGGCGAGCAGACGATAGTTCTTCCGGAGAACGGCTATTTGGATCTGCGTCGTCATTGGTTACAAGGAGACATAGTCTTAATGGAGCTGGACATGCCGGTAGAGGTGGTTCGGTCCAGGCCGGAAGTCGAAGCAAATCGCGGCCGGGTAGCTTTGCAGCGCGGGCCAATCGTGTATTGCTTAGAGCAGCAGGATAATCCGGATTTGTCATACGATCGTTTCACAATTTCACCGCGCGGAGGTATTTATGTGGAACATTGCCTTGAGCTGCTGGGAGGATTGACGACATTAGCAGTCAGCAGCGCAAAGTCTGGCGAAAAGCCTTATCGGATGATCCCTTATTACGCTTGGGACAATCGGCAGCCAGGATTTATGCAGGTCTGGATGACAGAAGCGGACAACAAACATCTGTATAGCCATTAGCGGGTTAAGGGGGATGGAAATGACAATGAACGAACATTCCGCAGAAGCGGGAGAGCGGGCTGCGATCAATCCGATCGTACCCGGATGGTATGCGGATCCGGAAGGAAGAAATTTTGAAGGACGCTATTGGATTTATCCGACTTATTCAGCGCCATATGACGAACAAACCTTTTTTGACGCTTTTCATTCCGATGATTTGATTACATGGACAAAAGCAGCGAATATTTTGGATATCGGACGAATTGAGTGGGCGAAGCGTGCCTTGTGGGCACCATCGGCTATTGAGAGGAATGGCCGATATTATCTCTACTTCTGCGCGAATGATATCCAAAGCGATCATGAATATGGCGGTATAGGAGTAGCTGTCTCCTCCCGACCGGAAGGTCCTTTCTACGATGCGATAGGAAAACCGCTCATTGATCGATTCCACTACGGGGCCCAGCCCATCGATCCGCATGTCTTCATAGACGATGACGGTACTGCCTATTTGTATTATGGAGGCTGGGGGCATTGCAACGTTGTGAGGCTTAACGAAGATATGGTCTCTCTTGATCAACTTGAGGACGGGTCGACCTATAAAGAAATCACGCCTGAACAATACGTAGAGGGTCCGTGCATGATGAAGCGAGGCGGGCTTTATTACTTCATGTGGGCTGAGGGGGGATGGGGAGGTCCAGATTATTCTGTGGCCTATGCATGTTCGCATTCGCCTCTTGGTCCGTTTGAAAGAGTCGGGAAAATGTTGCAGCAGGACCCCAACGTAGCCACGGGAGCTGGCCATCATGGCGTTTTTCAAGGGACAGGCTCGGACGATTGGTATATCGCATACCATCGCAGGCCGCTCACTGAAACTGACCGAAACCATCGAGTATTATGCGTAGACCGCATGAGATTCGGCGAAGATGGAACCATATTGCCCGTAACGATGACCTGATTTTTAATTGATCCAAACAGCTTCAATAGATGGGACATGGCAATTAAACGGGTACCTCACTCTCGACACTATTTAGAAATGTTGAGAGTGGGGTACCCGTTTTGTAGTATGCCTTCATTCGTATTTGATATGGATAATATGCTCAAGCGTGCTTTTAACCTCAGGCCAGTCGCTATCAGTAATGCTATAAAAAACATTGTCATGAAATCTACCTTCTCTATCCCGTCTATGCTTCCTAAAAACACCTTCTCTAATTGCCCCGATTCGTTCTAATGCTCGCTGAGACCTTGTGTTATTGCCGCTAACGGAAAATTGCACGCGTACCAGAGTCAGTTGCTCGAAGCAATATTGCAACAGTAAAAACTTACATTCCGTATTTGCACCTGTACGCCAATAAGCCGGCGAAAGCCAGGTCCAGCCGATTTCCGCATTTTGGTTGAGCTTATCGATATCACCGATTCTCGTGGTACCAATCATTTTGCCTGATAAGACTTCGACGATAACAAAAGGGAGTTGGGTACCATGAAGCTTGCTTTGAATAGCTTGATCGAGTAAATGCTTAATGTCATCGTAAGTTGCATTCTTTCTCCAGGTAAATTCCCATATTCGTGGATTATTGAGTGTTTCAAGCAGCTCTTCAAGATGTATAGATTCCAAGGCAACGAGTTTTATAGTTTTTCCTATTAAAGTAACATTTGGATTCATGTCCATGCATACCTCCGAACCGTTGTTAATCATATCAGCTATATAATAGAAACAGTATACATGGATTGGTATCGATGTAGAATGCATCTTTCGATGAGTGATTAGCATTTTCATGCGTTTCAAGTTCTGTATTGGCATTCTATTGCATGATAGATGGTCGTATAACCTTTATATTATCGTACCGTCCGATTTCATAGATGGTAACGCCCTTGACACGATACTGTAAGGTGTCCATAATTAAAGTGTCACTAAATGGTGTCCAATAAGCAATTTTTCAATGATTTAGGGAAACGGAGAAACTAATGAACCTCCCTTTGTATCACCAAGGTTGACTACAATAAAAAATGGAGGGATTGCAGTGAGCGGGAACAATGAGAAGCGGGATGTGTTCGACGCCATTGCAGATCCAACTAGGCGCCGACTCATTCGTCTGTTAGCAGAGGCGGAGGAGATACCGCTTTATGAATTAACGACACAGTTTGAAATGGGCCGAACAGCGGTATCCAAGCATTTGAACATTCTTAAAGAGGCTGGTCTGGTCCTTGACCGAAAAGTCGGCAGGGAAACGAGATTTAAGCTAAATACGACTCCACTCAAAGAAATTCAAGATTGGGTAGCATTCTACAGCAAGTTCTGGAGTGCGAATATGCTGCATTTAAAGCAATTATTAGAAGAGGAAGAAGAAGCTTGACCTTCTTTTCGGGCAAACTGGAATATCAAATGCAAAAACACGAAACAGGGCTAAGTTTGGCTGACGCAAATGGTGCGGAAATGTGAAGAGGTAATATCGTTTTTCCAGCAAGTTATAACAATGAAGAAGGTGGTACCTTGACGGCAAAAGGTGAAAAGAATTCTAAAATTGATCCCTATTTTAGGAAGCTTAAGAAGTGGAAGGAAGAATTCGAACTGCTCAGGCAGATCGTTCTTGACTGCGGGGTGACCGAGGAATTTAAATGGATGCATCCTTGTTACACGTTTGACGATAAAAACATCGTTTTGATTCATGGTTTTAAGGATTACTGTGCGCTTCTGTTTCACAAAGGCGCGTTGTTAAAAGATCCCCATGGAATTCTAGTCCAACAAACGGAGAATGTTCAGGCAGCACGTCAAATTCGGTTCACCAATRCTCAAGCCATAGATGAAATGCAGCTTATTTTGAAGTCATATATCGATGAAGCCATTGCAGTGGAGAAAGCCGGCTTACAAGTGGAGTATAAAAAGAATACGGAATACCGCATACCAGAGGAGTTAGAAAACAAATTTGTTGAAATTCCCGACTTAAAAACGGCTTTTGAAGCATTGACGCCGGGACGGCAAAGAGCATACCTTCTTTATTTCACATCTGCCAAGCAATCCAAAACCCGGGAGTCGAGGGTTGAAAAATATTTCGTGCATATTCTCAATGGAAAAGGAATAGATGATTAGTGTTTTTATGGATGATGGAGGATTTAGAGGGCGTCCCAAAAAGTCATTCTAAAATGACGTGGGATGCCCTTCTTTCTTTCAGTCCCTGCCTTAATCATAAACTGCGCAGGGAATATTCTTCCGAGCGCTGTTGTATCCAGATTCCTAGAACAATTTTCATAGGGTGTAATCCGGATACAAAGGCGACCGTTGTCGCTTCTCAAGAACATTCCTTGCTCGTTTTTCAGGCCATGGGATTATCATTTTAAAACACAAAAAGAAGCAGAACAGTCTACCATGAAGGGATTAGCTCTAAATGATAATTCCTCGTTCTGCAAAAAACTCACGGTTATAATTGGGACTGGAATTCTCAAACTTATTGAATTGCGGCTCCCAAGGACTCAACTTAGCTGTAACTGTTTTGTTCATAACAAGGGGATCATTATTCATAACATCATTTGCTTCTGCTTCACTGCTGACTTCAATAAATGAAGTTCCTCCAGAATGATCGTCAAATGGACCAGCAAGAATTATTTTCCCTGCGTCAAACAGATTTTGAATGTAGAGAGCATGTTGAAAAATATATGGCTGTTGATTTGAAGGCCTACCGCTAATCCAAGCATCTCCAGGTGTGTAATAAATTAAAAACTTCWTCAGAACCTCTCCCCAATCTAACAATTTACTATTTACAAAATAAACCTCGATAATAAATTACCATGAAACTTGCATGTCATGCTATCGATTTTTTATACCTTGCTGAAGAGGTTGTTCTTACGTATGGGCTAGAAATAGGTCGATGTGGACATATGAAGAAAGGATATGTACTAGGAGTTTATGATATGTTAGAAGCAAGAGTGCGTGCTAACAGAAAAACAGCTAGGAAACCGTAAAAATAAGAAGAATACGTTGAATCGTTATACATGTAGAAAGATATTCAACCTCGATGAGCGAATTGAATCTAGCTTTCTTTATATTTTCTTTATCTTTACTAAGCTGTTTCTTGGCTTTTGTGTTTTATTCTATGCTCATACTACATGTAAAAGGAGAAAATGTATGAGTGATTTTGTATTGCGGACGAGAGACCTGAGCAAGAAATACGGTAACGCATACGCTGTAAATAACGTGAGCATTGAAATTAAGCGAGGCCAGATTTACGGGCTGATCGGCTTAAACGGAGCGGGGAAAACAAGCTTTATGAGGGTTGTCTGCGGACTTGTTTCTCCCTCCAGCGGCGAGCTGGAATTATTCGGGCAAACGGGAGTAAACGCATTGCAGCGCGGGAGGCGACGAATTGGGCAATCGATTGAAACACCAGCTATTTATCCGAACTTGACCGCCGTGCAAAATCTTGAAATTCAGCGGATCATCTCTGGTGTTCCAGACAAAGGCGCCATTACAAAGACGCTTGATATTGTCGGACTGGCAGATACGGGCAACAAGAAAGCGAAAAACTTTTCCCTCGGCATGAGGCAGAGGCTGGCGTTGGCAATCGCTCTGATCCCCAATCCTGAGTTTTTGATTCTGGACGAACCAGCTAACGGCCTTGACCCCAAAGGCATCATCGAGACAAGGGAACTGCTGCGACGCCTCGCGAGGGAAAGAGGACTTACCCTGCTCGTATCCAGCCATCTGCTGGACGAACTGGCGCAGGTTGCCACCCATTACGGAATTATCGATAAAGGCAGGCTTATCAAGCAGCTTTCCGCGGAGGAATTGGCGCTTGAATCACGTCAGCACATCCGAATAGTAACGAAGGATGCCGCGAAAGCCATCGCATTGTTGAAGGAAAACTTCGGTGTAAACGATTGCCAGGCCGTTTCGACTAACGAGCTTTGGGTCCGCGAGCAGATTGAACGGACCGGCGAAATGAATACGTTGCTAGTCCGTCAGGGGATTGTGGTGGAAAGCATTGCTGTTACGGAACAAAAGCTGGAAGAATATTTCTTGAATCTGACGGGAGGGATGAATGCATGACGTCACTGATTTATGCTGAATGGTACAAATTGCTTCGTGGCAAAGTGCTCGCCATCATCCTTGCATGCGTCACCGCGCAAACTGTGATTCAAGTATTAGGGCAATACACGACTACGGGAGAACCGCCATTTCCAGGTCAACTCGGAGTCTTGGTGGCTGCCAATGGGTCGTTTCTCTTGCAGCTGTGGCTCTCGGCTTTTGTAGGATATTTCGTTGCTTCAGAATTTCAAAACGGCACGATGAGAAATATTGTTTCTCTTGGCAAAAACAGAACGCATGTCTATTTGTCCAAGCTGTTTTCCGCATGTGTGGCCATAACCGCTATTTACGCTATGATCACGATTGTAGCGACAGCTGGGTTTAGCGCGGTATTTGGCTTTGGCGATATGGCAATCAATGAATTTACGAGCTTTTTCACCTGGAATTTTTTCATGCAGGTCCTGTACCATTTAACCTATGCCGCCATAATTACGATGTTCGCTTTCGTTAGCAGGAGCCTCGGAATGACGATTATATTAGGCTTCGGATATATGCTCGTTATGTTGTTTTTCCCAGGTTTTTTAAGCAGAGTGGGATTGGAAGATATGGAAGAGTATTTGCCTGGCTATTATATTTCTGGGTTTGGTCAATTAAGCGGAGACCCTAGTTTTGTCGCCAAAGGTATTATCGTCACTGCTGCCTATTTCGTGATCACATGTATAATAGGCTGTATCATATTTAACAAATCGGACATCAAATAAAGATGGAGCTAATGCCGAATGAACGAACCAATTCTTGTCATTGAAGATGATCCGTCAATCAACAGCCTCTTGCATGAGGCATTGACCGGAGCGGGCTACTGTCCCGAAAGCGCATATTCCGGAAGCGAGGCAATCCTCTTGATTCCAATGAAGCCATGGAAATGTGTAATTCTTGACCTGATGCTTCCGGGCAAAACCGGCGAAGAGGTGCTAGCCGAACTCCGAAAAGGGGAGAATATGCCGGTGATTGTGCTGTCCGCTAAAGTAGAGAAAGAAAGCAAATTGAAGCTGCTCTCCCAAGGAGCGGACGATTACATGACGAAGCCCTTTGACATTGATGAATTGATGGCGAGGGTTGCGGCGCAACTTAGGCGATTTACCGTATATACAGATAACGAATCCGCTACAATGCTAACCTATCTCGATATCCATTTGAATTTGGAGACATATGTGGTAACGGCAGGCGATTGCTCGATTCCACTCACCCAGCGGGAATTTGAAATTTTAGAGCTCTTGCTGCGTCATCCGCACAAGGTTTACAGCCGGATGAACATCTACGAAAGCATATGGAATGAGGAATTTTGCGGAGATGAAAAAACCATTAATGTGCATGTGAGCAATCTTAGGGCAAAACTGAATGCCGCATCGCCTCATAAGCATATTAAGACCATCTGGGGCGTAGGGTTCCGACTTGCGGAATAGGGGGTGCTGGCATGTACTGGCTGATCGGTGTATTGACGTGTGTGTGCCTGATTTTCGCTACGCGTTTCTATCTGTTACGGCGGGAAATAAAACGGTTGGCTAATCAAATGCCGGAACTCGCCGCGAGCGCGCGCTATGGACAAAGGTTATACCTGGAAGAACATGACGCTGCGTTGGCAAAAGCCGTCCTTGAAATCAACCGCATGGTGGACGTTTATGAAAATCAACTCAGGCGCGTAAATGACATTGAGCAGAATATCCGGCTGTCCATTACCGGCTTGTCTCATGATTTGCGAACGCCGCTCACTTCATTAGCAGGCTATTTGCAGCTATTGGAAAAGGCACCGTCGCCGGAAAAACAACAGGAATATCATAGGATCATTTCGGATTCGGTCAAGGTGCTGCAGGGTTTGACCGAACGCTTCTATGAATTGACGCGCCTTGAGCTGAATGAGAATCGTTATGACATTCAGAGCCTGAATTTGGAACATGCCGTTTGTGAATGCTTTCTAGGGTTTTTTGAAGAATTTGATCGGAGAAACTTGGAGCTGGATATCCAGGATGCTGCGAATCCTCCGGGAGTCCGCGCTGATCCAATGGCTTTGCAGCGGGTGCTGTATAACTTGATTCAAAATCTGCTGAGATACGCCCATGGGACGGTAACCATATCCTTTTATGAGGAAGGCGGCTTTCATGCCGTGAAGGTTGGCAATGAAACCGAGATTCCTTTGCCAAATGATATTGACAGAATTTTTGACCGCTTTCATACCGCGGACCCTAGCCGCAGCAGTCAGGGCACTGGTCTCGGACTTTACATTTCCCGAAAGCTTGTACACGGCATGGGTGGCATGATCAGCGCCGAAAAAGATAAGCAAATGCTGTACATTACAGTTAAGCTGCCGTTTTATGATTGATGGGAGGTTTCAAGAACGAGGTTACGGTTATAAAGCAATAATACCAAGAAAGCTCGTCATGCTCATACAGCAGACGAGCTTTTTTGTTGTCAGGCATGGAGATTGGTTAGCCGATATTCGGTTGGCGTGATTCCTTTGTACTCGCGAAATAGTCGGCCGAACACGTTGTATGAGCTGAAACCGACTTCAAGCGCAATGTCGAGAATGCTCATGTCGGTAGCGCTAAGCAAGCTGCAGGCATGGCGAATTCTAATTTTGTGGAGCAGATGGAGGAAGTTAATGCCGGCATGCTTCTTAATCTCGATGCTAAGTCTAGTTGAAGGAATGCGGAAATGATCGGCTAAGCCGGAAAGAGATAGATCGTCGCGGTAGTGATAGTGAATGTATTCGATAACCGGCCAAATCGAGCCGCTGCCCGTGAGGTAAGCCTTCTCCTGCGTGTTCATGCCTTGCCGGGACACCCGAATTCGTTGAAACTGCATCAAGATTTCATGGAGCTTCAAGGTTAACAGCTCGTTGCGGAATGGCGTGGTCTGGTTGTATTCGTTATGCAGACTGTGCATCAGCATTTCAAACTGGACCAACTCTTCGCCTTCCAAATGGAAAAAGGGTCGCTGATTCTCCGTTAACAGTGCTTGCAGGTAAGGAGATCCCGTCTTAACCGATGAGACGAGCAGCTCCATGGCGAACATGCAGTTGAAAAGCCGAATCGGTGTCGTGGAATACGTAACAATATCATGTACTTGATAGGGCAGCAAAAAGGTGAAGGTGCCTCGTCTCATCGGATGGCGGATTCCGTTGATCGTTTCATGTCCTTCGCCCGCGATAACGAGCGAGCATTCCAGAAAGTCGTGCCGATGTGCGGGGAAGGAATGGCGAACCTCGTTAATCGATACATAGAAGGGGAAGTCCGCCGCAATCATTTCATAATCGGATAGATCTTTGTTCATCGGAAAAATCGTCAGGATGGCCCCTCCTAAAATTGTAGTAAAAATTAGTGTGTTGACAATAATTTTTGCACTATTGACTGTGTGATTATACCATAAACTGTGTTTGTAAGCGCTAAACATATTGCAAACATCAAGGAGGATTCACATGATATTACCGTCAATCGGACTGATTGGAGAGCTGGTATCAAGCTCGGTCATTCAGCGTCACCCGAACAATCCCATTCTTACGAGGGAGGATGTTCCTTACAATCCCGCGCTCGTATTCAACGCTGGCGTAACCAAATTCCAAGGCCAATACGTGATGGTGTTCCGCAATGATTATGGTCAACCGGATAATCAGACGCTTTCCCACTCCAGCACGACGAATCTCGGCATTGCTTTCAGCCGCGATGGTATCAAATGGGATGTGAAGCCCGATCCGATCTTCGATCTTAGGAGTGAGGAGATCATACGGACTTATGATCCGAGGCTGACCGTCATTGATGGTCGTTGCTACCTGTGCTTTGCTGTCGATACGCTGCACGGTATCCGCGGCGGAATCGCGGTAACCGACGATTTGGAGCATTTTGAAGTGCTTAGCATGAGCGCGCCGGACAACCGCAATATGGTGCTGTTTCCGGAGAAGATCGGCGGCCGTTATGTCCGTCTGGAAAGACCGTTCACAATCTATAGCCGCGAAGGAAAGGAGCGCTTCGACATTTGGATTTCGGATTCAGCCGATCTGAAGGATTGGGGCAACTCCGATCTGCTGCTCCCCGTCGAACGCGTACCTTTCGCGAATGCGAAGCTTGGTCCGGCAGCGCCGCCGATCAAGACGGAGAAGGGATGGCTGACGACGTTCCATGCGGTTGATATTGACCCGTCACGCGGCAAGAACGGCTGGGAGGATAGCTGGAAAAAGCGTTATTCGGCAGGACTCATGCTTCTTGACTTAGAAAACCCTAAAAAAATGATCGGATTATACGAAGAGCCGCTCATGGCACCGGATGCTCCATATGAGAAGGAAGGCGGATTCCGCAATCACGTCATATTCCCTGGAGGCATGATCTTGGAAGATTCGGGTGAGGTGAAGATCTACTATGGGGCAGGAGACGCATACGAATGCTTGGCAAGCGCGCACGTGGATGATCTGCTCAGCCTGGTCCTGAAATAGACATTTTGTTCAAAGGATGGAGGTGTGCGCCTTGTTCGCGACAAGCACTAAAAGAACGTTTCGTTATCTGAATAAAAAGAAATACCTGTATCTGCTGCTACTGCCCGGCATTATCTATTTCATCATATTCAATTATGTGCCGATTTACGGCGTCATTATCGCATTCAAAGATTTCAACTTCGCCAAGGGCATTTGGAACAGCGCATGGATCGGCTTCGAGAACTTCAGATACATGTTCGGGCTGAGTGATTTCTATACCGTTTTTTGGAACTCGCTTTATTTAAGCTTTCTGAAGCTGGTCATCGGGTTTCCGTTCCCTATTATTCTCGCTTTATTCCTGAATGAGATGAGAAACCGCACCTATCAGAAAATAACGCAAACGATCATCTACTTGCCGCATTTCATATCTTGGGTCGTCATCGGCGGTATTCTGGTCAACTTCCTGTCGCCGTCTTGGGGCGTGCTTAATCTGTTTCTGAAGTCGATCGGCATCGAACCGATCTTCTTCCTCGCAGACAATGATTTTTTCCGCCCGCTTGTCGTGCTCAGCAGCATTTGGAAGGATTCGGGTTGGGAGAGCATCATTTACCTGGCTGCGATTGCTTCCATCAATTCGGAATTGTACGAGGCGGCAAGCATCGACGGCGCCAGCCGTTTACAGAGGCTGTGGTATATTACGATACCTAGCATCAAATCTACGATCATTATTTTGCTCATTCTACGGCTTGGCCACATTATGAACAATGGCTTCGAGCAAATATTCGTGCTCCAAAATCCGATGAATCTCGGCGTCTCCGAAGTGTTCGAAACGTACGCGTACCGGGTAGGGATACTCGGAGGAAGGTTTTCCTTCGGCGCCACCGTCGGCCTGTTCACCTCTGTCATCGGCCTCATCTTCCTGCTAGCAAGCAATCGAATCGCGAAGCTAATGAAGGAAGACGGGATATGGTGATGCGGACAAGCGTTGCCTGCGGCATATCGACAGGAGGTCATTTCTTATGAATATCAGATCCAGAGGGGATAAGCTGTTCGACATCATCAATTACGCTTGCCTAACGTTGTTCGCGCTTGCTTGCCTCTTTCCATTCTTTTATGTAGCCGCTTTCTCGGTTACGCCTTACAACGAATACTTAGCGAATCCGCTTAAGCTGATCCCCAGTAAATTGGAGTTCAGCGCGTACACGCAAATATTCAAGATGGATCAGCTTTGGATCGGTTATCGCAATACGATCATCATTACGGTGCTCGGCGTGTGCATCAACATTTTCCTGATGATTATTACTGCTTACCCGCTCTCGAAGCGTGATTTGAAGGGCAGAAGCTTTGCCCTCGTACTCATTACATTTACGATGTTTTTTAACGGCGGACTCATTCCGAACTTTTATTTGATCAAATCGCTTGATCTGTACAATACGCTTTGGAGCCTTGTGCTTCCTAATGCGCTTGGTGCCTATAACTTGCTGCTGATGAAAAACTTTATCGGCAACATTCCTCCGAGCCTGGAGGAGTCGGCCTCTATCGATGGCGCGAACGAGCTGCGGATTTTGTTCCGGATCATCGTGCCGTTGTCGAAGCCGGCGATTGCCACATTCGTTATTTTCCACGCGGTGACGCAATGGAATACGTTCTTTAATGCGATCATTTATACGTCCAAGAGAGACCTATGGCCGCTCATGCTCATTGTAAGGGACATGGTCGTCGACAGCGGCGGCGTTGCCAAGGACGTAATGGATGCAGGAACTTCCGGCGTGACCGAATTCACGATCAAGATGGCGATCATTATTTTCTCCACGCTGCCGATTATCATGGTCTATCCATTCATGCAGAAGTATTTCATGAAGGGCATACTTGTTGGTTCTATCAAAGGATAGAGGCAAGAGATTGGTTTGTTCAAATATAAGAATTTATATGTTTTCAATCTAAATGAGCTTATATATCTCCGCGAAACGACTGCTTTTGCCATAGAGGACGGCGACAGCTGTTTACGCTTGGATCGGTTAAATCTGCGGTTAGCTGCGGTTTAATATAATTCGATGATCAAAGGGGAGAAGGACATGGTTACAAAAAAGCACCGCACAGCTAAAACGCTCATTTCCTTGTTGATTCTGGCAACGGCGCTGGCAGCCTGCAGCTCGGGCAACAACGACGGCAACACGAAAGAGGGCAGCACGAACGCGCCGCAAACGACGAATAAGGGAACTGACGCGCCAGAGGCCAAAAAACCGGTTACGATCAAAATGTTCAACAGGGTCAACGCGGAGATCGTCCTCAAGGATAACCCGGTCATAGCCGAGGTCGAGAAAATCGCGAACGTGAAGCTGGAAATCGAAGCTCCTCCGATCAACAATTACGTCGACAAGCTGCAAGTGCTGATGGCATCCGGCGATCTGCCCGACGTCATCTACAACTGGGGAACGGCAGGCAACGGCGCCGATGCGAACATGGAGAAGTGGGCCCAGAACGGCTTGCTGGAGCCGCTTGACGACAAAATTGCGAACTATCCGAACTTGATGAAAAACATTACGCCGGACATGTGGAACGCGGTCAAATCGGTTAACGACGGCAAGACGTACATTATTCCAAGAACGAACGCCGTCAATCATTGGGGCTATATGATCAACCAGCAGTGGCTGGATAAAGTGAGCCTGCAAGCACCGACGACGCTGGACGAGCTGACGAACGTGTGCAAGGCGTTCACGGAGCAGGATCCGGATGGCAATGGCCAGAAAGACACGTATTGCCTAAGCTTCTCCGGACCTGACCTTGGTCGCAATACCATTTGGAACGCGTCGAACTTCTTGACAGCTGCCTTCGGCCTTCCAGTCGTAGACGGTGTAAAGGACGCTGACGGAACGTACAAAATCAGAGAGAAAATGTCGGGCTACATCCCTTACTTGACATACTTGAAGAAGTTGAACGATGAGAAGCTAATCGATCCCGAATTTTTGATTAACAAAATTTACGTCGACCAAGAGAAGCTGAATCAGAATCGAGTAGGTGTAATCTACGCGCATCAAAGCACAGTGCTCGGCAATATCAGTAAAGACCCTGAATCGGACAAAAAATATACGTATCACGGTGTATTGAAGGATGCCAATGGCGTAGCCGCTGATTGGGTAACTCCAGCTATGTGGGGCGGCTGGATGATTCCGAAAGACTCGAAAAACGTAGACGACGTACTCGCATTCCTCGATTGGGGCAACACGGCCGAAGCGAACGCACTGTTCCAATTAGGCGTGAAGGGCGTAACTTACGACAGCTACGATCCGGCAACGAAAGCGATTTCGCGTACCGATGAGCAGACGACGAAGCTGTCGACGCTTACGAGCAGCTACATGACGCCAGCCAATGCGATTAATGGTGAAGGCGCATCGATCGTCAATGCTACGACAACAGAACGGATTGATTTGTATAAAACCCAGCTCGACGCGGCGCTTGGCCAGATGACTATCGTGAACGTGCCTGCCGTCAGAGCGCCTAAGATCGCAAGCCTGAACAGTGCGATTCCGGATCTCGTGAAGAAGAAGGACGATAACGAAATCAAATTTATTACGGGCACGATCACGGAGCAGCAGTTCAAGGAGTTTCTGGAGAAGGAATGGTACCCTGGTACCGCTGATGCTGAGGCTGAATACGTGGATTTCATGAATTCGTTAGGCAAGTAATCTCAGGTAAGCAATAACGGGCAAGCAATTTGGATAGCATTAACGGTCAATCAACAAAAATGGCTTCATACCCGCAAATCACAGCGAGAAACTCTCATCTAAGGGAATTTTACTGCGCTGAGGTTTGCGGGTTATTTTAAAATATAGGAAAGTATATAGTTTCACCATACTTTCTCTATATTTCTACGCGAACGTAAGCTTAGCCGCTAGAAGACGGCTTCAGCCTTTTACGCTTTTCCGCCGGGGGACGGCGACAACCGTTTCACCTTGTCCACTCATGAAAGGGGTTTCAATGATGCTGAAGATTGGTTTCCGCAGTTTGTTCTGTTTGATTCTAGCAATTGTATTAAGTATGACGAGTATTCCGTTCGTTCCGAGCGGATCGGTTCAGACGGCAGAAGCAGCAGGTTCAACGATCACGAAAAGCGGCAATGCATGGACGCTGGAAAATGATGTGCTTAGGGTCGTCCTTTCTTTCGCCGGCGGCAGTATTCAGATGACCAGCTTCTATAATAAAGAGGCGGGAAAGGAATATTTAACGGGAAGCGGCAGCAATTATTTGTTCTACTACAATTACGGCGGCAGCAATCTGTATTCCAATGACGGGGGCTGGACGATTGGTGCGGATACCATTAATAACATCTCGTTATTCAGTACGACTTGGGGCAAGAGACTCGAAATTCCGATCACAAGAACGTCGCCTCAAAATGTGACGGTCACGCTCCGATTCGAAATGTATAACGATAGGGCGGGGCTCAAGTATTCGAATCTGATCAAAAACAACAGCTCGTCCAACAAGACGATTACCGCTTCGGATGTCATTGCGCTTAATTTTCCGAACGATGCCCATACGCTGCACTACGTTCCGAATATGACATGGAGCAGCACGACAGGCGCGCTGCCGATGAACACGGGCAAAAACGCGATTACGACATACAATACCGGCGATGGCTGGACGCTTCAGCCGGAGATGAACTGGAAGACGCAAGGCGCGACGGACAACCTCCCATTCGCTGGCATTAACGCATGGAGCGGCATATCAGGCGTCAAGGTTTCGACGAATCCCGGATCACTGCAGCTCGTATTGTTTCCGGACGAGAAGTTCGAATACATTTCCGTCAATATGACAGCTTTCAAGGGTGATATCATGGACGGCAAGATGGCGGTTGAGGAGCATTTCCGCAAAAGATTCAAGTACCATCATACGTCTTCCGTCTTCACGACAAACGACTGGGAATGGTTAGGCAACCGGAATGAGGCTTATTATCGCAATACCGTTATCCCGAAGGCGACGCAGGCTGGCATGGATATGGTCATGGTGGATGATTTCTGGAATACGACCAGGGACACAACGACGGCTGCCAGCTCCTTCACGACGAATCTCGCGGCGCTTACCGATACGATCGTCGCGGCCGGCATGCGCTTTGGCATCTGGTTCAGCATGACCGGTGATAATCATAACGCCGGACGTGATTTGGCTGATCCTGCCAATATCGAATTCAAACGCAGCCAAGTGGAGGATGAGATGATTCCGAATTACCATCTATCCCATCAGATGATCGACCTGACTGAGTTCTGGCCAAACTCGGCGGCGACTTCGACTTCGCATCCGAGCGACAGCGTTTACCGCAAAAATGTGCTCGTTCGCGATTACAACAACGATATCGTCACGCGTCATCCCGATTTCTTGACGAAGCTGACGAGCGAGGTCGATATTTATCCGACGCAAGGCGATCGTAATATCGGGCTGCTCCATATCGGAGATAACGGCTTCGTCTCCTCAAAAGGAAATGTCGATAAGAGCATGCTGATTCAAACGAACAGCTTCGGTTATTTGCCGCTCAACTCGGTTTACTATGGCGGTCTTACGACCGGCAAAGTAGAGGATTATTATTCGTACATGCCCGCACGCGTCATCAAATTCGCGAAGGATCCGGGAACTTGGAGCGCGCCGGGCATCAGCACGCTGAAGAAGTTTAATGATTGGCGAAAAAATCCGCGTATCAAGGCGCTTACCGACGGTATCATCCGGCCGCTCTACGCCGGTCCGAACTATGATACGGCAGGGCCATATGCATGGATGTACGCTCCAGACGATAAAAGCAAGGCGCTCGTCATCACAACGGCCGGCAACGAAGCTGCCGCGCCAGACGAGTTCACGCTCGATCTTCGCTGGCTCGACGATAACAAAACCTATTTGGTGGAAGACGTCACAATGAATGATAGCGGCGTTATCGGCTATAAGTACAAAGGCAGATTCACGGGAGCCGACTTGAAGACGATCGGTCTAAACATTAACTTTAAGGAAAATACGTCCAGAGGCAAAGCATTCTGGATTCAAGAGGACAACGGCTCCGATATGCAGGTTCTGTACGCTGACGAGAATATTACTTCGTTTACGCAGAGCCCAGGCGTATCAAGCCTTGCGATCCATGCGACAGGTCCAGCTAACCAGACTGGGAAAGCGGTTATTTATGATCGCACGGCGAACAAAACGATTGTTGCCGATGTGATTATAGGCGCAGGCGGCAGCGGCAGCGTAACGGTAGAATCCGGCTTCAAGCACGAGGCGGAGAGCCTGTCGCTGACAATGTCGAGCGGCGGCACTTCCTCGAACGGCAGCGACTCGGCTGCAAGCGGTGGATCGCTCAGTTATGCGAATGGGAATACGGTAGGCGGTTATGCAGATTATATGGTAAATGTCCCAAGCTCCGGCACATACAACATAAAGGTAAGAGTGAAGAAGCATCCGGATCGGGGTATTGCGCAGCTGTATATCGACAGCGTTCCGGTAGGTGCACCGATCGATCAATATGCGGGTACACAAGGTTTTGTCGAAGTGAATCTCGGGAGTTATGCATTTGCCTCGGCAGGCGATAAAACGTTCCGCTTTCAGATTACGGGCAAGAATTCGGCCAGCTCGCAATATACGCTTGCTACGGATACGATCCGCTTGACCTACCGATCGCCTGACAAGTATTTGCAGCCGAAGATCTACGAGCCTGTGAAGTACGAGGCGGAAAGCGCCACGACAACGGTATCTGCCGGTGGCACGAATACGGACGGAACAGATACGTCTGCAAGCGGCGGGGCATTGAATTACGCCAATCCGGGCAGTGTCGGAGGCTGGGTTCAATATGCGCTTAATGTTCCAGCAGCCGGAACGTATAACGTGAAGGTGCAGGTCAAGAAGCATCCGGATCGCGGAACGGCTCAGCTTTACATTGATGGGGTTTCCCAAGGAGCGCCAGTTGATCAATATCAAAGCGCGCAAGGCTATGCATCGGTCGATCTGGGAGACGTGACGTTTAGCTCCGCAGGTACGAAGGCATTCCGATTCCAAATTACCGGCAAGAACGCAAGCAGCGGCGTTTATACGCTAGCAACGGATTATATCGCTTTGACGAAGAAGCCGCTGACCTTTGAAAGCGAAAGCTTGGCGACTAACCTATCGGCAGGAGCAACGGTGACGACCGGCTCCGATTCGGCTGCGAGTGGCGGATCGCTTAGCTTTAGCGGCTTCGGCGGCGTAGGCCAATGGATTGATTATACGGTTCCGGTTCCAGCAGCGGGTACGTATGCCATCAGCTCCCGAATCAAGAAGCATGCGGATCGCGGAACGGCTCAATTGTATATCGACGGAGTCATGCAAGGATTTCCCGTCGATCATTACGGCAATCCGCAGGGCTATGAGACAGTCGGTCTTGGTACGGTAACATTCGGTTCAGCAGGGAACAAGACTTTCCGGTTTCAGATTACGGGCAAGGACCCGGGCAGTAATTCCTACACGCTTGCTCACGATGCATTCATGCTTACAAAAATGAATTAAACGAGAAGACGGGGAGGCGGCAGCCTCCCTGTTTTCTTTTAGAAGAGACGATTAGGTCTGCATTTAAATAAAGTATCCGACAGGTTTTACTAGTCATGATATCTGCTGCTAATCGAAGTGCAACTGAAGCGGCTGCGAGGATTGAGTGTGTGGTTCTATATGATCTCATAGAGATTAGCTGAGTACGGCTGAGTTTGTGATCATGGAAAGAGATGAAGAAATCTGCCCTTCATGTGCGGTTTACCGCATTATGCCGATGAGAGGGCGCAACTATAATAAGGAGTGGGTATATCAGCTTGGTGAATTTAGTATGCGTTTGGCTATTTATCGCGACTCATTGCGGAAGGCAAAGCATTATATTATAGGTGGCGCATGCTTGTCTATTATTCCGACATCTATCGTTTATTTGGCAATTAATCGATTAAGAAAATGACGACCGAAACTTTGAAAGGATACAGCAGATAGAAAGAAATTACTCGCTGGGGAGGATATGGGGAAATGAACATAAAAGATGGCGTATGGAATTGGGGCAAGCTGCGCGATCCTGACAGCAGCTACAGATCGGTACCGTTGTGGTCATGGAACGACAAGCTGGAGATTGCCGAGATGGAGCGACAGATCGAGGAAATGAATCGAGTCGGCATTGGCGGGTTTTTCATGCACGCCAGGGGCGGGCTTCAAACGCCGTATATGGGCGAGGAATGGATGAACGCAGTTCGTGCATGTATCGAGAAGGCGGAATCGCTGGGCATGGAGCCATGGTTCTACGACGAGAACGGTTGGCCTAGCGGCTTCGGCGGCGGCAGCGTGCCGGCGCTTGGTCTCGTATATCAGCAAAAGAAGCTTGGAATGGAGAAAGCGCCATTCCGCGGAGAAGACCGCTCGCGTGATCTCGGTTATTATGTCCTTGGTGGGACAGGCTGGGTACGGTTGCCGGAGGGGCGCGCAGAGGAGGCGGATATTCGAATTTATTGGGAGGTAAATCCCTATTATATCGACACATTAAGCCGTCAGGCAGTACGGGCATTCATAGACAGCACTTACGAAGCTTATTGGAACAGCTTTGGCGAGTCGTTCAAGCATGTGCTGAAGGGGGTGTTCACGGATGAACCCCAGTTCGGAAGAGGAGAAATTCCATGGTCGTTCGAGATGGAAGATGCGTATCGCCAGCGAAACGACAGGAGCGTGCTCGACATTCTTCCGAGCTTGTTCCTTGATGCCTCCGATGCGAAGGAGCATCGTTATCAGTATTGGTCTTGCGTAACGGAGCTGTTTGTGGACAGCTATGCGAAACAGATCGGTGATTGGTGCGAGGAGAAGGGTTGGTCTCTCGCGGGACATGTTGTCGATGAGCAAACGCTTATGGGACAAGCGACGTCTGTCGGAGATTTGATGTCCTTCTATGAATATATGCAAATTCCAGGCTGCGACTGGCTGGGGCGCTTTGTCGGGGATGAGCCGCTCGTTCCGAAGCAGGTCGGGTCGGTCGCGAGGCAGCTCGGTAAGAAGCGGACGATTACGGAGAGTTACGGCTGCTCCGGCTGGAACGTCAGCATGCAGGATTTGAAGAGGATCGGCGAATGGCAGTTCGTGCATGGCATTAATATGATGTGCCAGCATTTGCAGAGTTACAGCCTGAGAGGACTGCGTAAAAGAGATTACCCGCCGTCCCTGTTCTATCAGCAGCCTTGGTGGACAGATTACAAGCAATATAACGACTTTTTCGCAAGACTCTCCATGCTCTTGTCGGAAGGGGAGAGACAGGCTAGCATCCTGCTTTTGCATCCGATCCGCTCCGCTTGGGTAGAGCAGAAGGGCTTCGACAGCTCGGCCATTGTGCCTTATCATGAGGGCTTCGCGGGACTTTCAAGACTGCTGTGCCGCTCCTTGTTGGAGCATGATTACGGCAGCGAGAGCATTCTAGAGAGGCATGGCAGAGTGGAGGATGGAATGCTTATCGTAGGTGAGGCGGTCTACTCGTCCGTTATCATGCCTCCAAGCGTGACCTGGAGCCGGTCGACGGTGGAGCTATTGGTTGAGTTGGCAGAGCAAGGCGGCAGTGTATTTGTCTTTGATCCATATCCTACTTTAGTGGAAGGTAAAAAAGATGCGCTCCTAGAGCAGTTGTTGGCTTTAGCAATTAAGGTTTGCGCAAATCATCCTGCTATAACGGACGAAATATCTCGAGCAGCGGCACCGTTTGTGCGTATGAAAACGCCGTCAGGAGAACTTATCGCTGATGACAGGATGAACGTTCAGACGCTGAAGCTTGGCGATTCCTGGCTGTATTATATTGTAAACTCGGGAGAAACGAGCTACGGAGAAGTGGAAATTGAGTTACGCCGGGAAGGGCTTGCAACGCTGCTTAATCTGGAAACAGGGAAAGAAGAGATGCTTTTGCAGGAGCAGGGCGTCGGTTTCGCTCGTCTGGTCCTTCCGATTGCGGCTTCACAATCTTATATGCTGAAGCAGGTAAGCCTACCCATAAGCGATACCGGGCGGAAAGAGGAGACAAAGGTGATGGCTGCAGAGGCAGCTTTGCAGACAGACGTAACATTGACTGAGTCTTGGCAGGTAAAGCATGCCGATCTCAATAGCGTAACACTAGACACATGCCGTCTGAGCATTGAAGGTAGGGAGTGGAGCGAGTCGATGCCTGTTATCTATTTGCAGGAAAAGCTGCTTCAGCTTGGTCGCCCTGTACGAATCGCTTGCGAATTTCAATTTTTTGTTGCGTTTGATACGGACCTTGAACGACAGCTTTATCTGGTTATGGAACGGCCTGACAAGGCGAGCATAACATTGAACGGAATTGCGATTTCGAATAAAGACTGCGGCTGGTGGCTCGATACCGCATTCAGGAAGCTCAATCTAAGCGGCAAGCTGCTTGCGGGGGAGAACAAACTCGTCATTGAATCTGAGTTTTACAATGCTCCGGAAACGTACGAAGCGATGGAGCGTGCGAAGACGTTCGAGTCGGAGGGCAATAAGCTAACATACGATACGGAGCTGGAGAGCGTTTATTTGCTAGGCGAGTTTGGCGTAAAGTCTCTCACGCCATTCGTTGACGGAGTGGGCAGAACGGTGCTTGCCGAAGGTCCTTTCACCTTGACGGAAAGTCCAGAAATCCTTGATGGCGGCGACTTGGTAAGGCAAGGATTTCCTTTCTTTGCTGGGCGTTTGACGATTGAACAGACGGTATACGTAGGGGAAGGCTTGCTGGACTCGGAGGCTGTATGGTCATTTAATTCGCAGCCGGATGCGGTTGTAACGAAGCTTCGCGTCAATAGCCACGAAGTGAAGAGCTTCCTATGGGAGCCTTACGTGACGGATATCGGGGCTTTTCTTGTAGCGGGAAATAATCGGATTGAGCTGGAGCTTGCAGGCAGCTGCCGCAATCTGCTCGGCCCCCATCACCATATTAAGCTGGAGCCGCTGAAGATCGGGCCTGACAGCTTCACGAACAAGGTCGGGTGGACGGATCGTGATTTGCCTCCAGAAACACAGGTGTATCAAGAGCGTTATGCTTTCGTTAAATTTGGGTTGTCCGCAGCACCAAAAATGACGATGACGGCAAGGAGATAAGGTGACAAACTAGGTTTTTGATTTTGGAAGATTGCCGAGCAATTGGAATAGATATAATTTTTTCGCTCATGCATACTTTAGCTGATGAATCAATTGCCTTTAGAAGGATATACATTTATTTCCATAAAGCAGTCTTCACAAATGAATCCTGTGAAGACTGCTTTTCTTGTTCAAAATGCAGTTTAATTATGGCATTTCCGAACGATAAATGTCTTTATATTATCTATAAAAATGATACTCATTGTCCGTCGACTCTACAAAACATGTAGCATATGATTAATTTAAATTCTTTAACCAAGAGGATTCTCAATTATGAACATGATACAAGGTTATGAACAAAGTTGTGATGGAGTACGTTCATCTTATAACTTGCTAGTGCATATTGGGTCTATCAAGTTTTAATATTTTAGAGGAGGATTTGAAAATGTCTGTTGAAGTTCATGGATCGGCCGTTAAAAGTGTCATTGAGGGGTGCGGTGTTTTTCAGAAGAGGGTAAAGGCATTGCTTGCAGAAAAAGGAATCGTAGAATTAGAGTTAGAAGCATGGTACTCGCTTGATCATGTAATCACTGTAATTACAGATCTTTCTGCTTCGGTTGGAAGCAACTTATTGCTTGAAATTGGTAAGTACATTCCTAAAAACTCGGTTTTTCCTCCGGAAATTAATAGTTTTGAGAAAGCAGTTGCTCTGCTGAATGTAGCCTATCAGTTGAATCATCGTAATGGAAACTATGGTGAATACAAATGTATTCAAGAAGATACAAAAACCATACGTTTTATTTGTAATGTTCCTTACCCTGCAATGGTCAATTTGGGGATTTTGCGAGGTTTTGCTCGTAAATTCCAATCTTTGGCTACGATTGAGGAAGTCAATATGAATGGCGGAGGAGAGTTTATCATTAGATTGTAACTTCATTTTAAGACAAGGGACTGAATAATGTGATCGAAAAAAATAAAGCATTAAAGATTCTAAAAGCCCTGAAGCGAGGTTACTTGCTCTTAGCAGGAAAACGTTACATCAATGGCTTGAATGCTGATTTTTCAAAAAACGATGCAAATCTTTCTGCACAAACTGAAATAGCAGTTGCTGCCACAGCACATATAAGCCGTGCACATCGCTTAGCGATTATGGAGTTAGTTGATTCAACGGATCAAATTGCCTCTTACTCAGATGAACTTTCAGCATCAACTACCGAAAGTTCACGAGGTATGTCAGCCATTAAATTCAGCACCGAGCAAATTTCTCAAGGAAGTCTACAAATTGCTACATTTAGTGATGAAAGCACTCGGTCTATGGAAGAAATGGCAGAAGGAATTTCTAGGATAGCCGAAGCATCTGCTGTTGTTTACGAGGCATCCATGCAATCTGCTGTAGAAGCGGAGGAAGGCAATATTTCTTTGCAAAGTGTTATGATCCAAATGAATGCCATTACGGAATCAGTAAATGAATCCGATATGCTTATTCATTCATTGGGCGAGAGTTCCAACAAGATACGTGAAATTATTGAATTTATTTCTGGCATTGCATCTCAAACGAACTTGCTCTCACTGAATGCTGCTATTGAGGCTGCACACGCTGGTGAGCATGGCAGAGGATTTGCTGTTGTTGCTGGAGAAGTTAAGAAACTTGCTGAACAATCATCGAAGGCTGCTAAACAAATTACTTATATTCTTGAAGACATACGAAATAAAAATGAGCAGTCAATTAGAGCCATGTCGGATGTTCGTAATGAAGTTAGCACAGGTGTGCAAAAGGTAAGAGAAACAAGTAACGCCTTCCAAAAAATTATTTCTGGCGCCAGACATGTCTCCGAACAAATCCATGATGTTTCTGCAGTCGCCGAGCAGCTTTCAGCAAGCTCAGAAGAAATTGCTGCATCTGTCGCAGAAATGAACCATGTCTCCCAAACGACTGCTCTTAATGTCGGAACTGTATTAAACGCAACAGAAGAGCAGCTTGGCTCGATCGAAGAGATTGCCGCTCTAGGTGAGCATTTGAACCTATTAAACCAAGATTTGCAAGAAAAAATGTCGACACTTTTAGAATAGAATAAAGGAGCCATCCTTTATTTTGATTTCAGCGCGGATACGAATAGCAAGATTCAAATGAATGTAAGCATCACATGCATTAGTAGGGTTCCCATTTTGGCGGCTTCGCCTTTCAGGGATGGCCCTGCTTTTTTTATTATCTGTAGGGCATTAAAACGAAGGATTCCCATGTAGGATGATATTTGTTTGACATGAAAGTGTTTGAATCTATAAATTTTATAACCCCATAATATACAGATCGATTGTAGACATATATGGACGCCAAGCTGCCTAATGCGGAAAAAATGTATTTCCAGATTCATTGAACGCTAAAGCGTTTTTGTCAGGCAAGGTTCTTCTTTGGAAGCATCTCTGTCCTTTTTTTGTGTTGACAGATTTAAATCATATTATTATATTATATATAACTAGATTAAATAATTTTAGATTAAATAATTCTAGTATAAAAATTAGAGGAGTGAGAGTATGCATATTTTTTCGATCGTGCTTCAAAGTATTTTAGCAATTGGGTTTCTGATGTTTGGTTTTAGTAAGTTTGGCAGCAAACAGATGGTGGATGAATTCAAGAGGTACAAGCTGTCATCAGCAATGCGGAACTTTACGGGATTCGTAGAGGTCATCGCCGCAGCCATTATTTTTATTGGCATATGGAACGATGCATACGCTGTGGTTGGCGGGGTCTTAATGGCGGTTACGATGTTTTTTGCGGTTCTTGTCCATTTGGTTCGTGTCAAAGATCCAGTAGTTAAAGCCATGATGCCTATCATTCTGTTTATCCTTGCCGTAGTCGTAATCGGTTTGAACTGGAACACATTATAAGAGAAAAGCTTCGAGAATTGGTGAGAGAGATTTAAGGAAGAGCTATTCCCTTAGACACATCAGGGTGGTGCAGAGTTTGATTATTCTTTGTTTAAGATAGTCAGATAAGGTGGTAGGAGAATGACGGAACGGGATGCTGAGGGTGTGGCTCTTGACGTGAAGCTTTCAAGGGTAATGAGCAAGATGGTAAAAGCTCTGTTCGTGAGCCTGGAACGCAACATTGACAGCTATAATCTGGATAGGGAAACCTTCCAGATTCTCGAGCTTCTTTACAACAAAGGACCGCAGCTCATCAAGAAAATAAGCGAAGCCAATGCGATTCCAAGCGGGAGTATCACCTATGTGGTAGATAAGCTGGAGAAAAAGAGGTTCGTGGAACGGCTTGCAGCACCGGATGATCGACGGCAAACGAATGTAGCCTTGACTGGGGAAGGACGATGTTATTTCGATAATATTTTTCCTAAGCATGCTCAATTCATCTCGGACAATTTGTCATTTGCGACAGACGAGGAGAAGCTCAAACTCATTCATGTGCTGAAGAAAATCGGATACGGTATCAAGAATCGTGAAGGCAATGTTTAAAACGATGGATCGGACTTTTTCTGAGAGATGTATTTTACTTAATAGGAGGGGGATTTGAAAATGGAAATAGGTGTAGATACGTTTGTCGAAACAACTCCAGATGTTCAAACAGGCAAAACAATAAGTCAAGCGGAGCGTCTACGTGAGGTTGTCGAAGAAATTGTCCTTGCTGATCAGGTTGGATTGGATGTATTTGGGGTAGGCGAGCATCACCGTAAGGAATTTGCGGATTCAGCTACGGCTGTTGTGCTGGCGGCAGCAGCTTCCGTGACGAAAAGGATACGCTTGACCAGCTCGGTTTCGGTGCTCTCTGCCGTGGATCCCGTACGTTTGTTTCAGCAATTTGCGACGCTCGATGGCCTATCCAATGGGCGTGCAGAGATTATCGCGGGTAGAGGCTCAATGGTCGATGCGTTCCCATTGTTTGGATATGATTTGCATGACTATGATGAACTTTTCGAGGAAAAATTAGAACTACTTTTAAAATTAAGGGATTCGGAGATCGTATCTTGGAAAGGAGGGCATCGGCCTGCTTTTACGAATCTTGGTGTGTATCCGCGTCCGGTTCAGAATCAATTGCCAGTATGGCTCGGCAGTGGAGGGAATGCGGATTCGGTCATTCGAGCAGGGGTACTTGGATTGCCGCTTGTCTTGGCTATTATTGGTGGAAGCCCTTTGCAATTTGCTCCACTAATACCGCTTTATAAGAATGCTGCTGCCCGTGCAGGACACGATGCTTCGAAACTAAAGGTAGCCGTACACTCACTTGGGTTCATTGCAGAGAGTACTTCGCTTGCGGTCGACAAATATTTTCCTCCTACACAAGCATCGTTTAACTATTTTGGCAAGGAGCGCGGTTGGGCGCCGTATACCCGTTCAAACTTTGATGCATCACGCAGCCTAGAAGGTGCGCTTTACGTAGGCGATCCCGAAACGGTGGCCAACAAAATTATTGAAATGCGCAAACATTTGGGGTTCACACGATTTTTTCTGCATTTACCCGTTGGAACTATGCCGCATGAGGATGTTATGAAAGCTATAGAACTATTGGGCAAGGAAGTCGCACCGCGGGTCCGGGAAGAGGTAGCAAAATGGGAAGCGGAGGAAGGGAAATCCAAATCGTAATCAATCCATTTCTCCAATGAATGGTTTGGCGATCTTTTTACGATATTAACTTTCAGTCAAAGAACAAGTACAGGTGAAGGCTGGATTGGTCAGTCTCTCTCGTAAAACGCTGACAGGAGGAATAATGATGGGAATTCTTGATAATAAAGTTGTGCTTATAACCGGTACAGGCGGAGGGCTGGGACGCGTCGCTGCTCTGACCTTTGCGCGTGAAGGAGCAAAGGTGGTCGGGTGCGACATCAATGTTGAAGCCAATAACGAGACGGTTGAACTCTTGCGCCGCTCTGGCGGTGAAATGACAGGCATTGCACCGGTGGATCTCACTAATCCGGAACAGGTTCAGAAGATGGTGGAGGATGCGGTTTCTGTTTATGGCGGGCTTGATGTTGTTTACAACAACGCAGCTATCCAATATTTTGGCCCGATGCCCGACTTCTCTATCGAAGACTGGCGGCGAACCATCACCGGCGAACTCGACATTCCCTTCTTTGTGTCGAAATTTACATGGCCTCATCTGGTGCAACGCGGTGGAGGTGTTATCATCAACGTCGCATCCATGGCAGGCTTGATCGCAGGAGAGACCCCTCCGATGGTTGGACACAGCGCAGCGAAGGCTGGAGTTATCGCAATGACGCGGCAATTCGCGCTAGAAGGCGCAAAGCACGGTATCCGTGCAGTGGCGATTAGTCCAGGGCCTTTCCTAACTCCGGCAAGTGACCGAGATCTCGGTGACAACCAAGAAGCTCGGGACGCGATAACCAAAAAGACGCTTCTCAAACGCTTCGGTCAACCCGAAGAGCTTGTGGAACTCGCGGTATTCATTGCTTCTGACCGGGCATCTTACATTACAGGTGCCAACTACGTAGTTGATGGTGGCGCGACCGCTTGGTAAAGCTAGCTTTTACAGTTGGATCCTTGATGATTTTTCATAAATAAACAGCAACAGGACAACTTAATTAAGTTGAAATTAGTTACTCAAGGGGAGCTGCGAAAATGATCATTATGCAAAAAAAATTGTACACGGCTACTGTTAACGTTCAGGGTGGCAGAGAGGGCAATGCGGTTTCCAACGATGGAATTCTAAACGTAGACCTTAAAACACCTAAGGAATTAGGCGGGCCTGGTGGAAATGGAACCAATCCAGAGCAGCTATTCGCTGCTGGCTTTGCAGCATGCTTCGAAGGTGCGATAAGTGTTGCACTTCGGAGCAAGAAAATGAAGGCTGAAGGCATAAAAATCGTTTCTCAGGTTTCGTTAGGAAAAGATGAACATGATGGCTTCGTATTGGCAGTCAAATTGGATATTACGATTAACGGCGTTGAAAACAGTATCGCTAAGCAGCTTGTCGAAGATGCTCATGAGATATGTCCTTATTACAGAGCGGTCCGAGGCAATATCCAAGTAGAAACAAACGTAGTCAGTTGATATAGAGTATGGTCTTCGTTAGCGCAATTTTGCACGGATTTGGGATGTAAGACCGGCCGAGCGATAATAGAACTTTGCTGAATAGCCATGACTATCATTGTCAAAAGAGAATGGATGTGGAAAGCATCTTCGAAGGAGTTAACCACAATGGGAAAGCTTGATGGGAAAGTGGCTTTGATTACAGGTGGCAATAGCGGAATCGGATTGGCATCAGCAAAATTGTTCATTGCAGAAGGTGCGAAAGTCGTAATAACTGGACGGGATCAAAATACGTTAAGCTCGGTAGCGCAGGATATTGGACCCAATATCCTTGCGATTCAGGCGGATGCTGCCGATCAAGCAAGCATGGAAAATGTGGTATCCAGAGCAGTTGCGGCTTTCAGCAGACTTGACATCGTATTCGCTAATGCTGGTATTGCAGCTCCTACGCCTTTAGGAAAAACTGAGCTCTCCGTTTTTGCAGAAGTGCTTAAGGTTAATGTAACTGGCGTTTTTTTTACAATACAGGCCGCTTTGCCCCACCTGAAGGAAGGCGCATCGATCATCTTGACTGGCTCCACACGAGCAACAGACGGAGCTCCGGAAAGAGCAGCTTATGCGGCGAGTAAAGGAGCTATTAGCAGCATGGCAAGAGTGTTAGTATCCGAATTGTCGCCACGGGGCATACGCGTAAACACTTTAGTGCCGGGAGCAACACGTACTCCCATATGGAAACGATCAACACCTGAAGAAATAACAAAGCTGGAGGCTGTACATGCTCGTACGATCCCTCTTAACCGAATGGGTATTCCGGAAGAAGTAGCGCAGGCTGCCTTATTCCTTGCTTCAGACGATTCTTCATACGTACAAGGAGCAGAAATTGCCGTTGACGGGGGAGCGAGCGCTGCACCGCTAGGGGCACCAATATATCGGCAGACATAGGCTTGAATGCAATAACATTGCGCGCGTTTGACCGGATTTGGAATATTCATATGTTGCAGAAGCGTTTAGCCCTTGACTGCAGGTTGCCGTTTACCTGCAAGTTGACAGGTTATCTATTGAAAGGTAGAATTGCTTCATGAACAAAAACAAAAATACAGCAGAGTTAATATTGGACACTGCCCAGTCGATCGTACAGGAATTCGGATTTAACGGTTTCAGCTATGCGCATATTGCAGAAAAAGTAGGAATACGTACGGCTAGCATTCATTATTATTTCCCTAACAAAGAGGATCTAGGGAATGCTTTGATTGCGAGGTATTACAAAAATTTCATTTCTGGGATAGCTGAAATTGATTCTGTAACGGAAAACAATCTAGAAAAACTGCGGAAATTCATTTCGTTATATGGTGGACCTGTTCAAGATTATTGTATTTGTATGGGTGTCATGCTTTCCACAGATCTGGCAACCTTGTCAAACCAAACCAGAGAAGGGATTGCAGAGTTATTCACCGCGAATCTGATATGGTTGGAACGAGTATTGGAACAGGGACGCCGCGAAGGGCAACTCAGCTTTAAAGGTGACTCGAATGTGCTCGCTCATCAGTTTCTTGCATCTCTTCAAGGCGCACAATTGCTTGCGAGAAGTTTCCGTGATTTAAATCGATTTGATATGATTGCCAAAGGTCTAATATCCGCTCTAATCTAAAGCAAGCGGATATTGATAGACAAATTCTATCTTCTTATAGGTAGAAAAAGGATCCGAAAAATTGAGAGTTTAGGTTGACACTCTATCTACTAAAAGGTAGAATACAAACATGAACAAAATCAAAACAAAGCGAATATTTATTTTAGACACTTCGTAGTCATCGATTGCTAGTGCTGAGTCATTCACAAATGTTGTGGATATGCTAAATGTTAAACTAGCAAAAGAGGAAAAGTCATTTTATTTAAGGTTTTGAAAGGTACAAGATTTCTAATCTGGATATTCTATCTTTTAATAGGTATATTAATAAGGTTGTCATCAAGCAGAAACGGCAGTAAGCAGAAAACCATCATTGAATTAGAAATGAAACTATTTTGCTATTTTGCTTGAAGGAGGTGCAAACAGATGTTATATGAGCTCCGAATATATGATGTTCATCCAGGTAAAATGAAAGCTATCCAGGACAGATTCAGAGACCATGTTATTCCATTATTCATGAATCACGGCATGAAGGTGCTGCGATTTTGGGAAGATGCGGATGAAGCAAACAACCGTCTTTATTATGTCGTAGAGCATGCCAATATGGAGATGCGAAACCTGAATTATGATCGTTTCCGCAGCGATCCTGAATGGATTGAAGTGAGACGGATCTCTGAGCTTGATGGACCATTAGTTCTCAAACAAGAAAGTGTATTTATGAAAAATACAGATTTTTTCGAAAATAAATAACTAGAATATAGGCAATTTGTCCAGTAATTCAAATAAAAAATATGAAATGGAGCAACTAAAATGAAAACATTAGTAATCGTTACTCACCCGAACATCGAGGCATCCCACTGGAATAAATCATGGGTGGAAGAATTGAAAAAGCATGATGATATCACGATTCATGAATTATATAAAGAATATCCAGATGAAAATATCGATGTTTCCAAAGAGCAGCAGCTAATCGAAGCGCATGACCGCATAATTTTTCAATATCCGCTTTATTGGTACAGCACGCCGCCATTATTGAAAAAATGGTTTGATTCCGTATTGCTTTATGGCTGGGCTTACGGACCGGATGCTACAAAAACAGTAGGGAAAGAAATCGGAGTGGCGATCTCGACTTACGGTACGAAGGAGTCCTATCAAGCAACAGGTTCCAATCGTTTCACCTTGGAAGAAATATTGAACCCAATGCAAGCGCTGGCGCGTTTCATTAGTGCTGAATACTTGCCACATTTCTCACTAAGCGACACTTCCGATGTGTCGGAGGAACGTCTAGTGCAAAGCAGCATCGATTACGTACAACATATCAAAACGGTAAAACCGGTTGCTGGTGAATAATGAAGAAAAATTTGACCATAGACGTTTATATGGACACGATTTGCCCCTGGTGCCGTATGGGAACGACCAGTCTGAGACAAGCTTTGAAGCAGCTGCCGGATGGGACGAAGGCTACCGTACGTTGGCACGCCTATCAGCTTAACCCTGGTATTCGCCTTGAAGGAGAAGATTATCGCCAGGTTATGATTGCAAGATTAGGCGGTCAAACCCAATTCGAAGCTAGAATGAAGCAATATAACGATACCGGTGCTCAATTCGGCCTTGCATTTAATATGGATATTGTGAGATATACGCCGAATACGACGTTATCCCATCAATTAATTGCGATTGCACCTGAGGAATTGCAAGAGCAATTGATAGACAATATCTATACGGCCTATTTTGAAAAAGGGATTAATATCGGTGATGTGGATGAACTTGTGGAAATAGCTAGAGCTAGCGGTGTCAAAGAGGATGCAGTTGGACTCAAACTACGCCTTATTAAAGGAGATGGGCTTGAAAAAGTTGAAGATGGCCAACGCAGCGCGCAAAATCTGGGAATTAGAGGCGTACCATTCTTTGTCATTAATGAGGAGATTAGCCTATCCGGTCTTCGATCTCCAAATGAATTTAATAACGTATTTGAAGCTAATTAAATAGCTGCGATGAATTACACACACAGAAAAGGAGAATTTATAAATGAGTATTAGGGGAAAGGTGTTTGTCATAACTGGCGGAAGCAGCGGGCTCGGGAAAGCTATGGCCATTGAGATGGTAAATCGTGGAGCGAATGTCGTCATCAATGGACGTCGAGAGCAGGAGTTATCTATGGCTGCAAAAGAAATCGATCCTACTGGCAAACATGTGTGGTTTGTTGCTGGCAATGTTGCAGACCCAAAGACCGCGAAACGCTTAATTGACGATAGTGTTGCTCACTTTGGACGCGTAGATACGCTGGTTAATAATGCAGGCATCTTCATCTCCAAGCCATTTACGGAGTACTCAGAAGCGGACTTTGAAACGTATATTTCGACTAACGTCGTCGGCTTTTTCCATGTGACCCAACATGCGGTCTCGGAAATGCTGAAGCAAGGAACGGGGCATATTGTTACGATCACAACGAGTCTGGTGGATCAACCATCGACTTCTGTTCCTTCTGTACTCGCTTCATTAACGAAAGGCGGCCTAAAATCTGCGACCAAATCATTAGCTATTGAGTATGCTTCCCGAGGCATTCGCGTGAATGCAGTCGCACCGGGAGTTATTAAAACCCCTATGCATCCTGTTGAGTCACATGAAGCGCTAGCTAAACTACATCCAATGGGGCGAATGGGCGAATCGCATGAAATCGTTGATGCCGTCTTATATCTGGATTCAGCCAACTTCGTAACGGGTGAAACCCTTTATGTTGATGGTGGACAAAATGCGGGACACTAATCAAATCAATAAGTAGAATAAAAAGGCTTAGCTATTCAAATAGAAGGGGGATAATCCTATGCCGATCGTAACGATTCAAGTGACCCGTGAGGGCACAGCATCAGATCGACAGACAGTCTCGGCGGAAGAGAAGGCAGCGCTCATTAAAGGAGTCAGTGAGCTTCTGCTCAACGTACTGAACAAGCCGTTAGAATCTACTTTCGTCGTTATCGAAGAGGTTGATACCGAAAATTGGGGTTGGGGCGGGCTGCCTGTGTTGGAGTATCGCCAGAAGCTTGCTGCAAGCCTAAAGGCTGAAAGTACTGGGTCCATAAACGAATAATAAATAGGGGCTGACTCAAAAGGGGCGCTCCCTGAAGAAGCAGCTCGTACAATCGAAAATAAGAAGAAATTCGAATTAAACAAGCGTTGCAGAGTGCTATTCTGCAACGCTTGTTTTTGATTTTGGTCTCTTGCTGCTTTCTTCAGCAAATTGTGTTAAACAGAGCATTTAAATGATTCTGGAGAAGCGTCAGCGGTCGTTTTTGTGAAGGGATTTGGGCCTTACCTCGTTGATTCAAAGGAATCTTTGAGCAACGGCGATCGGAAGGATATTTAAATGTGCAGTTTGCCGTTTAACCTGAACAACAAAGATAGAACATCGTCAAACTACTGACTTATGGGACAGCCCCTTTTGTTTGCGAAAAGTTTTACCATCCGGAATCACATGGCATAGCCCACTAATTTCTTGTGCAAGTTGACATCTGCAAATGATCGAACTATATTAAATATCAATAGAATAAATAATTATAGGATAATGCTTAAGCGTATATAAACCAGAAAAGGCGGTTGAAAATGACAGAACGCTCTGATGAGGGAAAAGCTCTCGATTTGAGGCTAATCCGCGTAATTAAAAACATGGTGGCAACACTCTACAGCAGCTTAGAGCACGATATTGACAGCTATGGGCTTAGTATGGAGACCTTTCAAATTCTAGAATTCCTATACAACAAGGGCCCGCAGCCTATTCAGAAAATAAGCGAAGCCTTCTCGATTCCAAGCGGGAGCATTACCTACGTGGTAGACAAGCTGGAGAAGAAGGAGCTTGTGGAACGTTTACCTATCCCGGGTGACCGACGGAAAACAAATGTGAATATGACGGATGAAGGAAAGAAATATTTTGACAATATTTTCCCGCAGCATGTCCAGACAATCTCTGACAATTTGTCATTTGCGACAGATGAGGAGAAGCTTGAGCTGATTGAAGTTCTTAAAAAAATCGGGTATGGCATCAAAAATCGCCAAGGCAACTCAAATGAAGAGGAAAACAATACTTCTAGCCCTGCAGATCAAAAATGATCTGCGGGTTTTTTTTTTAGCGTCCAAGCTTACGCCATCGGCTAAAACTCAGCATGCACCTTCATGACTATTCGAATATGTTTTTCTTCAATTGGAATAATAACAGCATGAATTCTACAATTTGGAGGTACTTTCATGAGAGGGTTTATAAGAGGTAAATCCAAAAAATACGAAGAAAAGCTTAAAATGAAAAGCACTATTCTAGAGGAGAAAAATGAAATAGAGTTTACTGAGGAAATTGAGCAAAACGAAAAGATTCTAAAAGAAACGTTTTTGGATTGTTCAGACTTGGAGTACCGATGGATAGAAGATAATTCTAATATGAAATGTCTCGTAGTTTACATAAATAATTTGATCGATGAAAAATTGCTTGATGAGCATATTATTAAACCATTGCTAATACAACATATTCCAAATGCATCAAGTGATCTAAAAAATAAGTGGATTTCTATTGGCTCCACGAACAACTCTACAAAATTATCAGATACTGTGCGTAATTTGTTGGAAGGTCATGCCGCTGTTCTCATTGCAGGCAGTAGCAATGTGATGACGGTTTCCATTCCCGGTTCAACCAAAAGAAGTCTTGATGAACCGTCCTCCGAGCCGGTCATTCGCGGACCAAGAGACGGCTTTATCGAACACATTTCTACAAACATAAGTCTAATACGCGCAAGACTCAAAACGTCAAAATTAAAGATTGAGTATATGACTTTAGGAGAGCATTCCCAAACTAGAATAGCCATTTCATACCTAAAGGGTATTGCGGAGGATACATTAGTTGAAGAAGTGAGAACAAGATTGCTGCCGATTCAATTGGACGGTGTTCTTGACTCAGGGTATATTGAAGAATTTATCGAGGATCAACCTTATTCACCATTCCCTCAGGTTCATAGCACGGAACGTCCTGATGTGGTCGCTGCTGAATTGCTAGAAGGAAAAGTAGCCATCCTGGTTGATACAACTCCATTTGTCCTTATTGTTCCGATGACGTTCTGGACGGGACTTCAAGCAAGCGAAGATTATTATATTCGTTGGCCAGTCGCTACCTTTGTTCGGTGGATTCGATTCCTTTTTATTAATTTTGCGATTTTTGCTCCACCTTTATATGTAGCGATTACGACCTTCCATCAGGAAATGATCCCAACTAATCTTGTGCTAAGTATTGCAGCCTCTCGAGAAGCTGTACCTTTTCCTGCGATGATTGAGGCTTTGCTTATTGAGATCATATTTGAAGCTCTACGGGAAGCCGGCATTCGGCTGCCTAAACAGATCGGCCAAGCTATAAGCATTGTTGGTGGTTTAGTCATTGGCCAGGCAGCTGTCCAAGCAGGATTAATATCCGCTCCGGTAGTTATAATCGTGTCCATCACTGGAATTTCCATGTTTACGATTCCTCGATATAGTTTTGCAAACGGAATCCGTTTCCTTCGTTTTCCGATGTTATTTTTAGCGGGGACTATGGGACTCTATGGTATTGTTCTAGGATTTCTAGGCATCATTCTACACGTGACCTCACTTCGTTCGTTCGGTGTTCTTTATTTTTCTCCAATCACTCCGCTTAAATTTACCGCCTTGAAGGATGTTTTCATAAGGATACCGATTTGGATGAAATTTCGCCATTCAATAAAGCCGAAATCGCGAGAAGGAAGGAATTAGCAGCCTTTGACAGTAGGATGACGGTGTATAGAAGGATTGGGGGGTTAAAGATGAGAATAGCAAAAGCTATGATATTGCTCGTATTTGTTATCCTATGCGGATGTTGGGATCGTACTGAAATTAATGATCTTGCATTTGTTACGGCTACGGCATTAGATCTTACGGATAACGGCAATATCTTATGTTCCCTTCAAATCGCCATACCTGCATCCATTGAAGGGGGGAGAAGCGGTGGCGGGAAAGATAATCAGTTCTTCATTATATCCGCAGAAGGCAAAGATGGAAACGAGATTCACCGAAAGCTTCAGAAGAAAAGCTCTCGTATGTTATTTCTCTCACATCGCAGCGTCATTTTCGTTAGCGAACGTTTAGCTAAGCATGGAATCGGCGACGTTCTGGATATTTTCACTCATGATCCAAAGAATCGCTTAAAGACCTATATCATGGTAGTGAAAGGGGGAGAAGGCCGGAACATTCTGAAAATGAATTATCCCTTGAAGCAAGTATCAATTGAAGCGGTGAAGGAAATGGAAATTTCAGGTGAGGATGTGGCTGTCACCTTACGTGATTTTTTTATTACGTATGCAAGTGAGGGGGTTCATCCCGTTGCAGGAACCATTGAACCCGATATCCACACCAAAGATACAGATAAGGAAATATTTAATTTTGCTGGCTCTGGTGTCTTTAAAGACTTCAAATTATTTGGTTTATTAAATGAAAAAGATACATTGGGGCTCTTGTGGGTGACAGATAAGCTCAAGACCGGCCGTATCACAACTAATTTACCCAATGGCGGGGAAGTTGGTTTGGTATTGAACCATGCACACAGCAAAATCATAACACAGCCTTTAAATAATTCCGTACAATTTAAGATCCGGCTTGAAGGTCAAGGGAGCTTGGCAGAGAACACTTCGAACTTGGACATTAACGAGCCGAATCATTTGAAGATTATAAAAAAAGAGTTGGAAAACGCTGTAAAGGAACAGGTTCAAGCTTTTCTATTTAAAATCCAAAAGAAATATAAAGTGGATAGTGTCGGTTTTGGCCAAGAAATCTATAAGAATTACCCTGAGAAGTGGGCTGTTTTGAAACCAAATTGGGATACGCTGTTTCCAAAGGCATCTATAGCGATTGAAGTAAGCTTGACGATAAAAGGAGCCGGAATGGTACATTCTTCTTTCGGATCGCAAGCTGAGGGGGGCGAGAAATGATTGTGCAAATCGCAGCTTTTATACTCGGCATGTTAGGCTTGACTATCTACAGCGTTCAGAGCTTGTTGAAAAAACAACAAGCTAGAGTGGCTATATTATATAGTGGCTTGATGGGGATATGCATGATCTTCGGCTCTTTCATATTTGCCAAGGTTCATGTTCCAAGCACAATTACGCCATTGAAAACCATATTTGAACCCATCGGGAAAATCATTTTAAAACAATGAATGCTAAAGAGCCGACTTTTTCCATGACCTTTTTACCGTATCAATGATCAAAAGGAAAATAGGTAAAATGATTTGGGTAAATAAGGCATGGCTCGGATAAGTATATTTAAGATAATGACTCAAATCGGTGGAATAATTCACAAAAACAGAAACCGATCCTAATACGGACAATATCGTTATAGGGATAACGAAATCCCTATAGTTTTTAAGGTTAAAAAGATGGCAAAAACTTAGACAGATAATAAAGAAGGTCAGGGATATTTTAACAAAGCAGCCCATAACCCATATCGCTACCGCTAAAGCTTCCAAGCGTTCAAAGCTTCCTTGAAAACCTATATACTGAATGACGCTTAATAAGGGAAAAGTCAATTTTTCCGTCAAAGGGCCAAATATCATAATCAAAGGTAAAACAGTAATGGCTAGAAGACCAGAGATCGTACATAACCCAATAAACGAAGCTTTGAATGCTTTTTTCGGTTGGTTTAAATAAGGAAGAAGCCAGCCTAAAATAAAAAATTGACTTAAATATGCGGCAGGAAATATCGCACCTTGAAGAACGGGGAACATACCGTTACTCAGTACAGGACGAAGACGCTCAGGATCATATTCCGCGAGCATAAGCATCAAGAGCGGAATCAACAAAACAAACATGACTAAGGCAAGGAACTCGTTGGATCTAGCTATTGATTCGATTCCCATATAGACAGCAATGCCGCATAAAAGCGCTAACGATAAACTAACCACGATTGGCGGGCTTTTGTGGAGCAGAACCGTATTGATAAACTGGATATGCTGGTTAAGAATGATGAAATCAAAATTAATCCAGTAATAAATAATATACAAGCCGAGACCTTTTCCTAGCCATTTTCCGACAATTTGTGAGCTGTACTGAATAATGGTTTGACCGGGGTAGCGATTGGACAATATGGTCATGACCCAAATGTTAATAAACCCGATCAAGACAGCAGGGAAAATCGTTATCCACGCGTCTTGCTTGGAAATCTTAATCATCAAACTTGGTATGATAAGAATGACGGTTGGCGCTATGAAGGAAAATAGCAAAAAACTTAATTGAGTTGCCGATATTTTTTCAGCAGATTTCATTGTTGTTCTCCTTCAGAATCGATATACACCAATTATTGCCTTTCTTAACTTCTCGTAAACAGGGTAACAGGATGAACGAAACCGATTCAGCCGAAAACAAAGCTGTAGCTTCGTTGTTCGTAATCGTAAAGGCTGGAAAAAACAAAAAACAGGAAAATGCGATCCCGAAGGACGCATCTTCCTGTTTTTTACGATCAGTTTTACAATATAGGACAGGCCGCGGAGGGGTTAGTTACGTTTTAATAGAGCTTTGTTTTTAATTTTTAACACGGTGACCGAAAATTCGCTTTGCCTTCCAAACTTGCAAGCAAAAATTTTTTAGATTTTCTCAATCGTTTTTGAATCTCTTCAATTTCATTGATTTTTTGTTCTACCATTTTCTTCTTTGCCTCATAAGATAACTGAAGTTGTTGGTTTACTAACAAGCTTAACTCTTCTATAGAAAAGTCTACAGATAAAAGGGACTTCACATCATCTAGAAATGCAACAATCTCTTTAGAATAAATACGATAATTATTTGCATCTCTTTTAACAAATGAGTCCGGAATTAAGTTTTTGCGTTCATAAAATCTCAATGTCGATATGGGTATGCCCGTTAATTTTGAAACGTCATTTATTTTCATTATATCGCCTCTTTACTTGTTGCTATAAACCTAGGTTTATAGTTCATAATACGAATATGATAACGAATGACTTTCACCATGTCAAAAAAAATTTATTGTTATCAAAAGGAGATGCTTTATGTTTAACCATATTCTGAATAACGATTTCACCAATATAGTCAAGGGTCGACGTTCCGTGCGTCAGTATGATGAGACTATTAAAATCTCAAAAGAAGAGATCAGCGAGATTATTAGGGAAGCCAGTTTGGCTCCATCCTCCGCTAACATGCAGCCTTGGCGCGTCATTGTGGTTAATACGCCGGAAGGTAAAGAAAAATTAAGACCGCTTGTGCGTTTCAATACATTGCAAAATGATACTTCTTCAGCCATGCTGTTAATCTTCGGTGATACCCAAAGCTATTTATATGCGGAAGAAATTTATAATACAGCGGTTGAACAAGGAAAAATGCCGGCTGAGGTACGAGATAGCCAACTCGAAACCATTCTAACGATGTTTCCGACTCTATCAAAGGAAATGAAAGTTGAAGTTGCAAAAGTCGATAGCAGCCTCTTTGCCATGCAGTTAATGTTGGTAGCTCGCGCACACGGGTATGATACGAATCCAATGGCAGGTTTTGAAGTTGATCAGTTAGCAAAAGCATTCGATTTGGATGAAGAGCGATATGCTCCAGTAATGATTGTCTCAATTGGAAAAGCAAAAGAAGAGGGTTATGAAACCGTTCGATTGGATTCTGACAAGATTACCTTTTGGAGGTAATCATTTATCGGTAAGCTATAAACGATTTATTTATAAAAAGCAATACGGGGGATAGGATTGGCAAAGGAGCAGGCAGCCGTGGACGAGAAAATAAAGTCCAGACTGCCGCTTCTTTGTTTAACGCTGTACACCTGCTCGGTCGAAAAAGACATCATTCCAATAGCAAGCTCTATTTCCTGTTCGCTCGTCACTGACATATGACACGTTTCACTTTAGTTTCTTTGATTATATGTTGCGATTAAAGAACGTTACAATTAAATTAGATACCGATCTATCATATAGTTTTTTAGCAATTTCCTCGTCTTGTATATGTCCTCCTAAATGCAGGTGAATGGCGCCATGTAGAGATGCCCAGACAAGGTTAACAACTAGGATAGGGTCTTTCTCGGAAATAAACCCTTCTTCAATCGCTTTAGTAATTATTGTAATGACTTGTTGTAAAGCCGTTACGATAGCTTGTAAACTTTCCTCTTCAGGCTTGAATTCGCTAAAGGCTCCACCAAACATAACCATATAGTAGCTGGTATAATTCCGTGAGAAATCCCAATAAGCTTGACCAAGATGTCGAAGATATTGTTCAAGATCCACTTGCTCTGGAATCGATTGAAAGGAAACTGCTAGCAATTTGCACCCTTCCAGAAAAAGTTCTTTAGCTAGACCTTCCTTGCTTCCAAACAAGTTATATATGATTTTTGTGGGGCATTCCATTTTCTCAGCGACCCTGCGAATGGTTACGGCTTCGGGACCGAATTCCTGCATAATGGCTGCGGCAGCTTCTATAATATTTAGTCTTACTATTTCTGAATGCTGATGTTTGGCTTTTGGGTAGGTTGTAACGAAATGAGCATTTTGGGAAGTTGTTTTGGATGAATTGTGCATGTAATTTCACACCCTTAGAACATTAGTTTTCTAAAATAGACTTCATATCTAAACCTTATTTTACTGTTACGTAAGGAAAATTGCCAATGTTTAAATGATTACGCAAGCATAGGAGTAACGATTCAGTTGTCTTGTCCTATCAAATACTCCATTTGACATCATAACCCATTTTGTATACACTGTTTCTTAGTGAAACAGTGTTTCAAATTTTAATTCAAAGGGGAAATTAGACGATGATAGCATTACAAGGCAAATGGACATTGATTACGGGCGCTTCTTCGGGAATAGGTGAAGCGTTTGCTCGTGAATGTGCAGCAAAAGGGAGCCACCTCATTTTAGTAGCTCGCTCGGAAGATAAATTGATTGCTTTAGCTGAGAAATTACAAAGAGAATATCGTATTCAAGCGGAAGTTATTGTTTCAGATTTATCTCAAGAAGGTTCCCCAAGCAAGCTATATGAGCAATGTTTGGAACGCGGTATAGGTGTTGATATTCTTATTAATAATGCAGGGTTCGCTACTTATGGCATTTTTGAACAACTCTCTGGTTCAAGACAGCATGAAGAAGTGATGTTAAATGTGTCGGCTGTTGTGAATCTTACTCATTTATTTTTACCAGAAATGTTGAAAAGGAAAAGCGGAGTTGTGATTAATGTAGCTTCAACAGCTGGATTTCAACCGCTTCCCAATATGGCTGTATATGGAGCAACAAAAGCATTCGTTTTATCTTTTACTGAGGCGCTCTGGGAGGAAAATCGAAAACGAGGTGTACAATTTCTAGCTTTATGTCCCGGTTCTACTGAAACAGAATTTTTCAATGTTGTAGGGGCTGATGAAGCTTCTGTTGGTAAAAGAGACACTCCCGAAAATGTGGTGCAAGTGGCTTTTCGCTCGCTTCAAGCAGATAAAGTATATGTTATCCCGGGAATTAAAAACTATATTTCTGCTCAAATGTCACGCTTCTTAACTCGAAAACAAATGCTATTAGTAGTCAGTCGTATGCTGCGTACGCGTCATTAATATTGCAATGTTCGACACGTAACACAATTGGCATGTAAAGATGTGAACGATCAGAATCGTTTCATTAAATATAGTGGTTTTCAAATAGAGAGTGTGTGGTAACATCTAATTAAGATCATTTCGTATTCGAATCTTATGATAAGAGAAATTCTGTACACCGATTGCCTTGAAGAACAAACAATGAAAAAATAGACGTCACGACTCTAAGCCAATTAAAGACCCTCTTAGGAGTTGACATCATACTATGATCGTAGAGAATCACCTCATATTGTGGAATCATATTTCGCTAAAAATCATTGATTTGCAGCGTACGATGCTTCCGATTGGCGAGCATTCGCATACGTTCCAGCTTTCGTCGAGTGTTCTGCTATACACGATACATGGTCGTGCGCGGCTCCTGCTGGACGGTGATGAGCACCTGGTACAGAATGGATATGTTTGTCATGCCGGCAAAGGTACAGTTCTTTCGATCATGGACATCACCGACCCATTTGAATATTACATGATTCAATATAAGGCATCATTGCCGCTGCCGTGCAGCCAAGATTTGCTTGAATTGATGAATAATACAGAACCGTTTGATGTCCAGTATGGGTTTGGTGTCGGCCATGCTGCTCCGCTGCTCATAACCTTGTCCCGAATGGAGCAGGAATGGAACCAACCGGAGGCGATGGCAAAGCTACAGGTCAAATCGTTATTTTATCAATTCATTTGTGATCTGATGGGACAACTACAACAACAGCGACTGGAGCACGAGACGCCAGATATCGTACTACAGGCTGTCAAGTATATGGATGAACACTTTGCCGAACCGATTACAGCAGATACACTTGCAGCGTTATTGCAATCTAGTCCTCGGACCATGCAGAGAATGTTCAACAAGCGGCTTGATATGGGTCCGATTGACTATCTCGTGCAGGTCCGTATAGAAAAAGCGAAAGCATTATTATGTCGTACGAATGCGGGGCTCAAGGATATCGCAGAGTCAGTTGGTTATGCAGACAGCTACTATTTCAGTCGAATATTCAAGCGTTGTACGGGCGTTTCTCCAAGCATGTATCGAGAATCAATGCTGCAAGTCAGAAGTGCCGAACCGGATGATATTGCTTTAACGCCGGGCCTGGTAGCAGCTTGCAGCGAAAAGCTAGAGCGATCTGATCCACTTCAAGTTGCTATTCGTCGATCACAGCGGACGATTATTCATCTGAAGGGGGAACTGCTGCTCCTGCGGCAGCCACAAAAAATTGCAGTTCTGGATCCCCAGTTTATGGATCATATGCTGGCTCTTGGTGAGCAGCCTGCCGGCAGCGTTATGGTAACGGGTGATTGTAGCAGTGTTCCGGAGCATCATATTGAGAATCTGCGCATGATCAAGCCATTGGGAACGTTAGCTGCGCCCGATTTCGAAGCATTGCGTGTTTTGGCGCCCGATCTGATTATCTGCACAGAGTTTCAGAAGAACATATATGAAAGCCTTTCGCGTTTAGCGCCGACCATCATGCTTGAGCGAAACCGTAATTGGAGAGACACGCTGCGAATCATTGGACGAATTACGGGCAAAAAACGTGAGGCGGAACAAGTCTTGCAGCAGTATAAACACAAAATCAATACTTTGAAAACAGCACTCGCAGCCAAGCTGCATCGGCAGTCAGTAACGTTTATCCGGCCGCAGGATAATAGCATTAGGCTGCATTCATGCGCGCATCGCACGGCGGCGATTCTTTACAAAGATTTGGGGCTTTATCCGCCAAAGCTGGCACTTGACCGTAAAAGTACCAGTTCTATTCTTTCTTTGGAGAGTTTGCCGGAGCTGGATGCAGACCATTATTTCGTATTGACCGACAATAAATATAAGGCTTGGTCCGATGAGATCCAGACTACGGTTACATGGAAAAATCTGCGTGCCGTGCAGCAGCAGCATGTTTACCACGCCAAAGCGAGCATTTGGATTGCGTATTATGGTCCTATCGCAATGAATCAGGTAGTTGATCAAGTAGCGGAAGCTTTCCTGGATGCGAAATAAGTTAGCATCAACTAAAGTTCAGGAATTAACTAGCGTTTGATAACCCATTTCTTAGATAAGCACTGTGGCATTCAAATCTGTCGATTTGAGCAACAGTGTTTTTTTGACGCCATAATCTATCGCGATTGGCGCAATTATCCATTGAAGATAATAGAGCAAGTCGTTATAGTGTGTTAAGTGACGATGAGTGTCATTCTCAATTAGGAAGCGGAGGAATTATACATATGTATCCGAGCAACAAATTAGCGTGGACCTTATTCTTGATCGTAAGTTTAGTCATGATTCTAGGCGCGTGCTCAGGCAACTCAAATCAAGGAATCAATAACGCTGGGGCAGGCACGACGAATCAATCTCAAGCGACAAATGAGCAGAACGTAAATAGCAACTCCGGAGCGGAGCCTGTTCTTCTTGCACCGGTAACCATTCAGCATCTGAAGGGTGAAATGACGCTCGAGAAGGTACCGGAGAAAATCGTGGTGTTGGACGTTCAATACGCGGATCAAATGCTGGCACTTGGATTCCAGCCGGCGGGCAGCGTAGTAGCCGAAACTGACAACGGACTTCCTCCATACTTAGGCGATAGGATGGGGAATATTCCGCTTCTCGGAACGTATGTGGAGCCCAATCTCGAAGGAATTATAGCAATCGAACCGGATCTTATCATTGCCACTGAATTCCATGATGAGATTTATGATGAATTACTCAAAATCGCACCAACGATTTCATTGGAGCGCAACGAGGATTGGCGGACCGTACTGCTGAAGTTTGGACAAATTTTGAATAAGCCACAAGAGGCGCAACAGCTGGTTGATGGATACGAACAAAAAATAAGCGAGTTAAAAGCAGCGTTGGCAGATAAAATGAAGGATCAAACGGTTGCGTTGATCCGTCCAAGAGATGCTATGATCCGACTCCAAACAACCTCACATCGAACTTCACAGATTCTATACGATGATCTAGGCTTGACCCCGCCGGAAATGGCAGTGAACAGCAAGGATTCAAGTACGATGATTTCGCTTGAAGTTCTTCCTGAATTGGCAGCCGATCATATGTTTCTACTCCAGGATGATACGAACCTGGAGCTTACGACTGAATTTCAGAACACGGCGATTTGGAAAAATCTGAACGCGGTTAAGGAAAATCAGGTATATGCAGAAAATACAGCGCAGTGGATTGGCTATTATGGTCCAATTGCAATCGATTTAATCGTCGATCAGATCGCTGATGCGCTCAATTAATTCAGCTCGAGCGTAGAGTCCTAGGAGGTATTGTATGAACAAGCTGTCACGAATTGAACAGGATGAATGGGATTACTTAAACGAGCAGTGGGGCTTGTGTGAATACAGTGCGACCCGTTCCGAATCTTCGGTTAGAGCTTCGGATTTGCTCGACGAAGAGCGGTGCTCTGAGTATTTGGACAGATTGACAGCGCTTCTACAATCACCATCACGGATGACCACAGCCTCGCAGTTTTTTAAACGATACGCCTTCATAACGTCTGTTCCATTGCTGTACGCTATGACGGTGTACAGCAAAGGACTGGATTTATCTGCCGAGAATTGCTTCATTGAATCTTCAAAGAGCCACCCCGGATTAGCGCATGTAAGTCTAGCCTTTGTGAAAGCTGCAATGCCGGAAAGTAGTGAACGTCATGATTGGCGCGATACGGTAGTCCGACGATTTTTTGCCGGAAATTTAGGGGAATTAATAGCAGTCATGTCTAAAGTGGCCAATGTGCCTAAACCGATATTATGGGAAAATGTTGCTGTTCGCGTGTTCTCGCTATATGAGAAACGAATCGGGGTTACCGGAGTGCAACAAGAGCAATCCCGAGCTAGAGAGGACTTTCACTATCTGGTACATCAGGCTCCTGGTGAACTATTCGGGGAAAAACAAAATCCGCTAAGCCGTTTTTACGGCAAGCCGACATGCTCATCTGCTTCTGAACCATCACTACGGATTCGCAAAACGTGCTGCTTCTACTATGAGGTCTCCAGTGTTAATGAATATTGCACGAATTGTCCGAAATGGAGGAGCTAATAAATCTAAGGCTTGTTCGTCCGATAATTGATTAAATATTTGTAACCAGAGGCTGCACCCAACTCGTTATACAACATAGGAACCTCACAATTGATTTACGAAATGACCTCAAAATCCACAGTGAAGTGGAGGCTGAGGTTTTTTTTCATGGTTATGGAGTTTGTCGGCTGTTTGTCAGGCCATGCCTATTCGGGCTGACCGATATTGACCCGGCGTCATTCCGGTATGTTTGCGAAATAAGCGAATGAAATAGTTGGCATTCTCAATGCCTACCCGCAGGCTGATTTCGGACACGGAAAGATCCGTGTTCTCAAGCAGTGCTTTGGCCGTTCTGATCTGCAGATCGTGCATATACTGGAGCGGGCTCATTCCCGTATATTTTTTGAGGCAGCGTGCGATATAGTCGAAATGGAAGTGAAGCGCCTGCTCCATATGCCTCGCGTCAAATGGGATGGTCAAATGCTGCTGCAGATAGGCGATCGCTTGGTCGCAGAGCAGTCTGGACCTTGGTACGTATTGCGTTCGCAATGCCGTTTGCAACTCAACGAACAGGCCGGCCAGCTGCGTCTGAAGGGGCAAGGAGCTTTTGGGCGATAAGGTATGGTGCAGCTCCAGCATCCGTTGCAGGAAAGGGACAACGTCAGGGCCATGAACGCTGGTGAATTTCGGAATATACATAACCTGCCGGTGCGGCGCGACATCATGATCGGTTCCTTTGGCTGAAGGGACGGACCACGGAATTTGACCGCTTTCGATATTTCGCACGGGTGCAGGATGGACAAAATGGATCCAATAAATTTCAGTCGTTTCTTCGCATGGGCGATGACCGACATGTGTGAGATTCGGCTCGAGCACAAGCATGGAGCCTTCCTTAATCTCGTATTGGACATCGTCTTCCGTTATATACAAAGTTCCTTGCAAGACGAATAACATGTCGTAAACGTTGAACGACCGGACAAAGTGCTGCTGTCCCGGCGGCCAGTAGGAATGGCCTATTGTCAACAATTGGGGGAGTGGAGGGATCATTAGTTCCAGACAGCGCATCGCACGGGCATCTCCTATTCGTTGTAAGCGTTTTCTAATTGTATCACATTCTCACTGCTCGGAAGGTAGAAAATGTGCTATAAAAAGTCGCTTATGAACCTGTCCGGCGGAACGTGGAGCTTATATAGTTAAGCTATACGAACCGGAAAGGAAGATACAACTTATGCGATTCCGCCAGGTCCATTTAGATTTTCACACTTCTGAAGCGATTACGCCGATCGGAGCCCGTTTTGACAAGAAACAGTTTCAGGATATGCTGCAGCTAGGCCATGTCGATTCCATCACGCTATTCTCCAAATGCCATCACGGCTGGGCTTACCATCCGTCAGAAGCGAACGAGATTCATCCGGGGCTTGGCTTCGATTTGCTTGGCGCCGCGATTGAGGCGGCACATGAAATTGACGTTAAGACGCCTGTATACTTATCGGCCGGTCTGGACGAGAAGCTGGCGAGGCGCCATCCGGAATGGTTGATCCGCGACGAGAATGATCATACGAATTGGGCTAAGGGCTTCATGGAACCGGGCTATCACCAGTTTTGCATGAATTAACCTTATCTGGATATTCTGCTCGAACAAATTCGCGAAATGCTGTCCCGTTATGACGCAGACGGCTTATTCCTTGATATTGTCGGGATTCGAAAATGCTACTGCCATAGCTGTGTCGAGAGCGTACGGCAGGAAGGAAACGATCCTCGAGAAGTGGCTGCGATGCGTCTTCTATGGGAGAAAACGTATGCGAATTATACGGCAAAGGTGAAGGAAACGGTTGAATTGGTGAAGCCGGGACTGCCGATCTTCCATAACGGCGGGCATATCGCTAGGGGCCGTCGCGACTTAGCTGCTATGAACAGCCATTTGGAGCTGGAATCGTTGCCGACAGGCGGCTGGGGCTATGACCATTTCCCGCTATCGGCCAGGTACGCGCAGACGCTTGACGTTGATTTTCTTGGCATGACCGGAAAGTTCCATACGTCCTGGGGAGAATTCGGCGGCTTTAAGCACCCGAATGCGCTGCGTTATGAAACAGCGCTCAGCATTGCCAATGGCGCACGTTGTTCCATCGGCGACCAGCTGCATCCCGACGGTTGCATGGATGAAGCAACGTATGCTTTGATCGGGGCAGCTTATGGAGAAATCGAGGCCAAGGAAGCTTGGTGTGTGAAGACGAAGAATGTTGCGGATGTGGCGCTCCTGTCGTTAGAGGCAACCAGCGTACATGCGAAGGCGGACGCTCAGAATACGCATTCGGATGCAGGTGCTGTACGGATGCTGCTTGAGGGTAAAGTACTGTTTGATGTCATCGATAAAGAGCAAGATTTTACAGCTTATAAAGTGTTGATTCTTCCGGATTATGTAGCGGTGGATGACGAACTGCAAGGCCAATTGGAGTCTTATATGCAGCAGGGCGGTAAACTAGTCGCGACGGGTTGGTCCGGACTTCATGCTGAAGGCAATCGATTCGTAATCGATCTCGGAGTACGGCATTTAGGAACCAATCCGTTCCGTCCCGATTATTTCCGGCCATCCTTTAAGCCTGGCAGCTTGGGGCAAGCCTCCTACATTTTCTATTCCCAGGGACAAAAGATTGAGCTAGCTGGCGGAACCGAGCTGGGACAACGTGAAGATCCGTACTTCAACCGCGACGTATTCGCGTTCTGCTCGCATCAACATACGCCGAGCAGCAATACTTATGGTGGACCTGGGATGGTAGAGAGCGGCAACGGCATCTATATCGCCTGGAATGTGTTTGAAGATTATGCGACCAAAGGCAGCTTGATCCTGAAAGAAGCGGTGCTGTTCGCACTGAATCGACTGCTTCCCGCCAAGACGCTGGAAACGAGCTTGCCTGCGCAGGGCGTGATTACGCTGCAAGAGCAAAGGGAAGAGAAGCGACTGGTTAATCACCTGCTGTACGCTTCTCCGGTACGTCGAGGCGAAGGGATTGAAGTGATCGAGGATATCGTCCCGCTAAATAATGTGAAGGTGTCCGTTCGGACGGTCAATCCCGTGAAGCAGGTTTATCTTGCTCCGCAATTAACGCCGCTTCCTTTCAGCTATGAGAATGAAACCGTTGCCTACACGGTACCCGTGCTAGAATGTCACCAAATGGTCGTAATCGACTACGAATAAAGGAACGGTATTTCATAATCGCTTTACGTACGAGAAGGTCGAGAGACCGAGCCGGATGCGTAATTTGTTCACGATTTGTTCGTAATCGTTAGTGCTTGAGTGTTTCACAGGCAGACGCCCGGAAGGGGGTCTGCTTTATTTTTGTGTTTTAACCCATTTAATTGCAGATGAGATTCGCCGCTTGAAATATGGCTCGTTCATACGGTTTCAAGTCATAGTGAATGGGCTTTTCTTTCATTCATTCATTAACATCAGCCATCGCTGCAATTCACGGCCAATCGCATGAGGATTCTCTTCTAGTAGATGGTGGAAGCCTTTCCCGATATCGAAGAGCGAAAGGTTTTGGAGATGGCTCCGGCACCAATCGAGCTGGGTCTCGCGTATTGTGCAGCCAGGAGTGGCATAGAACAACAGCTTGGGAATGGTGGAAGCTATGAACCACTCGTTACGGGCTTCGACAGCAGCCACGACTTCAGCCGGCTGTCCTCCGATTGGAATCTGGTTTGGGAAAACCCACATGGGCTTCCGGTCTTCCGGATTGCGGAAGGGCTCGCGGTAACGCTCATGCTCCTCTGTCGTGATTTGCCGATTAATGATTGTTTTCGTCATACCCTCGATAAATACGCTTTGATCTCGCATGAACGGCCATCCCTGCTCTGAGTCGCGTAAAGTTTGGAATAGAGTATGCGAATCAGGTGGGGAAAAGTCAGACCATGCCCGATTGGGATACAATGCTTGCGGTTCGAGCATGACGACCGATTTGATGCGGGAGGGATTGTTCATCGCATAATGCAGCCCGATTGCCGCACCCCAGTCGTGCCCGACAAGCACGAAAGGCTCAAAATCCAATTGTTCGATGAATTGGGTCACATAATCGACTTGTTCAAGAAACGTGTAACCGATATTCGGTTTGTCTGATCGCCCCATACCGATCAAATCGACCGCAATGCAGCGATTGGTGTTCTGCGCGTAGGGAATTACATTGCGGAACGTGTAAGACCAGGTAGGATTACCATGTAAGAAGACAACCGGGGCGCCATTTCCTTCATCAATGTAGTGGAGTCGATGTCCGTTTACCGTCGCGTATCTCGATTCGTATGGATAATCTATCCCGATTGCTTCCGTGTTTATTATGGACACCTTGATCCAACTCCTTGTCATGAATAAGTAATGATTTCCCGATCTTATCATTCCATCGAAGACGGCCCATTGTAAAAATGCGACAAGTTGCCGATAAATATAGCCTTCCCGACTGAATGAATGCGGGAAGGCTATTGTCTCAAAAATATAGCTGTTGGTCTGTGGACGAAGAAGCATCGCTTTTGTTAAACGATTTTTTTAGCTCTGGTTGAAACTCGCTATTGAAAAACTGCGCTGGCGTTCTGCCTGCGAACGCTTTAAAGCTCTTGGCAAAGTGAGCATGATCGCTGTAACCGCATGCCTGTACGATATCCAGATAGTCATTGCCAGCATTATGAAGCCGGATCGCGTGTTGGAAACGGACAATGCTCGCGAAATGTTTGGGAGATGCCCCGATCAAGGCGTTGAACTTGCGTTCCAATGTTCGCTTGCTCATATATGACTGTGTGGCGAGCCGCTCGATCGATACATCACCATGACGCTTCATGATATGTTGGGCGGCGTATAGTATGGAATGTTCTTCATAATTGTTCCGCAGCCTACAGACCAGGAATCGCTGTACGATACCAACCCGATCTGCTGCATGGGTCGCGTATAATAGTCGTTCTTCCATTTCATGTACTTCTTTGCTTGGAAAAATAAGGTCGAGAGGTGTATTCGCATCTTGAAATTCATGAATGGGATATGCCGTAAACGGCGTTAATCCCCCGGGTTTAAATTGAACGATAATGGTACCGATGGCTCCCGTGCTCAGATATTCCTTAACAGATGTTTGTACTCCTGTTAATCCGCTAGATCCCATTTCGAATACCTTGTCATTCTCCAATCGTTTCATCGGCTGTCCATATTGGATACCTATAACGGTCATGGCTGATGGCAATACTTTGACAGGGTTACGGTTAGCGAAGTTAGTCCGGTTAAAGTCCTCTTGCAAAAGCAGGGAGTCGATATATGGAGACAGCTCCGGTAATGGAGAGAAACGTTGAAGCAGCATGAAGACGCTCCTCTGCAAAGTTTAGATCAGATCTTGTCCGTTCTCATTCTCAGTATAGATGGAAATCAAAACGATGGCAGTGTCATCGCCTATATTTCTTACTAAATGCGGAGTGCACGCGTTCCAGCTGAATGAATCGCCTTCTTCGAACGCAGCCGCATCCTCACCCTGCACCGCATATACTTTTCCTTTAATGACGATATGGACCTCTTCACCTTCATGTGCGTGTGGTGCAGCTCCTGTAGCGGCGCCGGGAGGAAATTCGACGAGCATCATCTTGACGTTCTTCGTGGAGCTAAGATGTTCGACTTTTAAATTTTCTGGACCGCTGGTGGTGATTTTTCGTTCATCCTTCCGAACAAAACTCATCCGTTCTTCTTTCTTTAATAGCAAGTAGGCTAAAGGTACATGCAAGGCTTGCGCTATGTTTTCCAGTGTTGCTATGGAAGGGGACGTTTTATTTGTTTCAACCTGACTCATGAAACCTTGGGACAGCCCAGTTGTTTCGCATATTTGCGCGATGGTGATATTTTTGCGCTTCCGAATTGTCCGTATCGTGGATCCGATATCCATCGCATTCACCTCTTGAATATTAGTAATATGAATTATAAATACATATTAACAATTTAAGTATTGACAAGTCAATGATCTGCACGTTAAATTACTCATATAAAATATATTTCATTATGACTAATATTTTTGTTCGCATTGTATCTAAATAAGTTGAACGAATGAATGAGCTGCGCAAGCGGAGAGAACAAAGTTGTTCTAGTGAAATGATATGTTTGCTTTTACAGACCCAATGGTAACCTTAAATGAAGTTATCGAATCCAAACCATTTGGCTGCAAACGCGATCGGAAAAATGACTTTGGTCACGCAGCGTTAACAGCATATTCATGTTTCGTTCATCTTATATAGTCGGTGCGGAGCAGTCGCCACTTTCGATAGACCGTTTTAATATGATGAATTGTCAAGCTAAGTGCGACACCTCTTCCATGAAGGCTTCGTGAGCCGACCTCCACCCGAGACATTTACGAGGACGGTTGTTAATCAAACGAATGGCATCAGCGAGTTGCTCATCTGTAACGGAAGCGAAGTCATGCCC
>NZ_JBFRGD010000011.1:0-256474 GCF_052115165.1 Paenibacillus sp. 2TAB23
TTAAAAACAAATAACCCCTCTCGTCCTCAGTAGACAGAAAGCAGCTGTCATAACTGAAGGGACGAAAGGGGAAGATTTTCGTGGTACCACCCTGTTTTGCCAAGAACCTTGCGATTCCGGCCTCATGAGGTAAGGTTTCCCTTACCTGCAGCACGATAACGTGTGCCATTCCGTTTGAGACTACTCATTGAACCAAATCTCGATTCAACTTTCGATCAAAAGCTCCGAGACGACATCATACAAAAGGATTATGGCAAAGGTTTCAGCGTTTCCTTTGCTCTCTGGACATAAGAGCCTTCATATTTTTTTCTCTTCATCGCTTTTACATTATAAAAACAAATAACCCCTCTCGTCCTCAGTAGACAGAAAGCAGCTGTCATAACTGAAGGGACGAAAGGGGAAGATTTTCGTGGTACCACCCTGTTTTGCCAAGAACCTTGCGATTCCGGCCTCATGAGGTAAGGCTTTCCTTACCTACAGCACGATAACGTGTGCCATTCCGTTTGAGACTACTCATTGAACCAAATCTCGATTCAACTTTCGATCAAAAGCTCCGAGACGACATCATACAAAGGGATTATGGCAAAGGTTTCAGCGTTTCCTTTGCTCTCTGGACATAAGAGCCTTCATATTTTTTTCTCTTCATCGCATATTATGATGGATAAAACAATAGCACAAAGCCTGCTTTTTTTCAAATGATTTCTTGCAGTAATCTGTCCGTTAACTCCATGAGAATGCTTCATTTTAGAAGTCTAAAATCTAGTCAACGAAATAGCTTATCTCATCCGCATGTTTCGAATATTTCAATGCTACAAGGTAATTGATCCCGATTTTCTTTGCCCGTTTAATTGGTATTTGCCTGCGTTTGTATTCTACAAAACCTAATTTATTATAGAGTTTTATGGCTGGAATATTGGTATCGGCGACTTCTTCAATCAAATAAACCTCATATGATGTATGCTCAAGGATATGACGAATCATTTGCGAAGCGACGCCTTGCCCCCTGAATTCGGCGGCTGTCCCTACAAATTCAATGGAGCCTATACTAGGTGCAGGATGAACAACGATCGTTTCAAATTCTTTTTTCAAAAAAATACCGGCCATAGTGCCTCTATATAAGCCTAAATGTTTACGAAGTTCCTTTTTATCCAGTTTAACCGACAGTGAAGCTCCATCCGTACAAGCAGACATTCCAACCACTTGCCCCTTGTATAACGCCACATAAAATTGATCCAAAACGAATATATGGGCGAAGGCTGCAGCAATCCTTTTGGGGTCCTTAGAGAAAAAACCAAGCCACTGTGTGAATCCCTCGGCGAATATTTCAGATATTCCTTGCCTTACATCAAATTCAGCTTGATCGGCTCTAACCACGTCAATCATGACATGATCACTTCCTTTCCTTCAATAGAAATGCGGTAAGGATAGCTGGAGAGGGCATGGTGAAATTGCTCTTTAGTAATACTTTCATCTGAGCTAAACCCTGAATCGATGCATAAAAAAGGCAAGCCAATTCCTTCGCATCACCCGAGTAAAATTCCCCAAGCTGCTGCCCCTTGGAAATGAGCTCTGCCGTAGAATCAAGCAGCCTGGCATTTACCTGACGGATCTCTTCATTATGTTCTGAGGCTGTGGCAGCTCCAGCTAACAGCGATTGATTAATAAGGATCAGTAAATGGGCTAGTTCCTCCCCGTTGATCATGTCCGTGTAGACTTCGTCGACAAATTGTTCCACTAACATTTTAGGGGATTGATTGGATTCAAAGAAAGTAATATTGCGTTTCAATCCTTCGACCGCGAAGGCAACCAATTCGTTAAATAACTGATCCTTCGTTTTGTAATGACGATAAAGCAGCCCAATACTAATGCCAGCCGTATCCGCGATATCTTGAACATTCGTCGAACCGAAACCTTGATGAACAAATAACTGCATTGCAGCTGAATGGATTTTTTCCCTAGTGGCATTGCGCATTTCTTCAAACTGTTCCTTGCTGCGAGGCAAACGATCCGCTCCTTTTAATGAATGAGTATTTACTCATTATATAATATGAAGGATGGAATTACAATATTCAAATCCAGTTAGTGAAATCTGCGCCTATCGTTTATTTCAATTCTTAATATGAATAAAAAATTAAAACCCGACCTCACGAGGCCGGGTTTCTCATATCATCTCGATCGCTAATGTGTTTAACTTTCGAAATCATAAATCCACATAAAGTTATGCAATCATGGTTTTAGGACTACCTTAATACATTCGTCCTCATGGTCATTGAATATTTGATAGGCATCGCTTGCCTTTTCTAACGGAATACGATGTGTAATGATTTCCGTGGGATCAAATTCTCCTGCTGTTATCTTTTCAAAAAGCAACGGCATAAAATGGATGACCGGTGCTTGCCCCATCTTCAAAGTAATGTTCCTTTCAAAAATGTTACCGAGCGGAAACATGTTATACAAAGAACCATAGACCCCGGTAAGTTGGATTGTTCCGAATTTCCTAACTGCCTTGAGAGCAATTTGAATCGGGCTGAGGGTGYCGCCTTGTAGCTTCAACTTCTGTTCAATGGCTTCAATAACGGACTTTTTGCCATCCATGCCAACAGCGTCAATGACTACGTCCGCTCCACCTTGAGTAATTTCTTTGATATATTCACCCATATCATCATGCTCTTCAAAGTTATACGTTTCAACATGGTTCATCTGTTTGGCGCGATTCAAACGATAAGTAAGGTTATCTATCGCAATAACTCTTTTAGCACCCTTCATCCATGCAAATTTCTGCGTCATTAAACCGATCGGTCCGCAGCCAAGAACAACAACGGTATCCCCACTCTTTACACCGGAATTTTCTACACTCCAATATGCAGTTGGCAGAACATCTGACAAGAAGAGCAAAGCTTCGTCTTCAAGCTCACAGGAGTCAGGAATTACAAAGGGCATGAAATTCCCATAAGGTACATGTAGAAATTCTGCTTGTCCACCCGGATAATTCCCGTATCGTTCCGTAAAACCAAAATAGCCGCCTGTATCTATGGCAGGATTTAGATTAGAGTTATCACACTGGCTTTCTTGATCATGCTTGCAATAGTGGCAAGAACCACATGAAATATTAAATGGCAAGACGACGCGGTCACCCTTTTTAACTTTGGTCACTTCCGGACCAACTTCTTCTACGATACCCATAGGCTCATGACCGATGACATAATCTTTGTGAGTGGGCAATGCACCTTGATAAATATGAAGATCAGACCCACATATAGCAGTGGAAGTGATCCGGACTATAATATCATCTTTCTTCTTGATTGAGGGATCCTCAACCTGCTTCACCTGAATATCTTTTACTCCCTGAAATGTAACTGCCTTCATAAATCAACCTCCTACTTAGAACGTAATGGACATACTTTTACCCATTAGTAAAAAAGTTACTCTTGTTTTCATCATTTGAAGCAATGATTCAAATATCGCTCTGCGGCGTTGCAAACTTTATATACCGCTCTTTGTGTGAGTGAGTTTAATGATGAAATAATAAACAACCCAGATTTAAAAAAATGGTACTAACATTTGCGTATAAATATACGTATAGCAACAAAAAATAAAGTTGTTTAACACTCTAAATATGATTGGAGCATGCACATGAAGAAATTAATAGTAGTCATTGGCTTCATCGGCTGTTTGATGATGTGCTCTGCTGTACCAGCATCAGCTGACAACATGGATCGTTCCAACAACGGAACAACGATGAACGCAAACAATTACAGAACGAATGCAGCAACAGATGATGATGGCTTTGATTGGGGTTGGCTCGGTCTTTTAGGTCTTCTGGGCTTAGCTGGTGCCAGAAACCGCGCTCATGACCGTGACCGCGAACGTGCATAACGCTTGGTCTATCAGAGTGGTGTATTAACGAATGGTTCAAAGAAAAAACAGCAGCCGATTATCTATCGGCTGCTGTTTTTGTCGAGCGACAGGAACAAAACAAAATGACCTGCTGCCTATTATTCTTTTTCACTTAGAAACTCATTTTGCACAGCTTCACCATTAGGATTATTATTCTTAATCTGGCTTAAACGCCCATTGCGAAACTCGCCGCCATTCACTTTATTCTGGCGCTGTCCATTATTATCGGTACGATCATGCTTGTTATTATCATTTTCCATTTTTTTAATAACCTCCTTTCCGTAAAACGTTACATCTAGATTGTGTATTTCGAAAAGAATTATACAATTCATGGATTTGTTTCATTTTGAGTTTACATCCTATTTGCTATCCATATAATAAGAACAAATTTATGTTTATGCGATTAGTTTAATATTCTTCCACTATTTACTCATCTTACAAATGTATGATTGAATCCATTATTAGTTAAAGTAGATGCATTGCAGATGCTTATCACAATGGAAATGTCATTCGATTGAATGACGATATCCCAATACGAATAAACAAGGGGTCACAAAGAATGAACGATTCCGCTTCAGATCAGCCTAAAGAAACAGAAAAGAAGAAAGGCAACATGTCTTGGTGGCAGCTGACCTTATTCGGGTTAGGAACAACAACGGGAACTGGATTTCTGCTGGGATCTAGTTTAGCTATCGAAAAAAGCGGATTTTCGGTTATTATCAATTTTATCCTTGCTGCTGTGGGAACTTTTTTAGTTTTTCAAGCGTTGGCTAAAATGTTCGCAGAACACTCGGAGAAGGGTTCATTTCGAACTTATTCCAAACAAGCATTTGGCCATTGGGCAGGTTTCAGCCATGGTTGGGTATATTGGTCCTCCGAAATGCTCATCCTCGGTAGCCAATTGACGGCAATCGGTTTATTCACGAAGTTTTGGTTTCCTGATATACCATTGTGGATTTTAACAAGTGGATACGCTGCTCTTGGCGTTGGGGTCGTCTTACTTGGTTCCGCTTGGTTTGAGAAAACCGTTAATATGCTGGCCATCGTCAAGCTGGCAGCTATTGTTATGTTTATCATTTTAGCCTGCCTCGTTATACCAGGCGTACTCGGTACAGATAATGCGCATATGCACACACCCAAAAACTTTCAAGATGTTTTCAAGGGCGGTCCGATGGGGCTATGGACAAGCTTAATCTATGTCTTTTTTTGTTTTTCCGGTATTGAAGTCATGGGAATAATGGCAGCGGAACTAAAAAATCCCCAAGATGCCCCCAAATCCGGTCGATTTATGCTGATTACGATAACATTGCTTTTTATTGTCTCTATAGGCTTGGTCATGCTAGTTACCCCAATTGAGCAAATTACGACTCAGGAGAGTCCGTTCGTATCTGCCTTAAAGGATTTAAACTATCACATTTTGGTCCATATATTTAATGGCGTACTGATAATAGCGGGTTTCTCAGGACTGGTTGCGTCCCTTTATTCTGTTACACTCGTCATGTCGATGATCGCGGATGAGGGAGATGCACCGAAACTGTTTGCCAGAAAAACAAAGAAACGCCATTTCCCTTCTGGTTCCCTTGGATTAACGATAACGGGAATGATCATTTCGATCACCATTGCATTGTTACTGCCCAATAAGGTGTATGAGTATATCACGACTGCAGGCGGACTCATGCTCCTATATACATGGCTGTATATTTTATGCGCATCGCATAAGCTGTTGAAGCTAAGTGCGTGGGGACGGGGACAAACGTATATCGCAATAGTGCTTCTGCTTGCTGCAGTTGTAGGCACGTTGTTCGATCAAATAACAAGACCGGGTTTCTTCATAAGTCTTGGGTTCGTGACAATCATTGGTACTGTAACCTTTTTCTTGCGGAAGCGATGGAATTAAAAAAACAACTCGTTAATCGCCTGCCATTCAAAATAAAGGCCAAAGCATATTAGGCATGTGCCTGCTAAACGAGAAATCAGCATGAGAATGCCTTCATGCAAAAACTTTTGAAAGATGCTGGAGAGCGAAGCCATGGCAATATCCCATAGCATAAGTCCGATGAATATTCCAGAACTATACAGCAGAAGCTCCAACGTACCATATTGCTCAGCGGTTTTGGCAAGAATAGACCCGTATATTCCAAGCCAGAATAAGATGCTGATTGGATTTGAGAAAGTCATGAAAAAGCCAGAGTAAAAGGACTTGGCGTGCGACTCCAAGGAGCGTTTTTCCGAAAGGGAAAGCTGCTTTTTTTTAAAACTCTCCACTCCTGTATAAATGAGTATAAAGCCGCCAAACAGCCATAGARAAGTTTTAGCGAACGGCGTATCTAAGAAATGAGCGAGACCGAAATAAATGAGCAGCATAAATATAGCGTCAGCAGCCATTGCTCCTAAACCGATCAGCCACGCATGAAAAAAACCATGTTTAATCCCTTTTTCAAGCTGAGCCGCATTGACCGGACCAATAGGAGCTGCCAACGATATTCCGAGTAAAATATAACTTATAAAAATGTTCATAAACGGCGGACACCCCTTAAAGTAGATATAGACTACTTGTACATCCTATGGGGAACTTGTCTGCACTAGAACATTCTGAACCTAAAGTGAACTTATTCTATTTGGGAGTGATTATTATGAAAGAAGAATCGAAATTACTTCCAAAATTAGGCAGCCAAGCCTCTGCAAAGGTTGCAAGTGAGGTAATGTGATCGAGGTGGGCTTAAACAATTTTGCTCAATATAAATGAATATTCTATCTTCCTTTGAGACAATCTAATCAGGTCAAAAAAATCCAAGATATTCAACAGGAGGAATTCAAATGAACCAGTTTCAGTCAAACAATCAGATTTCGCAGCAACTTGCTCACGCTGAACAGCTTATCCAGCAATTGATGAATCAAACTCAGCAAGCATCAGGTCAATACCAACAATTGCTAACCCAAGAACTTAATAATGCCAAAGCGCTTGAACAAATTGCGCAGCGTGAACAGCAAGCCGCTCAAATCATACAAACCGCACTGCAAGGCCATCAAACCGCTCTACAGCAATTACAACAAATTTCAAACATCTGCAACCAAGTGTCCCAGTCCTCCCATTCACAAATCCCGTCGTATTCAACTATGAACAATCAACAACCCCAAGGATTTAACAACTATTCGCATTAATGAAGTAGAAATGAGGGAATAGCTTGTATTTCTATAAAGAGGATTTAATTAATCAAATCGTTGTAGACAAACCTGATCCGGCCGCTGCAAAAGTACTTCAGGAAACGCTCGGCGGTCAGTTTGGCGAAATGCGCACCATGATGCAATATTTTTTCCAGAGCAGCAATTTCCGCGGAAAAGCAACACAGTATCGGGATTTAATCCGCGGTGTTTTTCTCGAAGAAATTAGTCACGTTGAGCTCGTTCAGCATACGATTAACCAATTACTGAACGGCTCAGGCGAGGAGCAGCCTGGTAATGCGGGAGTGGACGCTGCCCCACTCGATGAAGCAGTAAAGCATGCCAATCCACATCATTACATAGTAGGTGCACAAAGCTCGCTACCAGTAGATGCTGCTGGTAATCCTTGGCTTGGCAATTACGTGTATAACCACGGCAATCTAATCAGTGATTTACTAGACAACGTCGTACTGGAGTCTACCGGAGTTCTTCAAAAATCTCGTATTTATGAAATGAGCTCCAATAAAACGTTCCGTGAGACATTAGCGTTTCTCATGGTGCGAGATAACTCACATCAAAATGCATTTGCTAAAGCATTAGAGACACTTGGCGTCGATTGGGGCAACCTGTTTCCAATCCCAAATTATGATATTAATAAATATCCGGAATGTCGGAAATATGTAGAGTTGGGCTATCATAACGCACAATTCAACTTCCGTATGGATTCGACAAGGATAGGCGAAATATTCAGTGGTCAAACACCAAGCAGGAATGAAGGAGAGTTAATGGTGATTCCCCCACCAGAAGGTTTCCCACTACCTTATCTGCCTGATCTTCCGAGTGAACATAGTCCAGGTCTTTACGATTTAAATGCTTAGATTTTAGAATGAAAGCTGCTTCCAGATAGGAAAAACCCTGTTGAAAAGCAGGGTTTTTTCCTATTTCTTATAGCCATTCACCAATGATGCGGAGGTTTGTCTTATATGAATAATAAAGAGCTGAATAAACTATCCATTTTTGCGCTTGGCGGCGTATTTGAAATCGGAAAGAATATGTATGTCATCCAATACGCTGACGACATCATTGTCATTGACTGCGGCTCTAAATTTCCGGACGAGAGTCTGCCCGGCATAGATTTAATCGTCCCTGACATTACTTATTTGATTGAAAATCAAGAAAAAGTACGCGCTTTGGTGATCACGCACGGACATGAAGACCATATCGGAGGAATTCCTTATATATTGAAACAGCTGAATATTCCCGTATATGGAACTCGTCTTACACTCGGTTTAGTCAAGGGAAAGCTAAAAGAACATCATCTCAAAGGAACCGTATTTCATGAAATTAAAACAGACTCATTTATTGAGCTAGGAAGAAGCTTTCAGCTTTCTTTTTTCCGTACAAATCATAGCATTCCAGACTGTGTTGGTATCGCATTACAGACGCCAGAAGGTACGGTCGTTCATACGGGAGACTTCAAATTCGATCTATCCCCTTCCAATAAACAATTCCCAGACATTCATAAGATGGCGAAAATAGGTGAAGCAGGAGTACTTGTTTTGTTATCCGAGAGCACGAACGCCGAGCGGCCAGGATTCACTCCTTCTGAACGATTGGTAGGCGAAAAAATTACAGATGCTTTCCAGAAAGCAACAAATAAAATATTTCTGTCCACCTTCGCTTCCAACATCAATCGCTTGCAGCAGGTTGTAGATGCTGCCATTCTAACAAACCGCAAGCTCCTGCTGCTTGGTCGCAGTATGATCAACGTGGTCTCTATTGCTCAGGAGCTTGGTTATATCCACATTCCCGAAGGCATGCTCGTTGAATCAAAAGAGGCCAATCTGCTCCCGAGAGAAAAAGTTGCGGTATTGTGTACGGGAAGTCAGGGTGAACCGATGGCTGCTCTCTCGCGGCTCGCTAGCTCCACCTATCCACATACAGAAATTTCTCCTGGTGATACCGTCATTCTCGCGTCATCACCCATTCCAGGTAATGAAAAGAACGTTGCCGGCATGCTAGATCATCTCTATATGCTTGGGGCTCATGTCATTCATGGGTCAGGTGCAGCGACAGGCATGCATGTGTCCGGTCACGGCAGCCAAGAAGAGCTTAAGCTTATGCTTACGCTAATGAAACCAACCTATTTCATCCCTATCCACGGAGAATATCGCATGTTATACCAGCATCGCTTACTTGCGGAGTCTGTTGGGGTAGAGAAGGATAATATATATATTATGAATAACGGAGATGTCCTTGACCTATCTGGAAATCATGTACAGCAAACTCGAAAAGTTACCGCAGGCAATACGCTAGTTGATGGTTTGGGCATTGGCGACATCGGAAATATTGTATTGCGCGATCGAAAACATCTTGCCGAGGATGGCATCCTTGTTGTTGTTGTCACACTTAGTCGTATAGAAGGCTCCATTCTATCCGGGCCTGATATTATTAGCCGAGGTTTCGTATACGTTAGAGAATCCGAAGCATTATTAGGCGAAGTTGGTCGACTCGTACTGAAAACCATTGCTGACTTACAGGAAAATGGAAACGACGGCAAATGGTCTATATTAAAACATCGTATTAAGGAATCTACAAGCAAGCTGCTTTATGCAAAAACAAAAAGACGGCCCATGGTTTTACCAATTATCATTGAAGTGTAATGAATTCTCTAAATTTCAAATTCCATTGCTTCATTCTGAGGAATGGTATTATCCCCTTTAAGTAGACACTCAAAAAAACTTCATGTTATTACATGAAGGTAGGGTGATCCTTGGTGGGGATATTTTTATTGCAAAATAGTGTAGCTTTCTTCATATCTCCGTTTTCATAGTCATGTTCTACTCCTGCCAATCGTTTTCGCCAAGCGCATTTTTGATAAAAAAACGGCTTTTTGGAAAGTACTAACATTGTAATGAAAAGTCCAAGTAAAGGGGAGAATGCCATGTCTAAACTATCTGCGATTACTCCCACTCAGTTATTTGCTGTCATCATCTTATTTGAATTCGGAACCGCCTTGGTCATTCCGATCGGCTTAGGGAATGGGTGGAATGCGTGGTTATCGATTTTGCTAGCTATGCCTGGGGGGATCATCCTGTATGTACTCATTGTTTATTTTTATAAGCAGTACCCGTCATTAATTTTAAGCGGTTATATACGAAAAATTTTAGGGGTATATCTCGGCTGGCCGATTAGTTTGTTTTATGTCGTTTTTTTCATTTATAATGGCTCTCGCAATTTGCGGGAGGCAGGCGATCTTCTGATTTCAGCTTCATATGATCAAACTCCAATAACCGTTGTCCATGCAACCATGATCATTGCGGTTATATACATGCTCTATAAAGGAATTAACGTGCTGCTTCGTTTAGCTGAAATTTTTATCATTATCATGCTTTTGTTAGGTGTTTTTAGCAACCTTGCCGTTATTTTATCAGGTGCGATCGAACTAAGGAACCTGCTTCCAGCATTAGGCCAAGGATGGGCTTCAACAATTAAAAAAGCCTACCCTAACATTTTCATGTTCCCATTCGGTGAACTAATTTGTTTCACAACCATTTTACCACATTTAAAGCAAAAGAAAATCGCAACTAGAACAGGTATAATGGCCATCGTTGTCAGTACAATTCTTCTCAGCCTGACTCATGCAATGGAGGTTTCAGTCATTGGCTCGGACTTCTATTCACGATCAGCCTTTCCGTTATTCACAACCATCACTACGGTGGAATTAGTGGAATTTCTCCAGCGACTAGATGCATTGGTCATTCTCGCTCTCATCATTGGAGTGTTTTTCAAAATGAGCGTCTATGCATATGCGGCTTCCGCCATGACAGCTGATATATTCCGTATATCGGAGAAACGAAAGCTTGCCTATCCGATAGGCATCATCATTTTCCTTCTATCGGTACAATCTGCTTGGAGCTTCCCCGAGCATAAGCATGAAGGAATATTCGTCGTGAACATTATTTTACCTATTTTAGTCGTTATAATCCCGTTGCTTCTCCTATTCATACATGTGATTAAGAAGCGTTTAAGCCATTCTCATCGCGTTTGACCTTTCGACCTAAATTGATATTAACGGGGTGCATCATGTTTTTTAAAAATTCAATCCGACATGTTAATAAGACCCCCCAAACGACCAAGGCTGAAACCGAGGTTAATATACATTCAGGAGTTAATCTGCCCCTTTCCCCTCGTTTATCTGATAATTTAATGTTCCTCAAAAACGAATTAGGAAACAGTCCGGATATTATCATTCGGCAATTTGAGATGGGAGAGAATCGAGCGCAGGCAGGTGCGGTTTACTTGGACGGCATTACGGACAAGAACATAGTCAATCAGTTCATTTTGCATTCTCTTATGATTGATGCCAATACTGGAGTCAGACTAAATCATGAGCAAAGCGAACTTTCGTTCATACATGACCATGTTCTTACAGTTGGTGAAGTGTGTGTTCTAAACGATTGGGACAGCATCATCCTATCTGTTCTATCCGGCAATACGGTCATATTTGTTGAAAATTCAATTGAAGCTGTAAGTGGCAACACGAAAGGCGGGGAGCAGCGATCTATTACAGAACCTTCAACACAAGTCGTCATTCGTGGTCCAAAAGAAGGTTTTACAGAATCCATAGGAACGAATGTCTCCCTTGTCCGTCGCAGAATCAAAAGCGCTAATCTGAGATTAGAACCTTTTAAGCTTGGCATTCATACGCAGACAAGCGTAGCCATTATGTACATACAAGGCACAGTGGATGACAAACTTGTTCAGGAAATACGGAATCGGATTCAAAATATCCAAATTGAAGCATTAGCGGGCTCTGAACATCTTGAAGAACTCATACAAGATCAGAGGATGACGCCTTTTTCGACCATTCTGAATACGGAGCGCCCTGACACGGTTGCTGGCCACATGTTAGAGGGAAGAATTGCAATCTTCATTGACGGTACACCGTTTAATTTAATAGCCCCAGTAACCTTCTACATGAATTTCGAATCGGTAGAGGATTATTACCAACGTCCGGAGGCCGCGGCAGCCATCCTGTTTCTACGTTACGCAGCGCTGATTATATCTTTGTTCGGACCTTCCATATATATCGCTGCGATTACGTTTCATCAGGAGATGATTCCGACATCACTTCTACTTAGCTTGGCCGCGCAACGTGAAAGTGTTCCTATACCGGCTTTTATTGAAGCTTTAATAATGGAATTTACTTTTGAAATCCTACGTGAAGCAGGAATACGCATGCCTCGCGCAATTGGTCAAGCCGTATCCATCGTAGGGGCGCTTGTTCTCGGGCAAGCGGCTGTGGAAGCAGGTATTATATCTTCTGCAATGGTAATTGTGGTTGCTCTTACCGGTATCTCCAGCTTTGCGACTCCCTCTTACAATATGGCGCTTTCGATTCGATTAATTCGTTTTTCCCTCATGTGTGCGGCAGCTTTGCTTGGATTCTATGGAATAGCCATATTTAGCATTATTCTACTCGGTCATATGTGCAGCCTAACTTCGTTAGGTATCCCCTATATGAATATGTCCTTTTTTTCGCAATTTGTACCTGAAGACCGGAAGGTGTCGTTGTTTGGCATACCTTTAATGAAAGACGCAATAACAAATGATAATGATTCCACATCCGAGGTAGTCAACCATCCATCGAATAGTGTAGACGAACATTCGTCAAGCACATCACAAATACATCATCTCAACAAGAGGGGTTCATAATGAAGCGATATTTTATCGTCATTTTGTTGTTGCCTGTTAGCCTTTTGTTTCTGAATGGCTGTTGGAATAGCAAAGAGCTGCGTGATTTAGCTATCGTCATTGGTATTGGGATTGACAACGTTCCGAATTCGGACCAGTACAAAGTATCCTTGCTAGTAGTCAACCCAAGTACTGTTGCTGGCAGCAGCAGCAGCGGAAGCGGAGGAAACAGTGTTGTGCCTTATATCGTATACTCTTCCGTCGACCATACGCTCTTAAGCGCATTTCGAAAAACATCGAAAAAAGTATCGCGACGACTCTTTTTTGCCCATTCCCAGCTTCTTGTTATTGGAGAACCGGTTGCCAGGGATGGCATTTATAATCTATTCGACTTCTTTGAAAGATCGCATGAGCTTCGGCTCACATCATCGGTAGTAATTGCTAGAGGATTACAAGCTGAAAACTTGTTAACTATTTTAACACCTTTGCAGTCAATAACAGCTACTTCTATTAAAGATAAACTTAAGGTGTCATCTGAATTTTGGGCGGAATCCGTGGACGTTAATCTAATGGAAATCATTAAACGGCTGAGCGGATCAGGAGAACCTATAATTAGTGGTATGCGTGTCATCGGAAACCCCTCATTAGGTAAGTTGAAGGTGAACCTAGAGAAATCATCTCCTTACACGACTATCGAAACAAGTGGGATCGCCATCTTTTCAAATGGGAAACTTTCAACATGGCTTGATGGCAAAGCAGCTCGTGGAGTTGTTTGGATACTCAATAAAATGAAGAGCACCATCATCAATATTGACTGCGAAGATATGAAAGAAGCCATTTCAATTGAGATAGTCCGCTCATCAAGCAAATTAAGGGTAGACTTGTTAAATGGCAAACCTTCTTTGTCACTGCATGTTAAGCAAGAAGGTAATTTTAGTGAAACAAAATGTTCCATCGATCCCAACAATCGCGATAGTTTTATAGAGCTGCAAAAAAAGTTAACAGCAGAAACGAAGAAAGAGATCCATTTAGCTATCCGTGCAACCCAAAATAAGAAGAGCGATATTTTTGGTTTCTCGACAGAAATGGAACGCACACATCCGAGGGAATGGAAAAAATTGAAAAACAATTGGCCAAGTATTTACTCGGAAAGCGAAGTGAAAGTAAGCGTGGAAGCCTATATTAGACGGAGTGGATTAAGAATTAATTCCTATCTGAAATCAGAGGAAAAGTAAACAAACACAGCCTCAAGAAGGCATTTATTTTGTTCTTGTCTTTTTTGACTTATTTAAGCTGTTAAACGCGGGAAATAAGAACGGAATAAACACCGCCACAAATACGATAACTTTTTCTGCGGTCGTAATCACAGAGAACGATTTAAATAATATTAGAACAGATTCGGAAAAGGTTATCCCCGAAATGAGGTCCATGATTGTTAAAAAACTGAGGCTGCATAGGTAAAGAAAAATAAATACAATTAATATTTTCATATAAGACCATCTCCATTGGCACATTCTATCATAAATATTTTGTCCTACAATGGCGAATGCAATACGGCCCCCCTTTCGGTAAGAAAAAGACAGGGCTGGACCTGATCCTCGTCCAACTCCCCCTGCCCTTGCCCGCACTCAGGTTATTTGATGTTATTCTTCAAACGATCTAAAGCGACTTGGTACGTATCGATTACCTTCTGCGAACCGATTTTGCCCAGCTCTTCAAGGAACGCATCCCATTGCGACATCGGCGTTTCACCGATTATGAATTTCGCTACGGATGACTCGAAATATTTGTTGAGCTGTTCATCGTTTGCCGTAATCGCATCTTTCTCTTCGTCCGTCAGCAGCGGCGTCACATTCATCGTCGGGAATTGATATTTCAACGACTCCGTAAACGAATATTGCTCTTGCCAGTGCAGCCTGCAATCATGGAAGCGATGAGAATGGCTCCGACCGCTCTAATCTTTTTGTTTTTATTCACTTTGAATGCACCGTCCTTTTCAAATCATTTTCTTGCTCCTCGCATGCCCTATGAATCCGCTAACATTCCATTTCTCCAGAAAGACTTTATTCTCTCCGCCCGCGCAGCTCATTCATTCTTTCAACTTATATAGAAAAAAAAGTTCCTTATCGGAACTTTATCAAGAGGTAGAATTTAACTGCTTCCGGTATTCGCTTGGCGTCATTCCCGTGTATTTCTTAAACATGCGGTTGAACGACGTAATGTTCTGATAGCCTACTTCTTTGGCGGCATTGTGAATTTTGATGTTGTTGTCGGCAAGCAGGCTGGTTGCCTTCGCAATTCGGGTTTCGTTTAGATAGTCCACGATGTTTTTACCAGTTTTCCCTTTAAAATAGGAAGACAGATAACCGCTGCTCATCTTCAGCTTCTCGGCCAGCACATCAAGATAGATCTCCTCCGACAAATGTTCGTTGATATAATCGATCACGAAGGAGGTAACCTGGTGCTTTTCCTCCTTTTTCTCCTTGACCGTTTCCGCGGCCTTCGTGACCCAGCCCTGAAGCAGCTGCTCCAGTTCGCTTACGGTTACACAGTTCTCGATCTTTTCCTCCGACTTGTTGAGAATGGCTTCCAGCTTGTTGGTTTCCAGTCCGGCAGAGACAAGCGTGCTTCGAATTTTGACCTCCATAGTCTCCGCGAACCGGTAGATGGCGGAAGCCGTCATATCCTTCCCCTGCCACTTTGCGAACTGTCGCTCCAGTAGAGCGGTAAGCTGCGGCAAATTGCCTTCTCTCAAATTCACTTCAAATTCTTTGTCCTGATCGGAAGAGAACCCGATCGAAGCCGGAACAGAGACACGTTCCGTTATAATTTGCGTTTCCTTCACCAGTCGGCGCTCCCCGATGAGACCTTGCGCTTCTTCGTACGCGACTGTGAGTTGTTCCGACTCCGAATAAATGGATGTGACCGCGATGGTTATGATCCCGTATTCCTTATCGTGATCGAATACCGCCTTCATTTTGCCGAGCAGTCGGAAAAGTTCTGGTGTGCGTTCGGCAAAAACCAGACTCAGAATTTGATTCCGTTCAATCTGGAAGGTGAGGGAGTCCGGCTGTGCCGGCGTTAATTGACTATCGATATAAGTTCTTATATAGTAGAGCCACTTTTCGACCGATATTTGATTGTTCAGCTTCCCGTGGTGGTATTGCACTTGAAACAACAGGAATACAAACGGCCTGTTCACGAATTCGAGACTTGTTCCGTCTACCTCGTGGCTGCGGATCGCTTTGAGTCGATTGATGAAGCCGAGTTGCTTCCTCACAAGCTGTATACCGAGAATTTCATCACTAATAATATTGAATTCGCTAATACTTGACCGGAAAGGCTGTTTCTCGTTCAAGGTTCGGATGGATTCAATGACCTTACGCAGCGGATTATTGATCCTCACGGCGAATACGATAGCAATCAATAGGCTGAGAACAATGACCGTTACCATCATCGCTACCAGCGTTACATTGAGCCGAGTTTGGTAGGCGATCTGTTCGGCGGGCACGCGGTATACATACTGATAACCCGTTGTTTTCCCCGTCTTGCTGAAATAATATTTGCCGTCCTTCACGAATTCGGTGCGTCCGTCGGCCTTGAGATCGGCATAGGAAAGAAAGGACTCCTTCCCCTCGGTCTGGTATAATGTTTCTCCTCCGTCGCCGTAAACGATAAAATCATCGTGGATGCTTTGCTGGAATGCGTTATACATCCGGTCGGCGTCCAGAAAAACGATCATAAACAAGTTATTGTGCCATTCGTTCTTGAACAAATGGGGAATGCGGTTGCCAATTTGACGCGGTGAATCATGGTACATATTGTTGACCATATGAGCGGACGGCAATAACCGAGTCGAATATGTGTTGTCAAATTGTTTCCTCCAGAACTCGAGAGGATACTCTTTGCTGGAATAGAACACGTTGAACATCGTAGAGGCGTCCGTGCTGGTCCCCTTTTCGATCACCAGATCATCCTTCTTCAAATAGAGCACGATGTTATCGATAAAGAGATACGGATTGCTTGAAAAGGTGGAGATTTCACGGATAATCTGCGGGATACTGGTGAATTTCGGATTGCTTTGCAGCCGCTGGACATCCTCGCTCAAGAAAAATTGAGACATCTGCTTTCTCACCAAATCCAAATGCTTTTCGTAGCTGTTCATCGTGTTCTCGATCATTAGTGTGTTGTATTGGACGATGCCTTGTCTCACGTTCTTCTTGGACTCCGCGAGCGTATACAGGGTGAAAGAGCCCAGCAGCAGTATGATGCAGAGAAATCCCGCGATGAGCCGAAGGAACAGGGAATTGGATTTCCGTCTAAAGAACAGAAGCGATTGTAATGGTTTCATGCGACCCCCACATTTTAGATGGAATTTCCGCCTAATATTTTTCTCTCTGATCTTAACAATTCACGAGATGCTTATGAAAGACTAGTCGACTTTATCCTTCCGCATTTATGTATCCGCTTTCAACACTGTTATATATCTTACTACCCATGATAGCCGTAAGGGTGCGCACTGTATATGCATAAAACGACTCGAAGCTCAAATTTTTCGATATCTGTTCAAAAAAGTATTACTTTTCGCAAAAGAGACCAGTCGGCACGACCAAAAACCCAGTGCATTTGAGGCACTGGGCTTGAAATGGTTGGAAAAAAGCTGAGAGACTAGTTACCGCAAGCCACCGGTTGGATCTTCAAACCAACCAGACTGGCGATTTCGGGTAGACGCTCATTTCTTTCACGGTTATGGAATAAGCGGTCGGATCGTCCACGGTCAGCCGCACGCCGCTAATCGTCTTGTCCGGATGCGGATTCTCGATGATCCACCGGTAGTAGGTTCCTTCCCCTGTCGGCAGCGGCCTTGTCGTATAAGCCGTCTCGAACAAGGAATCGTCGACCTTGTACGCCTCTTTCTTGAGCGGGGCAGAATCCGTGAAGGCTATTCGATCCCACGAACGATCTTTGTTGGAGATGTTATACCCGTAGCAGATTGGCATCTCCTCCTCGGTGCCGTCCTCGTAGATGAGCATATAAGCTCCGATACGGTACTCTTCTTGATCTAGAAATACGCCATCGAAAAACAGCCGGTACTCCCTGTATTCATCCGTCGTGTGTACCACCTCGATGTAAGAAGTGCCAGAGGACGGCCCATCCGTAACTTGTTCACCGTCTGTTTGAGTGGCTATGGGTACTCTCCCTAGCAGGTAGCGATTCTTGTCTCTATACAGTGCCTCGAAAGCCGACTCTAAGACTTGACCGTACGCAGACTCCTCGTAGTCTTCTCGCCAGAACAGGAATGCCGAATAAGACATGGAGAACAAAACGCCGTTTCGCTGCAAATTACCTTCCGCCGTCTCGCTCCAGTTCGAGATGATTCCTCCTCTTGCCCCTGCCCGAAGACGCTCCTTCCAGCCCCGGAAAGCCGGACCCTCCACATTCCCGTAGATCAACGGCATCCCGCGATCCAGAAATAAACGGTCATACTGCTGCTCCATCCCCCAATACCAGTTAAGCATTAGGATATCCGGCGGCACCAAGTCAATTGCCCGGTATGTCGCTGGGATCGTCTCGCCGAACGGCTCTCCTGTTACATGGCTTTTCATCGGTCTTTCGGCACCGCCCCATTTCTCGCCGTACTTGTCCTCGGCATCGATCAGCTTCTCGCACCAGATCATCGTTTGTACTTCGCGTTCCGCCAAATAGGAGTGAATCCGCCGTAGATCATTCGCATATAGGCTCTCAGCGGTCTTTCCTTTGCAGCGTTCGCACAAGCCGATACTGTAATATTCGTCATGCCCGACATGTACGATCCGGGGCTCGAATACCGTGAGTACCTCATCCAGCACGTCGAAGAGCAGCTCATAGGACCTCTCGTCCGAAGGGCAATAGGTATCCGGGTACGGGTCTTCCTTCCGTTCGGCCAGCTCCGGATGGTTAATCAGCAGATAGTCGCAATGGCTGAGCGAAGGCACCTCAGGGATGACCTCTAGGAACCGATCCTTGCAATATCGGATCAGATCGCGCACCTCGTCTTGGGACAAATAATTTCCACCGCCGTTTTCCACATGCATAGAGTTTTTGTACCAAGGAAACGTCCTGTCCTGCACCTCAATGGCCTTGCCGCTGTACTCGCTCATCTCTTCACAGTAACGGATCCAGCCCTCGTTAATTTCCGGATGCTTTTTATATTCCATGGCGCCACCGACTTCGAGCACGACGGTATTAAACTGGAAGCGGCACAACATCTCAACGAATTGTTTAAAATAATCCATCCCTTCCCGCGTCGGCATATACAGCTTCAGCCCTCTTACCGGGCAAGTCGGCCGGTTGTAAACCAAACCATGCCGAATCAGCCCTTCCTCCGCCAGACGAACGAGCGTCGCCGCCCCGTAGAGCGATCCGCGTGCCGTTCTCGCGTGCACCTCGATGCCCGCCGCCGTGATTTCGATCGCATAGGCTTCTTCTTCATCTTCGCGCGGTTCCACGCCTCCGAACTCATTGCGAATCCTGGCTTGCAGCTCTGAGGGCCACTGCCCTTCCCGAAACCGGACATACGGGAAAGACGGCAGTCCAAGCCCAGCGCCCATTACTTCACTCAGAAGCGAGCGGATGGCAGCATGCGGGGTCGTTACGTTCGTGGCAGCCGTCACGTAAGCGCCCTGCTCTTCGAGGGAGGCGTACATGGTCAAATAATCGTTTGATGCATTCAACATTTCGCAATCCTTCCTTTCTTCATAAGCCTTTATGAAGATCATAAACGGGCACCTCATCTCCAAGCACCTATACGATGATTAGACTTGCTTACGCACAGGACTATTAATCCGCATACATATATGAGAGTCCTTCGTTATCGCAATCGTAGAGCACCAATCGATCAAGAGTAAATCTACAATACTGATTAAACTTCAACTACTTTAAGGTTTTCTGATAAAAGTACTAGCTTTCGCAAAAACGACTATATATGAACCAGCCTATTGGTTTAGAAGCATCAAGCCGCATAGAAATGAAATAACGGTGTCTGGGAGGATATCCCAGACACCGTTATTTTTGGATTATTCTTTACGTAGATATTTGCTTGCGATAACTTCCGGGGGTTTGACCCACTACCCTTTTGAATAGGGCAATAAAGGAATTGACATCTCGGTACCCGACCGAGTCCGCGATCGCGGCAACCGTTCGGTCAGTGCTTCTTAACTGCTCGCAGCTCATTCGGATGCGAACGCCTTGCAGATAGTGCTGAAACGTTTGTGAAGTATGCTGTTTGAACAACCGCTGAAGCTGACGCGGACTCCATTGAAACGATTCAGTTAAATGAGATAGGGTAAGCTCCTCTGCATAATGCCGCTCGACGTACCCCAGAACCTGCACGAAACGATCCGGTTTGCTCGGCATGCCTGATCTTTCGCGATGTTTCATCCTGTATATGGTAAGGATTACTTGAAGCAAGAGGCTGCGCAAGTACGTGGAGGAACCGCTCTGCGGCAGCTCGTATTCCCGGTACATCAATAGAAACAAGCTTTCAATGCCGGCTTCAACATCTGTGATGAGCTCGCAGGGAAGCTCCTCTCGCTGCAGCTCCTTCATATAGTTTGCGATGGGATCGTCAGTCACAAAGGATAGCAGACTATCGATTAATCGAGGTCGGAATATACAGTTATACACGACTAAAGGCTCCTTGGCCACATCCGATGAGGCTGGCCGGAACACATGCGACACCCCGACCGGGATGACGAAAAGCTGGCCTTTAGACACCGGGCGAACCTCATTTTCTATATAATGAAAGCCTCTACCCTCCCCTACATACGCCAGCTCGATAAATTCATGTGCATGCTGGGACAGTTGAAAGGCTTCGGTCATCCGATTGATAGACAGCATCGTATCATCCGGCAAAAATCGGTCCGCCGAAAGCGTACGCTTCGATTTGTTCACAGCAAGGTCACCTGCTCCTATTCATGTCGTGTTTACCTATATGAAATGTCCGTTTTGATATGATGTTCCCATCAGAAACTCTCTTATAATTATAGTCGAATACCTGTCGAATGGGTAAATCAATCCTTTACGAGAAACGGATGTGATCCGCATGTCCAGCGTGACGAAGCTCCGATGCGAATACAAAAAAAATCCAATCGGAATTGATATTCAAAAGCCGAGAATAAGCTGGCACATTCACTCCGAGTCGCGGGCGTGGCTGCAAGCGGCTTATCAGCTGCAGATTTCAATAGATTCGGATTGGGAGAATCCGCTCATGGATTCCGGCAGAGTAAACTCCAGCCAATCCGTCCACGTTGAAATCGGCGGCATCGAGCTCGCAAGCCGTCTGCGTTACGATTACCGCGTCCGTGTTTGGAGCGAGCAAGACGAGGAAACGGAATGGTCCGAAACGGCCTACTGGGAAATGGGACTACTGGAAACAGGCGAATGGCTTGCGGATTGGATTAGTCCGCCACTCGGAACGTTTCCTCTCGAATCCGAGGTTTGTCCTCTGATCCGGCGTGCTTTTCAGGTGGATAGAAAGGTGAAAAGCGCCCGCATCTATGCAACTGGACTTGGACTCTATGAGCTTTATGTGAATGGACGCAGAGCAGGCGATTGTTATTTGACTCCCGGCTGGACCAGCTATAACCATCAACTCCAATACCAGACGTACGATGTGACGGATCTAATGACGATCGGTCCCAACGCGATTGGCGCCATTCTGGGAAACGGCTGGTATAAGGGAAGCTTGACCGGCGCCCACAAAAGGAATGTCTATGGGGACCGAGCCGCTTTTCTTATGCAATTGCATATTCGTTATGAAGCGGACGATGAAGAAGTCATTATTGCAACGGACACGTCCTGGAAAGCTCGCGAAAGCGCTATACGAATGTCCAGCATATATGATGGGGAGACGTATGACGCACGGCTTGAGATCGCAGATTGGTGCGATGGCCGATACGATGATGAAAGCTGGTTCGCGGTAGAAACGCCAACTCATTCCAAAAATATCCTTACCGCACAACTTAACGAGCCGGTTCGGATCACCGATGAATTATTACCGATCAAGCTCCTCTCCACTCCGAGCGGGGAAACGGTACTGGATATGGGGCAAAATATGGTCGGTTGGATCCGATTTACCATAAAGGGACAACCTGGCCAGGAAGTGATGCTGCAGCATGCCGAAGTGTTGGACCATGAGGGAAACTTCTATACGGATAATCTGCGGAATGCGAAACAAACCATCCAGTATACGCTGAGGGGCGGGAAAGCCGAAACATTTGAGCCCCACTTTACCTTTCAGGGCTTCCGGTACGTGAAGCTGATCGGATTCGGCGAGCCAATTCGGCTGGAGGACTTCACCGGGGTCGTGCTCCATTCCGATATGGAGAGAACGGGCGAATTTCGCTGCTCGGATCCTCTGATCAACCAGCTGCAGCACAATATCCTTTGGGGACAAAAGGGAAACTTTCTCGATGTACCTACCGATTGTCCGCAGCGGGATGAGCGGCTCGGATGGACGGGAGATGCCCAGATGTTTATTCGTACTGCCGCTCATCTGATGAATGTAGCCCCATTCTTCACAAAGTGGCTGCGTGACTTGGCTGCCGAGCAGCGTGAAGACGGCGGGGTCCCATTCGTTATTCCGCATGTGTTGAAGGAAACGAGCCACTCCTCCGCCGCTTGGGGAGACGCCGCGGTCATCTGTCCTTGGGTACTCTATCAATGTTATGGGGATAAGCGTATTCTCGAGCAGCAATATGAAAGCATGAAGGCGTGGGTGGAGTATATTCGTCGGCAAGGGGAAAACGAATACCTCTGGAATACCGGCTTCCACTTTGGAGACTGGCTCGGTCTCGATTCCAAGCCTGATTCGTATGTCGGTGCTACCGATCGCGAGTTGATCGCTACTGCCTTCTATGCACATTCGACTTCGCTGCTTGCCAAAACCGCGCACATCCTTGGTAAAACCGAAGATTCGGAACGTTATGAGGCGCTGCGCAATCGCATCCGCGACGCATTCCAGCACGAATACGTCACGCCAAATGGCAGACTGGCCGTACCGACACAGACGGCTCACGTCCTCGCGCTTATGTTTCATCTGGTGGAGGATGCCGCCAAGGAACGGACGGCAGGCAAGTTGGTGGAGCTGCTGCAAGAAACAGGTTTCCATCTCACGACCGGCTTCGTCGGCACTCCTTATTTGAATCTCGTCCTCAGCGAGAACGGCCACTCCAATGCGGCGTACAAGCTGCTGCTCCAGACCGACTATCCTTCGTGGCTGTATCAGGTGACCAAAGGCGCTACCACCATATGGGAGCATTGGGACGGAATCAAGCAGGACGGAAGCTTTTGGAGCATACACATGAATTCATTCAATCACTATGCTTACGGAGCGATAGGTGAATGGCTGTATCGTTATGTAGCCGGAATTGATGTTGATGAGGATGCACCGGGATATAAGCATTTCCATATCCGTCCGCAGCCTCATGAAGCCTTAGCATGGGCAGAAGCATCGCTTGAATCCATGTATGGAGCCATCCATGCCAAGTGGCAGAGGTCGGATGAAAACGGCATGCATATGACGGTCGTTATTCCCCCGAATACGACTGCTTCGTTACTGCTGCCGGGAGCGGAATATGCGAAGGTGCGTGAGAATGGAGTACCGTTGGCGCAATCTACAGGGATACGGGACATTCGGCAGTCGGAGCAAGGCGTTTGTCTCATTGCGGGGTCAGGGAAATACCGGTTTACCTTCTAGCCAAATGGAGCCATGCGCACATCGCATGGCTCCATTTGGCTAGATAGTTGTCCAAGCTCGCTTACCTTCTCCGTTGCGTTAAAGTGGCTTAACCCCGGCTCTGCCGTCTTCACCGTTATTTCAAGCTAAACCGAAACATTTCCTCAAAAAGGACAAAATGGCTGTCCAGGATTTCATCTGGCGCAAGCTTCACTCCAGGACCATCGAGCCCCATATTCGACTCGAAGGTCAAGCTCATTCCCCCGCAGACATGATGAATTGCGGTTGTCATATTAAACGAAGGAAATGAATATCCCCCTTCATCCGTATAAACCAAATTTCGTTCCGCGAACGGAATTCCATTCTTCGCATAAGCCTTTGCCATCATCCCGTTAAAATCCTGATGTTTGTTCGCAATATACAGCGGCAGATAAGGAATGGTCGTAAAATGAACCTCGCTGTTCGCACCGCCATGCAGCAGAACGGAAAAATCGACCGCCTCCTCATCCGCGAGGGCAAGCAAAGCGCTTGTCTCCTTCGCCATCGGAGCAAAAAAATTGTCATGCATGATATTTACGCCATCGTCGTTGAAATAGGAGCCTAAAAATGCCGAAGCCTCTTTAATGGGATGAACCGCCTTGCATTCCGGCCACTTGCATAATGTACCGTCCTTCCATGACCCCTGCATGTAATAGACAAACTTCTCGTACGACACATCGATTAACGTATCAATCGGCAGTCTCGCCCGTCCGTCGGGATTCATGCATGGAACGAGAAGAAGGCGGAATTGATGGGCATTTTCCGTAATATAATCATATCGTTTGCCCCGATAGTCTGCCCCTGTTTCGAGCACCTGTATGAGGTTCATAACCGCAGCAATCCCCTCCAGCTCGCCGCCATGTATGCCGCCGACAATAAGCAGCACGGGCTTTGCGTTCGCATCCTTCTGCGCGTAGAACGCCGGATTTCCGGCACCGCATGCGGAGCTGTAATTTGCTTGGCGTTTAAAATCTTCCTTCAGCCCGTATTCGACGATCGGGATTTCTCTTCCGCCTGCCGAAGTTGCCAGTGTGCGGACGGTACCTTTCGAGACATTTGCCATGCCTTCCCCAATATCCTGCAGCTTGCTTTTCCAGAATGGTGTTACCATCTGCAGCTCCTCCTCCTTCAAACCTGCCAAGTTTCAGTTTTCACAGCTATAATACCCGCATCCACGATAAACGGATATGATCGCAATCCAAACTCCCACAACTATTTTTGCGAATCTCGAAAAAAAGACCAACATCCATAAAAATGCCTATGTGAATGAAGCAGTCATCAATTCGAAATAGGAGAAGCAGTCATCCTATAAAACTGAGCTGCTTCCCTTCAAGTGGCGATCAAGTCAATCCGCGCAGCAATCTCCGCGTTTATCCGGCTGCGTATATGAATAAGCGCACTTTCTTCGCGCGGATAATCGCTGAAGGTCAGCGGGCATCGTCCGCCATCCTCCAGAATATCAAGGACAAGCTCACGGGACGCGATCCTCTCCAGCAGCTGCATGGCCCTCAAATCATTCAGCGCTTCCCGCATCACCTTCAATCGGATGGACGTCACGGGTCTGCCGTCCTCTCCCGGGTATACGAGGAACGCATCGCCTGAAGGGAAGGCGCAGCCTGCATCGGTAACTGCGTAAGGGTTAATCGGCTTGAGCGAGAACTGGGCGTTCCAAAAGTTATAGCCCCAATGCAGAAATCCTTCCATTCGGTATTTGTACAATTGTCCTGCAATGATACGGTTCCGCCTGCTGGGCATCGCCATAAATCGGTTGCTGACGCCCTTATCTTGAGCGCAGCAGTAATAGGTCCAAAGGCGGGAAACCTGGCCTTCCAGAAACGGATCGATGTGATTGGAAGCCGGCACAGGCGTCTGGACCAACCCTTCCTCGTAGAAGGCATACTCCGACAATGCGTCAAGCATGCGAAAGCCTAGTAGATGCGGCTGCACAATTTTCAGCGCTGCCCCGTAAGTATCCAACTGACTCATATTCGGCTCATCCGAGATATGGAACCAGCATTTCTCCGCAATTCCCCATTCCCTCAGATTCCGTACGAGCTGTGGGAGGAAGTTTTCCAGGAATGATATATATGCCGGACCTGTAGCTTCCGTATCCCAACCGAAGATTTGACGCTGTCCGGCTTTCGTCTCCGCCATAATCTTAGTTGCTGCTTTAGCGCCCCATTGCGTGAAGAGGTGGGACATCTCGAAATATTCGATGCCTGCTTGACGGGACATATCAATAAACCGCTTCAAAGAAGAGAAATCGAATATATAGCCATCACTTGCCTCCGTGACCTTGATGAGCTGTGTCGTTAACCGCTCGCCTCCCACCTTCGTATCGAGCGGCGGCGTGAAGAGCGGCGTAAGCAGCATATTCATGCCGTGCTCCACGGCTGTCTCGATATAATGCTCCAACAGCTCCCAATACCGTTCTCCGAACGCCTCGATCCGGTACCAAGCCGCTATGCCGTCGTAATGAAACCATTCGGTGTGGATCAGCTCCTGCTTCGGCAGTTCTGCATTCAACAGCTCCACAGTATGCTCCACGGACGCAAGCTCCCTGCCATCGGGGTCACGGAACTCGACCCGAATCGCATACTTACCGGCAGGAAGACCGCCGCGAGGGTCGAATTCCACCCATAAGCTGCGCCATTGGCAAGCAACCAGCCGGAGCGTACCGTGGCTCACTTCATATAGCGGGTCGGGGAACAAACCCGGCTGCTTGGTGATGAAATCATCATCCGACTGGGGATAAGCGGGCAGCTCGGATGGCACATGTCCGATCTCATAGAGACGGACGGTGCCGCCATAGTCATCGGCAGCCGCTACGCCTATCGTCAGTGCGCTAAAGCCATCTTCCTCTGACTCCGCATACCAAGCGATCTGGAAGGAGAACGGTTCATTGCGCAGCGCCGTACCGATTGGTTCGCATGTGGGGACAGGTTCCCGATCTAGGAAAACTTTGTCTAGAGAGGACAGCTTCTTAGCCATCAGCTTCATTACAGCTCAACTCCTTTCTCATCATGTTGGACTTCATCTTGGTGTCAACCTGAGGAAATGCTCAAGCGAGACCTTACCCTGCAGCGGCTCGCCTGCTGCGAACCTCCCCAGCTCATCGACAATGAAATCGCAAAGTTCTCGTTTGAGCAGCCCATGATATCCGCCGATATGCGGCAAACATAGCACATTAGGCATAGACAGTAACTCGTGGCTCGCTGGGAGCGGTTCCTGGTCGTACACGTCGATTGCAGCCGAAATTCGGCCTGTCCGCAGCTCAGCGACAAGAGCTTCCTCGTTCACGATCGGGCCGCGTGACGTATTGACGAAGAGTCCGCCGTCCCGCAGCCGCCTCAGCTGCTCCGCGCCAATCATACCCTGTGTCCGCGGCGTCCACGTATTATGCAGCGAAACGATGTCGCTGCGTTCGAACAGCTCGTTCAACCCGCAGAGCTCTACACCCAGCGCTTCCGCCTCCGAGGGCTGGCAATAGCTGGAGTAAAGTAGAATTGTCGTGGCGAAGGGCTGCAGCATCCGAATGACTTGTTTGGAAATTTCGCCATAACCGACTAAACCTATGACCCGCCTGGTAACGCCTAGCACGGTTTCTCTATTATTGACGCTCCACTGACCACGCTTCACTCCTGCGCTATATCCTGCGTGGTTCCACGCTCCAGCGAACATCAGCGAAACCGCACACTCCGCGGTGGAATGCGCCAACACCTTATTCGCAGACGTTACCGCTATAGGTGTCGCGAACACATCATCGCTAACAATGGAGGCGACGCTTCCAGCTCCATGCCCAATGAATTTAAGCTTGCCTGCCCGTGCAAGCACCTCCGGCGTGAAGAATGGCGAGCCCCAAGACGTGATGCACGCATCATATTCACCAATTTTTTCGGCCAACTGCTCACTTGTGAACCGCACATCCAACGTAACAAAATCAACCACAGAAACCATTTCCAGCTTGCTCAGCACCTGATCTTGCCAAAACATCTCACGCAGACCGGCGTCGGCGATTGTCACTAATGTTCTCATCATGCAGTACCTCGTTTCTCATCGTTTTGGAGAAGATTAAACATATAGGCTGTGTAATGCGGAAAAATGATATCGGGCTCCATGCCGGGCACTTGCAGCTCACTCCTCCATTTGGTCTCCCATTCAAGCGAATAATAGCCGGTGTACCCTGATTCCTCCAGAAGCTCTATTATAGAAGCAATAGGAATTTGTCCCTCTCCTATTTTCGTATATTTCCAATTCGTCACCATTGGATCTTCAACGGGAATACCGTCTTTGACATGAACATGAACACACTGCGATCCCAGAAGCGCAATCGTATCCGCTGGCGATTCCCCCTCCTCCAGAGGATGTATGACATCATAGATGACCAAACAATTGTCCCTGTTCACGTCATCCAGCAGCTTTCGCAAGACGCGGCCGGTAGAGAATTCATTATGCGTTTCAATCCATAACTGCACACCGTGAGCAGCCGAATAATCGCATGCCTGCTGAAGCTGCTTCACCAGGTTTTCATAGGGAATATCCGGGACCTGCTGGTCTCTTCGATAAGTGAAATACCCAAGGAATACTCGTACTCCCCGAGCCTCCAAATCATGAGCCAAGGCTGCGACCTTCTGAAAGTGACGAAATTGCTCCGCATCCCCTTCGCTCCCTGTAAAGCATACGCCGGAGCCGATATCGGTGATGGTCAAACCCGCTTCCTTCACGGTTTCAAGAGCCTTCATCCGCTCTACTGGGGTCAGACCGGTATGGATGGACCAAGCCTCGCCTTCCCTAAGCTCCAGACCTTGAAATCCGGCTTCCTTTGCCGCAGCCACGATTTCCTCGAGGGTCCAGCCCTCACAAGGAATCGTACTGAATGCCAGACGCTGCATACTGCTCCCCCTCCAGTGCTCTTATGTTCGAATGCTTACATTCATTATGACAGTCGGTTTTAGAGAGCGCTTTCCTTTTTCCACGTATTCTTTGAACAATTACGTGATTCCGTGTATCTTAAGGATGAGAGAGAAATACTGGATGGATTCCAATCGCGGAGGATACGATGCCGGAGAACTCTGATTACCCGATATATGCCTACAAAGAAATGCTGGATGAACAATTTCCTTTCAAAATTGAAAGCCGCAGCCGCTCAACAATGAATACGATTCTGCATGCACATGAGCATCTGCAGTTATGTTATATGCTGTCAGGCAGCTGTCTGCACTTCGCGGCAGGCCGGCATTATGTGCTGACCAAAGGCGATCTTTTCTCGATTCCACCTTACCAGGAGCATCGGGTGGATCCCAGAGACGATATGGATTTTGTCCTAATTCAGGTCGACTTCATGCCGCATGCCGTCAATGAGAATCTGCGCGATATGACGCAAATGCAAACATTTGTTGACTTCGCCTATATTCGACCTCTAATCTCGGAGTCGGATCTTATGCCCAAAATCACCTTGCCACCTGCAACCCAATCGGTCGTGGAAAGCCTGCTTGGCGTGCTCTTGAACGAATGGGAGGAACGCGAGGAAGGCTACCGCCTGGCGATTAAAGCTGAGCTGTTACGACTCCTTGTCATTATAGGCCGGCAGTACAAACGATATGTTCAAACCCAAGGCCAGCAGGAGCGCCAGAAAGTAGCTCAGCACCGGGAAGCCTTTTACGAGGCAATAACTTATATGCAGACTCATTACGATGAGGATCTTCACCTTGAGGCGGTAGCGGCGAAAGCGCTAATGGCCCCCTCCTATTTCAGCTATATGTTGAAGTTGATTCAGGGCAAATCCTATATCGAGCTGCTTTCTTATATCCGCATGCAGGCTTCCATGGGGCTGCTGACCGAAACCGGTCTAAGCATATCTGAGATTGCTACGCGAGTGGGCTATAACCATATCAGTCACTTCAACCGCACCTTCAAGAAGCATACAGGCGTCACTCCTGGCGATTACCGCAGATCAGGCTCAGGTGAGCTGTCGCCTTGAATTTCATGAATGGCTTGGCGCTCCAGGTTACATCTCGAGGAGCTGCTATATTTCTACCTAAAGCTTTACTTCTAACCACAAACAGAAGCTAAAATCATAAACGAAGCAAGGGCTTCGTTCGCCAAGGTGCTTAGAGTTCTTGGAATAAAAAATAACCGGTCGAGAGTGTATCTCGCCGGCTGATTGTATTTGTTGTTATAGACTAATAACGTGTTCTTCGGTTGTTTGTTCTATGGTCCAAATAACGGACGTACTTTCAGAATCGGAGTTGCTATGTGTTCGGAGTCCGTTTGATGCGTTTATTCAGTTCATCGATGAGATCATGGAGAAACGATTTTTGCCAGGGAGGCGAGGGCTCTCGTCTCCCTTTTAATACAGATTTTTTTCTCAGTACGATCAAAGTACAAAAAATCTTTTTTTGAAAGACTAAAATTCTCTACGATAACAGCCTCTTATCCAACATTTATTGACTTCCGTTGCTCCTCTGTGACTTAAGCTTTAGCAAAACCGTCACGGCCTCGGCTCTTGTTGCCCGATCTTGCGGCGCGAATTGCCCAGCGTCCTTGCCTTGCATGATACCCGCTTGCCGTACGGCAGTAACGCTGCTTTTTGCCCATAATGGAATGTCTGTCTCATCTGCAAAATGAGTTGCTGCATTCGCATCGACTGTCATATCTAGAGCGCCTGCGATCACCACGGCCATCTCTGCACGCATAATCTCAGCGCTCGGACGGAAACTGCCATCGTCATAGCCGTTCATCCAGCCTTCTCGCACTGCGAGCGAAATCGCTGCCTGTGCCCAAGCCCCGATATCCGCGCCATCTGTGAAATTCAGCTTCGCGCCTTCCCCTTGCGGCTTCAGGGTATTCATCAGCATGACTGCAAATTCCGCACGCGTCACATTACGATTCGGCTTGAATGTGTCATTCGGATAACCCGAAACGATGCCATTCTCCACCGCTTGCTTAATCATTGCCTCTCCCCAGTGTCCAGCTATATCACTAAAATTCGCTGCTGCAACAACTGCTTTCCCCACTGCAAATACGGCGTATTTTGTAAAATGGTTCACCGTTACGCTGATTTGATTCCCATTGATCGTACCGCCTGGAACCTCCACCCACATCTTGTGGACTTCGTCATAATAAAACACTGCTGCTGTTTGACCGCTTTGCAAACTAGCTTTGTTGAAAGCGAAGGTCAGCGTTATCGGCTTACTGAAATTCTCCGTGTAGTTTTTCAGAATTTCGAAGACTGGGCTCGCTAGAATTTCTTTATCCGTGACTAGCTGTTGTGTATGTAATACTTTTTCTATCGTAATCTTGAGTTCTTTGGCTGAAGCATCCGGCGGAATCGAGATTATAACCTCTTGGTTCAAACTAACTTCGCCCGTTTGACCAATCGACAACGTCAAATTCCCATTTGTAGAGGTAACAGTCGTATGAATTGGCGGCGATGTATGGCTGTCATCAGGGACAACGACTGGTGTGCTGTCACCTCGTGTCACTATCACGGTATACGTCTTGACGGTCCCATCTTGCGCAGTAACAACAAGAAAGATGGGATTGGGACCAACACGCAAGCTAATCGCTCCGCTCGCTAGTCCACTTGCTGTGGAAATACCGTTTACGTCCATCGTCGCATTGCTTTCATATACGCTTCCCGTTACCGTTATACGCGATATGTCATTCCCCACACTAGATGTGTAGGTTGTTATACCAGAAGCGAAGATTGGACTAAGCACTCCGCTCGATAACAAGATAGCGCTAAGGTCAGCATTGCCGCTGGCTACCGGTACAACCGGAGCTCGGTTCACGATCAATTGATACGTATTCATCGCTATACCATCTTCCGCTGTTACCTGAATGTTGATCAAATTAGCTCCCTCATTTAAGCTAGGTACGGTATAAGCGTATACATTGCCACTTATAGAAGTAGAATGGGAAGTCAACCCTGTAACCGTCAGAGTTTGGTTGGGATTGGCTTTGGTAACGGTCCAAAGAAGACTCGTAACCGTGCTCGCAACATCTACTCGATAAACAAGTTTAGACGGCTCAAACGTTAATGTGCCTTGATCAATAGTCAGACCCGACAGCAAGGCTTCGTCGCTGACCCTTGTGACTTGGATCCTGTAGGTTTTCGTAGTCATGCCATCCTGGGCGGTTACGCCTACGATAATGGTATTCGTCCCTACATCCAAAGGAATCGCTGCGCTCAGCTCTCCGCTTGCAACAATCGCTCCGTTTACTTTCACATTCGCCGTCTCATCTGCCACCGTTGGCGTAACCGTTAGACTCGCGATGCTGTTCGGAACGCTCAGCGTATAGCTCGTTACTGCCGCGTCTAACCTTTCGATCCATGCTCCGCTGCTTACATGCAAGCCTCTCAAATCTGCGTTATTGCCTGCTGCTTCCGCAGCCACAATCAGCGTGAATGCTCTAGTCTCGCTTGCTTCGCCTTTGCTGACCTTCGCAGTTAACGTTACCGTCGTATTGCCCGTTGTATGTGAAGGACGTGTTACCACACCAGTCGTGGCGTTAATTGCGGTATGGTTAGATGCCCACATTACTGTCGTTTCATTTATTCCTGTTGCTGGCAAGCCTACATCATGCGTTACATTCGCTGCTACATCACTGCCGCCATAAGTAATTGCCAGCGCCTTGATCGCAGCGGATACCGCTTGTGTATCCGTCTGCTCTACGATTACATGGGTAGGTAAACTTTCGTTTAGCCCTGCATCCGTTGCCGTAACCGTAAGCTGCGTGCCTGCTGCTTGAGCTGCAACCGGTACAGAGTAGGCTCCATCTAGTGCTGCTAAGGCAGTTCCAAGTAAGCTTGCCCCTGCTTTCACCTTTACCGTGGAACCCGCCTCCGCTGAGCCTGTTACGAATGCATCTTCAATATTTACTTCGTTCACTAAAGGTGCTGTTGGTGATGTGATATCGGCTGTTACCGTTACAGTCGATGTTAAGCTTACATTGTTTGCTGCATGCTTGGCGATTATCACAAGCGTCTTACCTGCGGTTTGAGCGGCAATTGGTATGGCGAACATACCATCCGTTACGACTGCTGTTCCCAATAGGTGTGCATCCGCGCTTACCGTTACCGTTGAGCCAGCTTCCGCTGTACCTGTAATGGCAGTATCGGCAGCAGTCACCGCATTTATCTCCAATGGCATTGTTAAAGGGGATGATACCGATATGCCGATGGGCTGGCCATTGCTGTCCTTGAATGCTCCTGCAGCGATCAGTAAATGGTTACCCGATCCAATCAATGCATCCTTAAAGTTGATTTCAAGCATGCTCGCGTCAGCTGTAGATGATAGGATCTCAACTGTATCCTCTGAGCCTAGCGCTGAATAGGTTGTCTGGCCTGCTCTTTTAACCGTAATCTTACTCTTCAACGCATCTAAAGTGCCAGCCTCGACGGCAAACGTATGAAAGGTAACCGTCACTTTATTATGGCGTTCACTTACGAGTGAATTCACTGAGCTATCCAGCTGAACTGCGCGGTAGTAGCACTTTTTATAGGTATCTGGCGCAGGATCCATGCCTCCGAACGCATCCCGGTTACATCTGATACCATTCGTAACGACTTTAGATAAATAGCCATAATTAGCCGGTACAGTAGGTGCGCCTATTCCCCAGTATCTCACCTCTTTCGTCCCTGAAAAACTACAATTTCCATTCTCCGCGGCACAATCTGTCCAATCAAAGGTGCCATCTGGTGCAGTTGGCAGCAATGTTAAAGAGGATGTAATGGTTATGTTGATCGTCAAGCCATTGCTATCCTCGAATGCTCCAGGAGCTACTTGTATCGAATTTCCGGAACCAACTAACATGTCTTTGAAGTTGATCTCAAGCGTGCTCAAGTCAGCTGACGATGTTGGATTCGCAACCATGTCTTCTGCATCTAGCGCTGTGTAGGTTGAAGAACCATTTCTTTTAACGGTAATCTTACTCTTCAAATCCGCTAAAGATCCAGCCTGAATGGCATACGTATTGAATGTAAAAGTAACTTTCGTGTTGAGCCCGCTAATCACTGTCTTTACGTTATTATCAAGCTGTATATCACGATAGTAACATCTTTTCGTCGTGCCATATGCAGGATCAACATTACCGAATGCAGCCTTTGAGCAAGCTTTAACATCGGTAGCAATTTGGGATCTAAAGCCGTAGTTAGCAGGTACAGCAGGCGTACCGATTCCCCAATATCTCACTTCTTTCTTGCCGGCAAAGCCGCAAAATTGGTTTTCTTCCGCACAATACGTCCAACCCAAGCTGCCGTCTGGCGCTGCGGGTAATAGCGTTAAAGGAGATGTCACCGAAATGTCAATGGTCTTGCCATTGCTATCCTTGAAGGCTCCCGAAGCGATTTGTATCGCATTGTCTGAACCCGTTAACGGTTCCTTAAAATAAATTTCCAGCGTACTTACAGCCGAAGATGTTAGGTTTACAACTGTATCTGCTGCACCTAACGCTTTAAAAACGGTCTCTCCTGCTCGTTTAACCGTAATCTTATTCTTCAATTCTTCTAAAGTGCCAGCCTGAATCGCATACGTATAAAATGTCATTTTCACTTTATTATTGGGCCCGCTTACGGCTGTTTTTACCGCACTATCTAGCTGGACATCACGGTAGTAACAATTTTTAGACGTTCCAGGTGCAGGATCGATACCGCCGAAAGCTGCCATGGAGCACGTCGCAAAGCTTGTATTGATTTGTGAGCTAAAGCCATAATTAGCGGGAACAGCAGGCATACCTATTCCCCAGAATCTCACTTCTTTCATCCCTACAAAACTGCATCTCCCGCCATCCACAGCACAATTCGTCCACCCTCCGCTACCGTCCGGTCCGAGACCTAACAACGTTATAGTAGACGTAATCGCTATGTCGATAGAGTCGCCATTTAGATCCTTGAATGCTCCAGGAAGAATCCGTATAGCGTTGTCTGAACCGACTAGCGTGTCCTTGAAGGTGATTTCAATCGTACTCGACGTAGGCGAAGATATTCTATTGGCTACTACATCCTCTGGACTCAGCGCTGCATAGACAGCTTCACCTGTTTTTTTAACAGCAATATGATTTTTCAAATCTTCTAAGGTGCCAGCTTGTATCGCATACGTATTAAAGGTGAATGTCACTTTATTATTCCGCCCGCCAACGGCGGTTGACACGTTATAATCCAGCTGGACATCCCGGTAATAACACGCTTTTGCTGTTCCATAGGCAGGATCACTATTGCCGAAGGCAGCCATTGTACACGCCGTACCTCCCGATACGACTTTGGAACGAAAGCCATAATTAGGCTCTGGCGTGCCAATTCCCCAGTATCTCACTTCTTTCGGCCCTTCAAAGCTGCAATTCCCGCCATCCGCAGCACAATACGTCCAACCAGGACTGCCGTCTGGAATAACGCCTACTATAATGGCATTCACCGCTATGTCGATGAAATCGCCATTACTATCTTTGAATGCGTTGGAAGCTATCCGTATCGTGTTCTCCGTCCCAACTAACGGGTTCTTCATATTTATTTCGAATGTACTCAAAGTAGCCGAAGAGGTTACATTTGCAAGTGTATCTTCGGTATCCAGCGCTGTGTAGGCCGAATCACCTGTTTTTTTAATCGTTATTTTCCTTTTCAAATCTTCTAAGGCTCCAGCTTGAACGGCGTAGGTGTTGAACGTGACCTTCACTTTCGTATTGCTTCCGCTGACGGCCGTCATCACATTATTATCAAGCTGAACGTCACGATAATAACACCTTTTGGCGGAATCCGATGCCGGATCACGATTAGCGAAAGAAGCTGGCGTACATGCCGTATCACTTGTGCTTACGATTGATTGAAACTTATCAGGTTGGTCGGTTGCCCAGAAGCGTACTTCTTTCCTTCCTGTGAAGCTGCAAATGCCATTCTCTACGGCACAGAATGTCCAACCCGGGCTGCCATCTGGTGCAGCGCCTAGGGCAAGAGTCTCCTTGAGTGCAGAAGTAATCGATATATCTATGAGCTCGCCCTTGTTATCCTTGAATGCTTCAGGAGCGATCTGAATGGCGTTCCCAGATCCAACTAGCGGATCCTTAAAGTTAATTTCGAGGGTACTAGAAGCAGTCGTCGAGGTCAGATTGGCAACGGTATCCTCGCTATCTAGCGCTGTATAGGCAGAGTCACCTGTTCGTTTAATCATAATTTTACGCTTCAAGTCTTCGTTTGTGCCGGCCTGTATGGCGTATAAATTAAATGTGAATTTTACCTTGTTATTGAGTCCGCTAACGACTGTTTTCATTTCACTATCCAGCTGGACATCACGGAAGTAACATCTTTTCGGAGAGCCTGGTGCAGGATCATAATTGCCAATAAAGTACGTCTGGCATCTCGGACTATCCGTAACATCTCTAAATATATGAGTGAGGTAGCCATAATTAGGACCTATCCCCCACAATCGCACTTCTTTCGTCCCTCGAAAAGAACAATTCCCGCCTTCATCACCACAATCCGTCCAACCCGGGCTACCGTCTGGTCCAGTTGGTAAAGTCGTTATTGAAACAGTGACCGGCAAATGAATCGGTTGGCCATTGCTGTCCTTGAAAGCCCCAGGCGCTATTTGGATGGTATTCCCCGGACCGACTAACGTATCCTTAAATTTGATGACAAGCGTACTCGACGCAGCCGTAGAGGTTGGATTTGCAACCGTATCTTTAGCGCCTAGAGCCGTGAAGCCAGCCTCGCCTGTTTTTTTCACAGAAATCTTATCCTTTAAATCATCCAGCGTGCCCGTTTGTTTGGCATACGTATGAAAGGTCAATATCGCTTTATTATTAGGGCCGCTCATGGTCGTCGTCACTGCACTATCCAGCTGAACGTCACGGTAGTAACACCGTTTATCCGTTCCAAAAGCAGGATCGATGCCGCCGAATTCAGAAACGGCACAATACGTACTGTACGTACTAATTTTAGATACATAATCATAATCAGCGGGTACAGCCGGAGCACCGGTTCCCCATAATCGTACTTCCTTCGTCTCGTTAAAGTTACAGAAGCCGTATAACGGAGTACAATTCGTCCAGCCAAGGCTGCCGTCTGGCGCTTCGCCTGTTACGGAAGACGTCACCGATACTTCTATCGGATCGCCGTTGCTATTTTTGAACGCTCCAGGAGCTATCCGTATCTCGTTGTCCGAACCGACTAATGCGTCTTCAAAGTTGATTTCAAGCGTACTCGACGTCGCGGTAGATGTTGGGTTCGCAACAGTATCTTGGGTGCCGAGAGCTGAATAGGCTGCTTCACCCGTTCTTTTCACTGTAATCTTACTCTTCAAATCTTCTAAAGTGCCAGCCTGTATGGCATAAACATGGAATGAAAAGGTCACTTTTCTATCGCCTCCACTAGCCATGGACGTCACTTTGCTATCAAGCTGCACATCACGGTAGTAGCACTTTTTACTCGTTCCAGGAGTAGGATCAATATTGCCGAAAGCAGCGGATGTACAGAGGGTCCCGCCAGTCAACAATTGAGAAGTAAAGCCATAATTAGCGGGTATTGCCGGCGTGCCGATTCCCCAGAATCGTACTTCTTTGGTCCCTGAAAATGTACAGGCTGTTCGCTCTGCTGCACATTCCGTCCAACCATCGGTACCGTCTGGTCCGTTGGCTAGCACAGGTAACGTGAATAAAGATGAAAATGGCGTCGATGAAACGATCATCAAACCCAGTAATAAACGAACCGTATATCTTTTTAATAACGCCCTCTTGAACATATCTACCTTCACTCCTCTTAACTCTGTACGTCCCTTGCCACAATCTAAGTCAAGTCTACTACAGCCTAATAAAAGAATAATGAAAAATCCGGTCATAAATAGACAAAAACCGCGTAGCAGAAGGCTTCGCGGTTTTTGTCTATTTTTATTGGTCATGCCTCGTACGTCGCGTCACTGTGGTCATTGGGTTGTATGTATAAAAAACCGTTATTCCCGAACCCAGCCCTCTTCGATCTCCAGCTCGCGAATCACCTTAGCGGGGCTTCCCCCTGCGAGCACGTTGCTGGGTACGTTTTTGTTAACGGTGCTTTTAGCTGCAATAACCGAGTTATCGCCGATTGTGACGCCAGGAAGAATGGTGCAGTCGGCTCCAATCCAGACATTGTTGCCTATCGTTATTTTTTTGCTAAGCTCGCCTTTATCGGCGCTATCCATGCGATGGTAATTGCTGTCGAAAATGCTCGTTCTTGGACCTATTTTAACATGATCGCCAATAGTAATTTCCTTATTAGCTGCGATGCCAACGCCTGCATTAATATAGACATGATCCCCAATCGTTAGCTTCGCGCCTTTGGTGCTCGTTATTTGAACGGCCCATGGGTGTCCTACGATGGAAAGGCCTCTACCGACCTCGATCGCACCTGTTCGATTAACAAACACTTTGCCGCGCAGCTTTGGAACGGTATTCCCGAATTTGTAGAATCCTTTGAGCTGGTACAGTACAGTATTAAACCTCATATAAATCCTCCCATTCCACAAAAAAAGTTCGCTTTTCGAATATTATATCAGAAATAACGAATATATATCGTTATAGTTATTCGAAATGAATAATTTATAATAAAGTATCTTAACTCGCTATGTGTTGAAGAGAAGCCCTTGCTGCTGCAATCATTCTTGCTGGAAATAACTGAAATTTACAGGATGCTTTTTTGTTTAGAAATTGTTTAATACCATTTGTTAGAATTATGATTGTCTAAAATAGTATTTGTTTTTACAAATTGTTGATAACAATCAGGAGGAAAAATCATGCACGTTGCACATTCAGGCAAAGATTCATTCGTCAAAAAGTTTTTATTGGTTGTCATTTCCTTTATTTTAGTGCTCACGGCTGCACCGATTACGCCTGCACTGGCGGATTCAGAGTCGGACTCGCTGCCAATCTATGTGGGCTGGCAACAATTTGCGCACACCGGTGCTGCTGCCGTTGTATCTAATGATTCGACAAGAGTACTGAACTTCCCGGCTATCCCTGGTCGAAATAACGCCGCTACAACAGCGGGCGGACGATTAAGAGTAGTGCCGGTAACAAATGATTCAAGCGGCATCGTCGTTCGAACAAATAAGATTAAGCTTGACGGCGGCTTTAGTACTTATTTTGTCATGCATTTGAATGGAAGCACTTCTCTGAATAATACTGGTTTTCCCGGACCCGCTGATGGACTAACCTTTATTATTCAGGATAACCCTACACCTGTTCTAGGCGGGGTAGGCGAAGGAGTAGGCTATGCCGGTATTCCAAATTCCGTAGGTGTAGAGTTCGATACGTGGAAAAACCTCGGACCTCATAAGGGGATTCAATACAATGACCCCAACACCCCTTTTAATCGCTTGAATCAATATCATCCGATAACCAATCCAAACGCTCCTACTGCTGATCATGTCGCTATTGTTATGAATGGCGACAACCATCACCAACAGGGCAGCGGTGACGTAATTGATAATTTGCAAGGCGCCAAATTTCGTTTGTACGATTACGGTGTAAGCAATGCTTACGTTCATGTTTGGGTTGATTACAATGAAGATGGCCTTCTTACCACAACTTATGGTCTAAGTGATAATCGAGCTAATGCAAATAACAGATCACTGGAACGTAACGTCGGCATGTCCCTTATGAACAAAGAGGTATATGTAGGCTTTGGTGCAAGTACGGGAGGAGCCAACTCCCATCATGATATTTTGGCGTGGTACTTCAAAAATTCTTACGTCGAGGGAGGGCTAGACCCGAACGGAGATTATAAGCAAGGACCAAGTGCAGTTACAATCAATAAAGTATTCTCCTCGGATAGTGGAACGCAGACCGGTATTGATATCAAGGTAAAAGGAATTAGCAGCAGTGATAATCTGCCTAATGAACAGGTTGATATCTACGTTAATAACCAATTAATAGATGGCGAATACCGTACAAACAGTGAAGGCGAACTCGTATATACCTTCAATGAATCAAGTCATTTGCAGGACGGCAGCAACACCATTACCGTAGTCACCCGTAACGGAGGCACCTCCGCGCAAACTTCGGCGGTTAAGACCACGACGCCTGTGGCGAACGATATCGTATTAGCCTATACGACAAAAGGCATATTGACCATCGATGGGGTTCCGAATGGAGTTGCCGTAACACTATACGACGACAATCATGAAGTCATTGTGACTTCTCCAATCGTAACGAACGGAACGGTTCGCTTGCAATTGACAGACGCCGGCAAAGATATCCTAACTGAAGCTAGCCAAATTGATATTTCATATGCCAAGAATGGGGAAGTGATCAGCAATAAAACAGCAATAACCCCAATTGTGCGCAGCAGCGCGCCTGAAAAAGAGACAATTGTCACGAATGTACCAAAAAACACAGTAACCGTTAAAGACGTCCCACCAGGCTCGACGGTTAATGTGTATGGTGAAGATGACGAGCTCATCGGTACGGCTACTAATGACGGCGATGCCGAAGCAGTCCTTGTAGTCACTATTGACTCGCCAACCAAGCTTCAAGAAGGTGATGTTATTGAGGTTACGATAACCGAAGAAGGCGGCAAGACAGAAAGTGAGCGAGTTACAAGCAAAGCAACGCTGGAGAGCGACCCGCTGGATGGGGAAAGTATTCAAACAAACGCCACCGATAATACGGTAACGATTAAAGACGTACCTCCAGGAGCGACCATCAACGTATATGACAAGAACGGCGACGTTATTGGAACAGCTACTAACACTGGCTCAGAAGCAGAAATCGTAGTTGAAATTAAAACACCTCATACGCTTGAGGCAGGCGACATCATAAAAGTTACCATTACAGAGACAGGCAAGCTGGAAAGTGATCCAGTACCTAACGAAGCGAAGCTGGATAGTGTGCTTGACATAAATAACGTTAAGACGAACGCAACAAACCAGACCGTAACAGTCAAAGATGTACCGCCGGGTGCAACCATTCTAGTATACGGCCAGAACGGCGATGTCATCGGTACGGCTACCCATACAGGCTTAACGAAAACAACCGTTCTAGTCACTATTGAAACGACACCCGCCCTTACTGAAGGCGACGTTGTAAAAGTCACGGTCACAGAAAACGGTCATCTGGAAAGTAAACCGGTAGTGAGCGAAGCGAAATCGGAAAGCTCGCTGCTTGAGACCGACAACGTAAAAACAAACGCGACAAAAAACACAGTAACTGTTAAAGACGTACCACCAGGCGCAACCATAAACGTTTATGACAAGAACGGCGAGGTAATTGGTACAGTCACCAACACAGATACTTCCACTGCAACCGTTGTAGTTACCATTGGAGCCCCGCATGTGCTTGGTGAAGGTGACTTGGTTAAGGTTTCCATTACAGAACCTGGGAAGCTGGAAAGCTCACCGATTTCAAGCCTAGCGAAATCGGAAAGTGAATCACTCGATCGTTCAAATGTTGAAGCAAGTGTGTCAAATGACACCGTCAAGGTAGTAGAGGTGCCTGCTGGCGCGACCATTATCGTCTACGACGAGAATGGTACGGAACTGAAACGTGAAGTAAATAGCGGAACGGAGACGGGAACCGTTGTTATCGAAGGGCTTGAGCTCGAGCCTGGAACCAAAATTCAAGTGACAATAACGGAAAAAGACAGATATGAAAGCAAGCCCTTGCTTATACATGTCGAGTTCTCGACAGACGAAGCAATTGATGATGCGCTGCGTGCCTTGCAAATTGGCTACCAAGCGAACGATACATGGGAGAGCGTTACACTGCCTGTACTCGTTATAACTACAGGAGCAAATGACACAACGGTTGAGTGGGCCTCAAACAAGCCGAAGGCGATTGAAATCTCATTGCCTGCAAATGGAACGGTCGAGACACTTGTTCATCGTCATGCAAAGGATGAGAGTGTTATACTCACCGCTTCTGTCTCTAAAAACGGCGTAACGAAAACCCGCACATTCCTGTTAATTGTCAAGGCTGAGAACGTAACGAAGACAACGATCGAGAATTATCGACAAGTACAAATAGTCGGCGGCTCAGACGACGAGGTGAATGAGCAGGTTGGCATTAATCGTGTTACGTTATCGAACGGAATCAAAATAGACAAAGCTATTTTCGATTCGGCAGCAGCAACTAGGTTTGTCAATGATCTTAGAACAAAAAACGGGGTTTCAACGATATATGTGAATGAGGTTATAGGAGATGAGCCCGGTGAAATTGCGGTTGAAATTCCTGGACAATCTGTAAGACTGTTAAACAACAATCAAAACACGTTGGATATACGCACAGAATATGCGACCTTATCCATTGGGGCAAATGTAATTGACCAAATGGCAGATCGTTATCTTGACTTGTTTTTCCGCTTAATTCCAGTAAAAGATGCTGGCCAGCAAGCTGAATTAAATACCGGCATTGTAAAGGAAACAGCAGTCAGAACAGCGGCTGGAAACAAAGACGTTGAAGTATTAGGCTCCTCGCTGGAAGTTGAAACGAACTATCGTGATTACACAACAACCCTGTTCTTACCGTTCGCAAAGAACGGAATCACGCTGCCTGCAAGCAATGCAGACAGCTTCCTGAATTCGCTTCGGGTGTTTGTAGAGCATAGCGATGGAGAAAAGATTGTGATGAACCCCACCATTGTATATAACGGTGCCACTCCAATCGGGCTAGAGATTGAAATTGACAAGTTTAGCGTTTTCTCGGTTATCCAATTAAAAGAACGAGCGACAGGCGGAGCCGTTGTTTCGCCAGTTAAGCCAACAGAGCAGATTAAGAAGGCAATCGTCGACTCAAAAGAGGGAACCATTTACCTTGATCTAGCTGACGGCAGCGGCAAGGTGGACAAATCAGGTTTTATTGTAAAAATCAGCGGGAAGGCAGCGGATATACAAGACGTTAGAATGGATGGCAATCAAGTTATTATTCAGCTGAAAAACCCTATCCCGGCAGGCTATGAAGCAACCGTATCTTATACGCCGGGCAGCGGTTCGTCAGGTACACTGCAGCCATTCGCCGATCTGACAATTGCAAACCCGGGCCATCATATCGCTTATATCAAAGGCTTCCCTGATGGCAATTTCCGTCCGAATAACACCATCACGAGAGCGGAAATGTCGGCTATACTAGCCCGCAACAGAAATCTATCTACTAATTACGAATACCAAAAATTGTACCCGGATGTTGCGAAAGGCTTCTGGGCAGCAGCTAACATCGAGCAGCTACAAAATATCGGATTAATGATCGGTGATAAGCAGGGCAATTTCCGGCCAAACGATCGCATTACGAGAGCCGAAATGGCAATGATTGCGGCCAAATGGTTAAATGCCGATCTTGACGGACCATTTACTAGTACATTTGACGACGTATCCGATCAGCATTGGGCTGCATCCGCCATCACCGCTGTAAACAAAGCGGGAGTCATGATTGGTTTTGAAGACGGCTCATTCGGCCTGAAGGAATATGTAACACGTGCGCAGGCTGTTACCATTATGAACCGCCTGCTCGGAAGAGGACCGCTTACAGGCGTGCCAACACCGACATGGCCGGATGCGCCTTCTGCTCACTGGGCATTCGAGCATATTGAAGAAGCTTCACAGGATCACTATTACACATATCTTCCAGATGGCAAAGAGCTGTTATTTAAGCAATAGCACCATCTTGGTGCAATTGAAGTGAATCAAAGCTCAACCATTCTTACATGAAAAAAGCCAAGAAATATGCCGGTTGGTAACCCGGTATTTTCTTGGCTTTTTCCTTGCTAAACAAACAGGGAAAGTTGTTTGTGGTGTACCGTAAGGGGAAGCTTGATAGAACCTTCTAATTGAAAATTAAAGGAAAAGTAAATGTAACGAATGCTGCCCAAAGCCCATAGACCGGCAAATACTTCGTAACGGCATTTTGGATGGTTAAAGACCTGGTTTTGTTTTTTAGAAAATGCATATAAGCGATCATAATCCATACTAAATTGGCCCAGATTAATATGTTCACCCCTAAAACTGCAAGCCTGTTTGGCGTTATTCCATAAGAAGAAAGCCTGAACACGATGGCCGATAATGCCACACTGTCAATGATAAGAGCAACAACGATAAGGGCAACATTTATAAAATCAGAAATGTTCTTTTTATCGTCTTTGCCGCTTTCGGTAATGGAAAATATGGTGACCGCCAACACACTAAGGAGTATACCGTTAAAGGATAGAAGGAAATTACGGTCCAAAAATGGATTTTTTCCGACCCAAATAACCGTGATCAAATAGACAACCAATGTGACAAGTACAAGTGGACTAAAAATTCTAGCTATATATGGCGCAATATTTTTGGAAAGCTTAAGATTGCCCGATACCAGGTATGCAGCCACGATAGCGAGAGCGGCAGCACCAAATACTACGACATTCTTGAAATAAAATTGAGAGATGTCCATTCCGACAAAACGAAATAACTGCATGGTTAATGCGGTTAGCAGCATACCGCTGATTGCCATGCTAGCATAGAGTATGAAGAACTCTCCATTCCCTTTAAGATAAGCTAATCTTGTATGGCCTCTTCCATATTCATTTCCCGTAAATGCAAGCCCCAGCAATACCCATAAGAATATAGGAAGGTGAAGATAAGACAGGATAATACTGTCTTTAAGCTCTAGCGGCAGTATATTGAGATAGAACGCTGAGATTAGAAATAACAAAGCAATGGTGTAAATAATGTTTTTTTGGGGTTTACTATTATATACAAAATAAGCTGCGATAAAGGGAAGCACACCAAAAATAAGGTTAATAGGAGCAATGGCCTCCTGTTCGGTAAATTGGAAAATGACTCTGGTGCTTATCCCGGCAAGAATGGCTAATAGGCCCATGAATAAGAAATTTTTTAGAGGCAAGGAAGCTTTTTCTGTAAGTTCAGTCTCCTTGTAATACAATCTTTCATGCCATGCAGCAAGAAGCTGCGAATCCGGATTATGCTCCCAGGCATATGAGAATGCCTTTTTAAAGGTTTCAGGTTCTTTTCTATACAATCTCTCCAGCGTTTGCGGATCAGCCATATTTTCAATAATCAGATTGTTATTGCCCACGCTATGCCTCCTCTAATTAATGTCGTAGTAAGCCCTATTCCCTCTACAATGTTTCTTAACGAGCGGTTACTGTCCCTGGCTGTCTTGGTCAGGCTTATATTCTAAAATGTCTCCAGGCTGGCAGTCTAATGCCTTGCAAATTGCCTCTAAGGTTGAAAGCCTAATCGCTTTTGCCTTCCCATTTTTCAATATAGAAAGGTTAGCCATAGTGATTCCGACCCGCTCCGAAAGCTCCGTTACGCTCATTTTTCTTTTCGCCAACATTACATCAATATTAATGATTATCGCCATATTATTCACCTCAGACCGTCAAATCGTTTTCAGATTTTATAGCAATAGCCTCTTGTAGAAGCCTTTGGAGAACAGCAGCAAAAACAGCAATCACCAAGGAAGTGAAAATCATGACCAAACCGATGACGATGATCCCTGGAGCATCGTCTCTCTCCGCTATCAGATAGAAGAGCGGCAGTCCTAACACATACAAGCTGCTGATAATAATGGCACAGTATTTTATGCTTTTTAAAGCCCGTACAGATAATTCCGAGAAAGCGATGTTCTTATCGATATAGCTTAGAAGCTTAAATGCTTGATACAGAGCAATGTAAAAAGGTATCGCAGCCGCATACATATCCATATAAACGAGATATTTCAAATAAGGATGATCGGGATACAGCTCTACCGCAAAATTCGCGATCTCAGGCACCAAAAATACGCACAAAGCAAGAACCGGAATTCCAATAAGAATAACGGCAGCCTTTAAAAAAAATGTTGTTCCTCGTTTCATATAAAGCCCTCACTTATTCGTAAATTTAAGTTGACTTTAACACATCATTTATCGTTTTGCAATAAAAAAATGACGTTTAAGAACATATTGTTGTTGTTACATTGAAAATGAGTTTGCAAAAAAAAAGCACTCCTCGTTACAAGGAAATGCTCTTCGCTCTAGATATTCTATTTGTACCTTCTCAAACAAAGCTGTCTGTCCGTAACGAATGCAGTCGGCACCGATTCTCGCTCATGATATACCGCGGACCATTATGGCATTGCACAGTATTCCGTTACTTCGTCTCACGCTTATTATTGTACAGACTTCAGGTATTCCTGCGTTTGTTTTTCCAGCTCCGCTTTCACCTTGTCTATACCAGCCGCTTTAAGCTTATTAGCGAGTTCTACGTATGCATCGTCTACGTTTTTCACCGCGCCTACAAAGATCGGGCTGCCATATTGCGTCGATACGTTGGCAATGTTGGCAATTTGCGCTTTCACATTTTCGCTATTGAAAGTAAAGCCCCCGTAGAGCTGCGGTATCATCTTGTCGCCAACGGAGTTGCGATGATCGATATAAGATTGCGGCCAATTCGCCATCGGCTTCAGCAGGTCCTTGTTCACGAACCAGAAGCCACTAGCATCAGCCGGGAACGTATTATTTTCAGATGTTACACCTTCTGGCAAACCGATTTTGTCATCTGCTGTAATCACATAGTTCTTGCCTTCGATTCCGAACGAAGTTAAGTACACATACGCAGGGTCTTGCATAAGCAGATCCATTGCCTGCAATGCCCGCTCTGGATTTTCCGAGCTTGCGGCTACAGCAAGACCATTGTTTAACCAAGTATTCTGAGGCACATGTCCTTGCGGAGATACGGTAGTCAGAATATCTACTTCGATACCTTTTGCTGCGCAATTCTCGGTTACGGCAGCTACGTCTAGGGTATTACCGAATGCAACACCTGATTTACCTTCACAGAAGTTGTCCTTGGAACGCGTTTTGTTGGCATAAGGGTTTTTGTTTACGTAACCTTTGTCATACCATTCCTTCATCGTGTTGGCTGCAAACTTGCCTGCTGTCAGGAAAGGTTCCTCCACAGTTGTAAATAATTTGCCTGAAGTATCCTCGAAATCGTATCCGATGCCTTGCGCCATCGGATTGCCCGAATCAAGCGGCTGAGTATACGCAATTTTTTCATTCGTTAAGTAAAGAAACGGACTCGGCAAATCGAACTGACTGTCCAGATTAAGCGGTATCATATCCTTCTCGTTCTTTTTGATCGCTTCAAGGTATGGGCCCAGTTCCGAAAACTTTTCAACTGCTGGTATATTATATTTTTCGCGCAAATCGCGACGTATCAAAGCCACGCTTGCTTTACGGTCAGGTGTGGATGTTGGGACCATGTATGGAATGCCGTTAATTTCGGCCGACTTCAAACCGGCCGGGTCCAGCTTAGCCATATGCTTTGGCATATATTTGTTTAACATATCCGCGTCTAATTCATGGAACGCGCCTTTCATCGCTTCTTGCACGTAGAAATTCCAGTCGGCCGTGAAAATAATGTCTACGTCTTCGCCCGAAGCCAATACCAGCGGATACTTGGACTGTACTTCGCCCCAACCGATATAGTTCAGGTCAAGCGTTGCATTGATGTCTTCCTTCATTTTTTTGTTAATCTCTGCGATAACATCCGGCATGCCTTTTGGCGCATCGCCGAGAAGATACATTTTAAGTTTAACTTCCTTCGAGTTGTCAATGACGCTGTTGTCTACAGCATTCGAAGGCGTACCGGAGGCATTCCCAGTTTCGGAAGGCTTGTTGCCATTGCTGCCTCCGGAGCAGGCAGACAGGACGAGCATCGACATCATCAAAGTCATAATCGCCACATTTACTTTCTTTTTCACTTTATATCCCCCTTATAAATGATAATGCTATATAAATCCGGCAAGCAGATTCATATCGTTGAAGATACTTTGCGCATGAGTAGTACGGTTAGCCTTTGACAGCACCGATCGTAACGCCCTTTACGAAATACTTCTGGACAAATGGGAACACCAGCAGAACCGGCCCCGTAGCAATTACCGTCATTGCCAATTTGAATGTTTCTTTCGGCTGGTCCAGAGCTCCTGCATATTGAGCCATAGCGGAAGACATGTTGACCGATGACAGCATTTTGTAGAGCATATACTGCAGCGGTACCAGATGATCCTTATCGACGAACATCATGGCTGTCCACCAATCATTCCAGTAAGCAAGGGCTGTAAATAAGCCAATAGAAGCAAGTGCTGGCTTGGATAGCGGCAGCACCATCTGGAAGAAAATCCGATACTCCCCAGCTCCGTCAATTTTGGCAGACTCAATGAGTGGTTCAGGTATCGAGCCGCGGATAAAGCTACGCAGAATGAGAATAAACATAACGTTGAACATCGGAAGAAGAATAAGGACGCCGAGCGTATTTTTCAACTCCAAATAGCGGGTGACCAGAATATAGAACGGTGCAAGACCACCATTAAACAGCGTCGTGAAAAACAAGAAGAACGAAAGTGCGTTGCGATACTTTATTTCCTTGCGGTATAGCACGTAGGCAGCCATCGTCGAGAATAGCAAACCTATGAGCGTGCCGATAACTGTAATCAAGATCGATACGCGGTAAGCCGACAGCACCTCTGCCGGATAGCGGAATATAAACGCATACGCATCGAACGAGATCTCGCGAGGCCAGAACCAGTACCCTGACTGTAGTACGGAGCTCTCCGAGGAGAAAGAGCCTGAGATTAGCACGATAAATGGAATAAAGGTAATGAATGAAATGATGCCGATGAGGCTGTAGGATAGAATGGAAAACACCGGCGATGAATTCAATTTGTTAGTATTCAACCTGTATCACCTGCTTGTCTTAGAATCGCATGATTAGAACAGTGCCTGATCTCTGTCGTAACGTCTGACGAGCCAGTTCGCCGTCAGAATAATAATGAGTGTCAGAATCGATTGATAGAAGCCAACGGAGGAAGCCATTCCGAAGTCTTGCGTATTCACAAGAGAGCGGAATACGAGCGTATCGATAATGTCAGTCGCATCCATCAGGGAACCGTTATTCCCAATCAATTGATAGAACATATCGAATTCGCCGCGCATGATTCGCCCCAAACCAAGCAAGACAAGAATAATCATCGTTGGCTGCAGTAGCGGCAGCGTAATTTTCGTGATTTTCTGCCATCGATTCGCACCATCGATCGTTGCAGCTTCATAAACCTCCTGGTCGATACCGACGATGGCTGCCAAATAAAGGATGCTTCCGTAGCCCACCCATTTCCACACGTACAACAAAGGCAGCAGGATGAACCAATACCAGGTTGTTGAATAAATATCAATCGCGTCCATGCCTAACTGTCTAAAAATCACATTGACAATGCCAAATTCGTAATTAAGGAAATTGTACACAAATGCCGAGACCGTAACCCACGAGATGAAATAGGGCAGGAATAGAAATGTTTGCGTAATTCTTTTGAACCACTTTTTTATAATTTCCGAGAGCAAAATAGCGGTGACTATTGAGAAAATGGTATACATTCCAAGAAAAGCGATATTGTACAAAATCGTATTTCTAGTTACGATCCATGCCTTGCCCGAAACGAAAAAATATTCAAAGTTCTCAAAACCATTCCATGGGCTGCCAAAAATGCCGTCCCGATAATTAAATTCTTTGAATGCCATCACGATGCCCACCATAGGCGCGTAAGCAAAAATCAAAAAATAAATCGCGATGGGAATAAACATGGTATATAGCGGCCAGTGCCTGCGCAGCTCCCCGAACACCGATGTCTTCCCGATCCTAACATTCCTACCTGGCTTGTTCGCTGCCTTCAGGGCCGTTTCTTGCTTCATTTCATCACCATCCGTATTCTGATATGACTTTATTGTAACGGCAACGGAATTGGTAACCTACCAGACAAAGTTACGATGTTCTTTGAAAACCTATGTTCTCAGTCTTTCTTCACTTTCGAGGGCAATTTAATAGTGACCCGCGTACCGACGCCAGGAGTGCTCTCGTAGTCCAGCCCGTACTCCGCTCCGAACAGCAGCACAATTCTTTCCTGAATATTTCGCACGCCAAAACCGCCCGTCCGCTTACTGCTCCTCCCCGTAACCGCCCCGGCCAATTGCTTCGCGTCCATGCCCACCCCATCGTCTTGAATACGCAATAAAAGCCCTTCATCGCTGACTACCGCTGAGATATGAATCGTGCCTTCCTCGTTATCCTTCTCACGGATGCCATGAAGTATGGAGTTCTCTACGAGCGGCTGCAATATAATTTTCGGGACTTCGATATCCATGGCTTCCTCGGCGATCTCAAGCCTGAGATCAATGCTTCCACCAAAACGCATATTTTGAATTCGTACGTAAGCCTCTACATGCTTCAGCTCGTTGCAGAGCGATATTTTCTCTTGGCCATTGGAGAGACTTAGCTTGTAGAATACCGCCAACTCCTCGACAACGGTCGAGGTGTCCTTCTCATCCGTCTCGATCGCCATGATGTTGATTAAATCGAGTGTATTATAAAGAAAATGAGGGTTAATCTGTGCTTGCAGCGCCTTAAGCTCTTTATTCTTCACCTCACGTCCTAGTTGATAGGTCTCATCCAGCAGTTTCCCAATATTGACGACCATTGCGTTATAGGTATAGATAAGTTGTCCAATCTCATCCTTATTCGCAACTAGCTGGGTGAGACTGAAATCACCATCCTTCACCCTGCGCATATGCCTACTTAGCTGACGCAATCGCTTTGTTGACGAACCCGCAACAAAATAAGACAGCGGCAAAACAAAGGGTACAATGATCAAAAAAATAGAAATTAATTGGTTGCGCGTTTGATAGACAGCAGCCATAATATCGGATTCGGGAATAATGATGACCAGCTTCATCGTCATATTCTGCACAAAGGATTGGCCTACCAAGTAATCCCTTCCTTTGTAGGTAACATGCTCCTGCCAGCGGGATTCAAGCCCATTGCTCTCTGGAATGCTGTCAGCCAAATGCAATACATCAGCCTCAGGCAAAGAGACTGATGTACTGGTGCTCAGCAAGTCGCCGCGTTTATTGAAGAGGAATGCCGAGGAGTTGGTCGTGAGCTTCGCATGGTCCAAGACGCTCTGGAGAGAGGAAGCCGAAATTGCCGCGCCTGACAGCCCTGAAAACTGGATAATACTATGCTCTTCGGGGATTTTACGGAGAATGGATATCTCGCCTTTAGGTGCGTTTTGGTCCAATTCGGTAGAAGGGAGCCAATAAAAATATTCTCTTGATTCCTTGAAATGTTTGAGCCAGCCTCTATCCGCTATATGATCGATCAACAAATAGTCTCTGTTCCCGGCTTCGCCGGCGAGACCAGCCTTCAAATACAGCCTAATCATTTTGATTTCCTCATTATATGGAAACTGGCGTAACGCTTTGTCAATTCTATTCGCATGGAGTAACCATTCATTTACGTCTTCGTATCCGTTAGTGCGAGATGCCTCTTGCTGTACGATGTCATTAAAGGAGATAAAGTTCAGCACCTCATGAATGGAATCAGCCTTGTATTCGAGATAGGATTTCGTTTCCTCCATCACCTTGTGTGCAGACTGATTCGCTTGCTGCTTGCTATCGCTTGCACTCATATTGAGGTGAATGTACAGCAGCACGGCAAAAGGCAAGGCAACAGCGAACAAAACGGCCGCAAACAACTTGTAATGAATGCCAAGGTTTGACCATAAAAGAATCAAGCGTTTCATCGCATGTTCCCCTGCCTTTCCCGATATTCAGTTGGCGTGCAGCCTACGTATTTCTTAAAGAAGGTCGTAAAATAATTAGAATCGGCAATCCCTACCTCCTGTGCAATCGCATAAAGCTTGAGATTTCCATTCGCAAGCAAATCCTTCGCCTTCTCCAAGCGAACGCCCGTCATATATTCTTTAATCGTCTGCCCGCTTTGCTTTTTGAAAAAGGAGCAAAGGTACGTTTCACTCAAGCTGACATGCTCGGCAATAATCTGGATGCCAAAGCCTTTCTCATGAAAGTGGGAATGGATAAATCGGATAATCTCCCGCATTTTACCGCCACCAACCTTGCCTTCTTCCCTGTCAAACAACGCAAAGAAGGATTGAACGTATCGATGCAGCCGCTGCAAATCCGGAATAACGTCTATTTCTTTCCAAATATAACGATTCTCTCCGCCTTCATCCGTATCGGTCAAGCCTTGCTGAAGCGAAATTTCAAGTAAAATAAGGAGGTATTGAAAATAAACGTCCTTTACTCGCATAATGTCCAAATCCTTGCGCTGACCAGCCCTGCGGGTCAGCCCTTGTATAATCCGATCAGCCTGCTCGATGTCTCCCCTGCGAATCGTCTCACGAAACCGACTCAGTTCCTCCCAATCCGTCTCCAATGGCTCATTCATCCGCTTTTCAGAAGGAAAAGCAATTTCGCCATATTCCTTATAAAATTGCAAATTACCCGCATTGACGGCAGAATGGTAAGCGGTTGGAATGTCCAACAATTGCATGGCCGTTTGGCCGACACCCATATGAAACTGGATTTCGGCTCCTAAAATGCGCCTAAGCACACCTTTTAGCTGCTCCAACCTCGATCTGCCCGTCATGTAAGCGGATCCAAACGTTCCCGGCATAATGATCACGAGCCAGTTTTGCGTATCAAACCCGGCGATGGAGCTCCATTCAAGCATTTCATCACTTTTAGATAAGGCGCTTAAAATTTCTTCTTGCACGATCCGCACTTCCTTCGGAATATCCGAGTATCGCCAGAACAAGGGAGCTACCACTATCGTAAAGCTGCCTTCCGAAGGGATAAGGAACGTATCGCGATCAAGCAATGCGGGAAGCACATGCGGGGAATTCGGCTCCGATACAAGCTTCCGAACCATTTCCCGCCGCAAGATGGGCAAATGTTCGTCAAAGCTTGCTTGAAGCCGCAGACCTTCCTTTTTCTTGTCTACATCTGCTTGGCGAGCACGGACTGCCTCTCCAACTACCTCCTTGATGCGCTCCGGGTTAATCGGTTTCTCAATGAATTGAAAAGCCTGCAATTGAATGGCTGACAATAAATATTCTTTGTCCGAGAATCCGCTAAGAAAGATCAGCTTGGCATCTGAATCCAACATACGGAGACGTTTGGCGAATTCGATGCCATCCATCTTAGGCATACGGATGTCGCATAGAATGATATCCGGTAACCAACCAGTCGCCAAATCCAATGCCAAAATCCCGTTTTTGACCGATTCGACCTCCGTAATTCCTAATGAGTCCCATGCTATCCGTTGATGTAAAAATTCTCTCGTCCGAGCCTCATCATCAATGATGAGAAGTTTTAAGCCCATTCGCGGTTCCCCCCTTTTCACTAGATGATTCATAAGCTTTCCACTACTCGGTTAAATAGGCTGACATACGCTTTATATCTCAAGATTACAGGGGCATGCATCTAGGAACAATGGACAATCCCCTGCTCGACATGGACTATACTCTTATTGACATGTATGGAAAGGTCGAATACAGCGATCCGATAGTGTTTCAAAGAGGCGAACTCATGCGCTCTCTAACTTCATATGATTTTCCAGTCCCTATAGTGAGCTCAAGATGCCATGAAAAGGAAGCAAATTACGATTGTCTTCAATATCTTAGGCTGATTTCTTTGCTATAAAGGGCAATACCGCCTATAATGGACTTCCAAAAGAGTTTCGGAATAGTGCAGATGATATCTGGCAAGGGTTTATGCCAATAACTCGTTCAACGATCTGGATCAGAACATGTTCAAAAAAAAACAGCAGCCCAAGGTTATTTTGACCTTGGGCTACTGTTTTTTTCGGCAAGTATATCGGGTTTTAAATAAACAAAGCTCTCGAAGCACAAAAAATCGTTCTGCATGCAATGCTGCTCATCAGACCTTTAGCCGAGAGCATCCTTGATCAATTAACCGCCATAAACAGCCGTATAAACCCCCAAGATTTCTGCATCTGACGCTTCCACTTTCATTAGTGTTAATCCTTGCCGGATGACGCGCATAGCATGGGCGTTCAGCTTGGAGCCATCCCCGATCATGTTCAAATCGCCTTCGTATTTCAATCCCGCTTTACTGTCGATATCTACTTTCATTTCACTCTTTATAAAATGGGGCATTGAGAAGACGTGTATGATTTTAGCCGGATTCTCCGCCGTATTCATTTTTGCATAATATCCATCTGCCTCAGATTTACTCTTCGAAATAAAAGTATGGCCCCTGCTCCACTTATTGTAGGTTGCATTAGCGTCGGCATCCTCTCTGCCATGCGTACTGATGCCTTCGCCTTTTCCGCCTTTGCTCGCTTTAATACCGCCTGTATAAATCGCATCAACATGCTTGGTATAAGTAACATGATAGAAGATCGTTGCTCTTAGAATGGCTTTAATTGAATCATCGATAGAGCCTCCGGGATTTACAAATACATCATCCTCTTGGTGCTGCCGCGGCGCCTGAAACATCGCCTTGAATGGAGCGGTATTGATAATAATCTCCGCAAGCTCCCTTTCCGTATGGGATTGACCGATATAACCAGCTAAGCCTGCTTTTACATCTGCGTAGCCCGGGATGCCGTCCTTTCCTTCACTTCGATCCTTCATTTTCACCCACAGCTTGGAAAGCTTATCATTATTCCATACGACTTTGTCTGCATCTTTTAAAGCTCGTTGAATGACTAGACTTTGAGCCGGATGTTTGGAATTTTGTTGCCGGACCATTTGCATAACGGCCTGGTTTCCAACTTTTCGCTGAAGCATCATCATCTGCTGCATCGAAGGTGAGACGCTTGTTTCGTATCCTTGTAGTTCGGAGGGTTTTACGGCTTCCGTCGCTTTCGCGTTAATCGCTTGCGTATTCACTTGACGCTCCACCTGTTGGCTAGCTGAATGGCTCATCTATATTTCTCCTGTTCCAAAGCATGATACGTATATTTCAAATTATACCTGAAAACGAAAGGATTGGAACCGGTCATACAATAATGCAAGTGTGAGAAACAAGTAGGGATTTCACTGTTCCACCATTATGCTGTTGCACAAAAAAACGTTCGAGAATGCGCCTCGCCGTCTTGTCATTTTGTTATTCGAGAATGCTCCATATTGTCCTACAACAAAAATCGGTTCCTAGGATCCGGTTTTTGTTGTAGGAGGCGTATTGGTTTAACGCTATGTTAGTTTTCCTGTAGGAAATGAGGTTATCATAGTCACTCACTTGAATGATGAAGCGGAGCGCCAAATACCTTTATTATTGAATTTAAAGATAACAATGTCGTTCGTTAACGGGGTTCTGATGGAATAGTTAATTAAAAGGGTATCCTTAAAGCCATATGCTTCAGGGATACCCTCTTTTAATATTTACGAAATCAGCTATAAACTTCTTCTTTTCAATGTCTAACTTTCGGGCTATAGTTGACTGCTCGCCTATTATACTTCTTTTTTAAACCCAATTATTGCTCAAGCAATTTATCCATCAAGCGAATAATCATCGCAACTGACTCAGCACGGGAAGCAGATTCATTTGGTTTGAACGATCCGTTGCCTTTGCCACTTACGATACCTGCATTTGCGAAAGCGTTGATTTGTTCAGAAGCCCAGCTCGTAACTACATCCGAGAAGAGGTTGGATGTGCTAGGAACATAGTTCGTCAGCCGAGCAAGCATAGCAACGATCTCAGCACGGGAAATATCTTGATTAGGATGGAAAGTACCATCACTATAACCTGTGATTATCCCATTAGCCTGTAATGCTGCAATCGATTCCGAGGCCCAATGCTCATTTGCATCAGAGAAAGTGGAACTGCTTGAACCCTTTAGACCAAACGCTTTTGCAAGCATTGTAGCGAACTCAGCGCGAGTTACCTGTTCATTGGGATGGTAAGAGCCATCACTATAACCCTTTACAATCCCCATCTTAGCAGCGCGTTCCACTACTGAAGCACTCCATGAAGACGCTGGAACATCCTTAAAGCTTATGGCAGGAGCAGATTTTTCTTTTTCCACAATTGCCTTAACTACGTCCACATCTACCTTGTCGTTGAAAACAGGCTTCGAAAGCGTCGGTGTTGTTGCCGGCGCCGGTGTCGCTGTCGGCGTTGTCGGCGTTGTTGTCGGCGTTGTCGGCGTTGTTGTCGGCGTTGTCGGCGTTGTTGTCGGCGTTGTCGGCGTTGGTGTTGTCGCCGGTGTCGCTATCGGCGTTGTTGGCGTTGGTGTCGGCGTTGGTGTTGTCGGCGTTGGTGTTGTCTCATTTCCTGTTGTTTTCACGACAGTAAATTCATCGATTTTATTCCCCGCACTCGTGCGTGCTTCCACATGAATCCCATCTTCAGTAATTTCAATAGCGGAATATACAGGCACGTCTTCATCAAAAATATAATTCAAATAATTATATTGCGTACCATCATAAAATTTCCAGCCTGCAGCACCGCCATCAAGATATACTGTACCTTCATTTGTAGCTTTATTTGGCTTTCCATCCTGCATCGGATAGGTACGTGCATACACATGATCATGGCCAACTAGAACTAAATCAACTTTCTTTTCTTCTAATATCGGTGCAAAATACGTTTGTGTATATTCAACAAGGGATTCACGACCGTTTTCTGTATGATAAGCAGGACGGTGGAACATAGCGATCGTCCATTTTTTATCATTCCGATCCAAATCATCTTCCAACCATGCGGCTTGCTCAATCATTTGTTCCTCTGTGCCTTCAGAGTTCAATACGACAAAATGAGTATCATCAACCTCATATGAGTAAGCGTATTGCAGTTGGGATTCTGGCCCGTTCGTTGGGAAATTCGCGCCTTTGGTGAATACTTCTTTTCCTTCACTCTTCACATCATGATTGCCCAATGTTAGAGCTGTTGGAATTTGTGTGGCATAGACTGAAGAGGCTTGCCAGAACTTTTGCCATTCTTCAAACGCGCCGCCTACGTCAACCATATCTCCACCATGCATAATGAACTCTGTCGATGGATATTGTTTCAATGCGTTAGTCATTAGTTCTTGATAAATTTGTATTCCATGTGATTCATTCGTATGAGAATCTGTAATGTACAAGAATGAGGTAGGCGTTGATTTATTCTGATCAATAGTAGAATATTCATACCACTCCGACCAATTGCTCTCATAGCCTACACGATATTTGTATGTGGTATTTGCTTTCAAGCCTTCTATTAAAGCATTATGAAACCGGATTTCACCCTTCGTTCCATTTTCCTTCATACTAAGCACTTGAAGTTCACTCTCAGCTTGATGCTGCTTTACATGATCGATATCTGGGTCTTCGCCTGTACCCCATTCACTAGCTTCAATATATTGAAGGAAAGTAAGGGTTTGGTCTGGCTTGGTTTGCCAAGCAGCACTCAACTGCGTTGACATATCTTCTGCCACATAGGTTTGAACATATTGAGGACGGTCTGTACCATACTGCTCAACGACTTCATAATTGACAACCTTACTGTTCTGATCGCCGTTGACAGCTTGTACCTGATAGGTTCCAAGTGCCAATGTTGTTAGGTCTGTCGTTAATTGTCCTTTTGCATTTGTTTTACCAAGGCTACCGTTTAATAGCTGACTGCTAACATCAGATTCAGATATATAGCCTGTAGTTTGACCATCTGCGAGAATAATCTCGAATAGACCATCTTCTGCTTCTGCTGAAGCATAATAACGTTCACCAGCATTTGCAACGATTAATACATCAGAAGAAGTATCGTCATCCTCGTATACATTAGACGTTACGGTGTTAACCGTAACTACCGAGCTTTGCTTTAATAAACCAATGAAAACAAGATCCGCACCTTCATACTGTTTGCCATCACGGTCTAATACTGTAAATGTAGAGGGCGTGCCTAAACCAACTCCGGTCATTTCCAGCTGATACGGAAATGCAATTGTATAATGAATAGGAGCGGCTATAGGTGAGCTCGTCTGAACATCGCCAGCTGTAAGCTTTGTATTGCTCATTGTGATGGATTTGTAATTTTCACCGCGCACTAATGCAGCATGAGGGCTCACTCTGAAGTTAACTGTAACGACTTCATGGGCTGCTGCTACTATGTTATGAAGGGATACCTGAACAATACCGTGCTCATTATCAACATCTGAGGCTAGAACAACTCCAGTCGCCTTAGTAATGCTTTCAACTTGAAGAGTACTCGCATCATAATTTAATGCAAACTCAGCCTGTTCTGCATTCAAGTAATCCTTAATACCTACTTGAACAGCGTAAATTTCATTACTAACAGCCTCTTTGTCAGCAGTCATAAACAAACGTTCTCCTGCATTCACAGTGAATGTAAATGTTTTCCCTGCAGGGTTGCCAGCTTTATCCTTCACTTCAATAACAAGTTCATGATAACCGCCATCCACATATTCTCCGGGATAGGTTAATACCTTTGTATCTTCAGAGTAGTGCACGTTATCCGAAATATTCGTTCCATCCAATAAAACAGATAATGTGTCCAAATCCAAACCCGATCCATTATCGTCCAGCTCAACTTTTAATTCATCAAGCGGAGCGCTTAATACTTCATTCGGGGCAGGGGCTATTGGCTTAATGATGGGAACCTCTTTATCTTCATCAACCGCATTATAGATAAAGGTAATATCATCCACCCAAATTGAACCTTTATTTTTTTTACTCATATTCGATTGTTTCAGTTGGAAAAACAATTCAAGGACGATCGGACCTGATTTACCTTGCGGGACATTCGCCTCGATATATTTCCAACCAGACCAGTCCACACCCAATTGATTAGCATCATAGAATTCTGCTTGGAACGATGATCCACCTGCATCTCTGAACTTTGTCGTTAGCAAATGCCCTTCATTGTTTCCATAAACCCACATGCCCACTTTAGTTGGGTAGCCTGTTAATGGAATATTCCCCGTTTTATACCCTACTTCAATTTGAGAGGGGTTATCTACTATGCCAATCATATCGTAATCAATTCTAGCCGAATATTGTCCATTTCTTACACGCTTCTGGTTATCTTCCAAATGCAGCGTAGCCTCGTACATACGTTTAGGGTTAAATTTCACATCTGAGATTCCATCTTCAAAATCTTCAACGATGACGGGTGGAGTAGCCTCATCTACAGCATAGACATGATTGCTCTGACCAAAACCGGTATGTAAACCTCCTCCTAGTAACGATATTATTGATGCGATTACCAGTATCTTACGTAAAATTCTTGCTTTCATTCTTCTTCCTTCTCCCGTTAGTAAAATTATTATTCAAGGAGTATTCTAACAATGCATTGTAAAATTAAATCTTATTTACTATTAAGAAATTATATTTTATTCTAAATACGTTGATAATCTTTAATGCACGTTATTTCACTCAAAGTAAGCTAACTACAAAGCAAATCTTTTAATTTAAAGTAATCGTAGACGTCTACAATGGTAACTTAGCAAGAGCTATGAGCCCGTCATCAACTCCGATCGCATTTTCAACAGCTGTACAATGAAATATTCAGCGTGTCAGTCATTAATGTCGTCATTTACAATCGGCTAGGAATGATTACTCTGAAATAGATAAAAACCCGATCATAATGGATCGGGTTCTATCGCGAATAGATTTCTATCCTTTTCATCTCCAATGATTAATGCGGGTAATCCAGCGTATATCTTGCCACTGCAATTTTCCAACCGTTTACTGTTTTAACAAGCGTTCCATTTTCGTAAGCATATGCGCCTTCTTGCTCCACCTTAACGGTTCTTGAAATAAACATCATATTCTCATTTCCATAATGATAGCTTGGCTTTTTGTCGCTAGCAAATGAAAGGAAAGGAATTTTAGGATTGTCTGGAAATTGCTTTAAGCCACCCGTAAATAAAACTTCTCGCATCATGCCTTCTGTAAAATATGGTCTTAAATACTGTTGCTTTTGTTTAATCGTTGACAGGTCATATGCCATCGCTGCCTTGTTCATTAACGCGACAGCGTTCTCCAAAGAAAGCGGAGGCTCCACGATGATGTCGATTCTCTTCTGCTGCTCATGATCAGTCAACAATGCCAAACGGTCGTGCGGCAGCCATTCGATTGTTAACCCTAACGACTCGCCTACAAAACGGATGGGCACATACGTAACGCCTTGATTAACGCTAGCTGGCACATCCATCTCTATCGGCTCCCCGTTTACTTGAGTTGACTTTGAATTTATTTGCAGTACAATCTGCTTCGTATTCTTGCTAATGATGACCGTGTTATTCCTTTTATTCCACTGTACACTTCCGCCCATGTATTCAGATATTAATCGAATAGGCACAAGCAGCCGTCCATTGGTCAATTTATCATGTGGTATACGGATAGAATGATAAGACATTGCATTTGCTTCTGACATTGGAAGTATCCATGTCAGACATACCATTAGCATGCAGACCAAAGTGATATTTCTTTTCATCATCGTCTTCCTTTCTTTCGGACATTCGAGCCAAAGCCTTTCAAACATTAGGACGCTAATCTTAATGAAATGTTGCGAATGCTGTTCGCGCACACAAAAAAAGCAAGGGAAACCTTCCCTCACTTTTTCTATTTTTCCTTTACATTAATCCATATGAACTTCACTTTTACTTGATCGATTTGTAATATTCCGCGAACACATCTGCGAAAGCATCCGCCGTCTGCAAGTTTTCTTGCAGGGTATTGTTTACGCCTCCGAATTCCAGCAGCAGGCTTCCGTTGGAAACAGATTGGTTGTACTCGGCATTCCCTTGATGCGCGCTCTTGGTCAGAACGCCTCGCGAAATGCCGGGGTATCTCTTGTTCAGCAGTGCATGCAAGGCATCTGCGAATTTCTTGTTCTCTTTATACGTAGGATTCACGTCACCAATAACGAACATGATGCGTGCGTACGATTTGCCATTAATCGTAACCGTCGTTTTACTGCGCGGCACGTCTGCGTCACGATGGATATCGAAGAAATAAGTCAAGGAAGCATGGGACTGAATCGCGTGATCTACTGCTTTGCGTGATTCAGCATAAGCCTTCGTATAGCTTAATTTCTGCTCATTCAGCTTGGCAGCAAAATCAGTCTCTTCCAACAGAGAAGCGATTCCTTTTTTCTCCAAGCTTTGCGCGAGTTGTTTGCCTACGAGCGTAATGTTAACTTTGGGATCATCATAAGAGGTGCCTTTTGTGCTGGTTGATACATTTTTCCACGATTCACGATTATGGGTATGATAGATGTATACTTTGTTATCCTTTTGACTGACTTCACCTGTGTTAACGACCCATTTCGCAACGTATGCACTGCCTCCGCTTGGCAATGAAACTTGATACCAGTCCCCAGTTAGCTTAATGATCGGGAACGATTCGCCTGCTCTTGCCTTCGTTACAACCTCATAATCAAGCCCGGGTCCTTTACGTAAATTGGTCGTATCCACTATTTTCACGATCGCTTCCTTATCGGGCTTTTGCCCCGTATTCGAAGAATTCCCGCTGTTTGTAGAGGTATCCGTATCCACGACCCAATTCGCAACGTAAGCCTTATTGCCGCTTGAAAGCTTGATCTGATACCAATCCCCTTCCGATCCAACAATCGGGTACGAATCACCAGCAACTGCCCTCGCTACTATCTCGTAGTTAGTGCCTGGCCCTTTTCGCAAATTAGTTATGTCCGTTATTTTAGCTACTGTTGCTTTATTGGATACAACTTTAGCTTGTGCGAGTAGTTGCGGACTGGCGCTGGACGTTTTCCCTCCAGATAGGCCCTGAATGGACGCATTGGCAGCGTCGGGTCCCCCAAACAATAAAGCAATAATGGCGGTTCCGCCCAATAATTGATTTCGAAGTCTCAAGCTAGCTTTCCTCCATTCCAAAATTCTGTTCTACGAATTTCGACAATAGCGGAGGAAAATCCTGCTTATTCAAGCATGGCCCTGCGAAAATGAGCGTAAAGCCTCACACTATGGTTCTTCCTGCCAGATTAATAACGGAAGATAATGTCCCAGAGTCATTTTTGTAAATACAGTAACCGCCTAGTATGAAATATCAGCTTAAAAAGAACCTACAGCACCATTTTCCATGGTGTTATAGGTTCTTATTTGCCTTTTACGGTATTGGACCGCTCTGATATCTCTGATAAGGAATGCTTGTTGCTACTTCAAATGTCTCCACCCGCCAAAAGCGGAAATGTCCTCAGCTCCCGCTTCCGCGTAGCCCTCGCATATAAAGCCGGATACCTCTGTCCCATCCGCCAGCTCGACCTTGCCGATCCCGAGCGGCGCAGGAATTAAAGACGCAAACGCCCCGAAGGATGTAACAGGCATTTCCCACACTTCAACCTCGATGGCATGTCCGCCATCGCTTTTCTTCAGCAGCCCCGGCTTAGCCGGCACTGTTGGGAGTTTCACCAGTTGATACTTGGCCGCTGTATGCGCTTCTCGCACGAAACGGCTGCCAAACGACAGCAGCTGTTTCTCCAGCGGATAACCTCTCATATGCAAGCCGCAGACGGCGACTGACATATTCTCAGCCATCTCTGCCGCAGGCAGCGATAATTGCGCCCCTAGAAACGAAGCCGCAGCTGCTTCAATCAAATGCTCATTGGCGGAGAGCGCAAATAATGTAATGCCAAAAGGCATTTCCGGCGCGGCATCGCCTGCCGGTACAGCAACCGCACATAAATCGAGCAGATTGCAATGGTTCGTGTAACGGCCCATAGCCGAATTAGCTGCAATAGGTTCGGCTGCGACCTGCGATCTCGTCCAAGTTCCTCCGCAAGTCGGCATAACAAGAACAGCGCCCTGCAGAAGCTCATTGCTTCTCATACGCAGCTCCTGCAGCTGATGCATCGCCTTAAACACGGAGGCCGCGTCATGCGCTCCGGGTGCCCCCGAGCGCAGCACCTGCTCCGTTACGGGAAAAGTAATACCCGGCCGCGATTCTACAAATCCGCCAATGCTAGCCCATCGTTCAGCAACCCAAGGACCCTCGTACAGAATAGCAGCAGCCTGCGCGAACAACTCATAATCGATATATTCAATGGCTATAGGCAGCGTTCTAATTTTCTCCACTGCATCGTCCCATGCCTTGCGATAAGCCTCAGCTAGCGGACCATAGAAATCCAGCGGCTTGCTCGGCAGGAAAAGCTTATCCGGTAGCTTTGCCTGCCAGCGCGGGACGCTCTTCGACCAAGGATCTGTTTGGTCGAACCCGCGAGCTTGCTGATCGACGGCTTTCGCATCCTGCAACGTATGGGCAAATACAGTGACACAATCCAGGCTCGCACAGGCCGGAACGATACCTTTAGTCGGCCATGCTCCAAGACTTGGCTTATAGCCGACCAAACGGTTTAACGCCGCCGGTACTCTTCCCGATCCCGCGGTATCGGTGCCCAGTGCAAACGCGGCATGCCCACGCGCAACCGCAACGGCAGAGCCTGAACTGGAGCCTCCGCTAATCCAATCGCCTTGCAGCGCGTTATGCGTCTCGCCATAAGGGCTTCTAGTGCCAACAAGCCCAGTAGCAAATTGATCCAGATTTGTTTTGCCGACAGGAATCGCTCCTGCAGCTATCAATCGTTCCACGACTGCCGCATGCCTCTCAGGCAAATAGGCAAATTCGGAGCAGCCTGCCGTCGTAGGCATGCCGGCCAAATCAATGTTGTCCTTAATTGCGAATGGCACGCCCCACAGAGGCAAGGAGCGGTCCATCGTCCCCAGCCTCTCCAAGTATGGTTGAATCGTCGCCCTCTCAGGCGGCGCAATCCAAATATTCATCCCTTCGTCCTCACGGGCACGACGGATAACTTCTTCTATTACTTGCTCCGGTGTAAGATTCCCGCTCGCATAATGCACGCGCAGCCAATCTATAGTAAGCTCACGCGGTATATTCAGCCTGCTCATCCGGTTCCCTCCTTCAATCCCGTTTTACACTATGCCGGTCTCATCTCGTTCAGTTTAACAGCCAAATGCAGCTGCAAAATGTCATCGCCATTATCCAAGCTAATGCCAAGCAATTCGCATACCCGCTCCACCCGGTAGGATACCGTATTGTAATGGGTAAACAGCTCCGCCGACGTCTTTTTCACATTCCGATTATGCTTGAAATAAACCTTCAGCGTCTCAAACAACTGCGAGTTATGCTTCGCATCATAGGCAAGCAGCGGCATGATGAATTGATTACGGTAGTCTTTGACCTCCTCCGTATCCGGAAGATGATATAGCAATTGAAATACACCAAGCTTCATATAGTCCACATAAGGCTCACGGTAATCACATATCGAGCTGATATGATAAATTTTTTTGGCATCGTTATAGCTTTCATACACTCTGTCAGCGCTTTTGGTCCGATTCCCGATACAAAGCGAATAGCTCTCTGAAGGGAAGACCGCCTTCAGATCCGCCGAAATCGCCTCAATCGCCAAATTCCGCATCCCCTGCTTCGCCTCTGGAAATAGAATGATCAACTCGCCCTCGAGTATCGTTGCTTGAAGGTCTTCGCATATGGATTTGGTCCTAAGCCGTTTAATCGCCTGCTGCATATGCTTGATGCTTGGTTTGGCATTCAGAAAGCGCACCAGCGCAACATAACGCGGCCGATCCTCTTCCAGAGGGCAGCCACACGCCTCCGCTCTCAGCTTCAAATCCTCCATGGTCACGATCCTGCCCGTAATCCAGTCCTGCAAAAATTGATCCACGTATTTCAGCTCGACTTCCCGCCTGGCATTGGCATTGATCATCTCTAATCCTACCAGAACGCCAACGCGGTCGATCGTCAGCCGATCGACTACGGAGTGCTCCTGATTCCATTCCAGCAGAATAAGCAGACATTTCTCATACTGCTTGTCATTGACAGCCGATACGTAGACGCGGATGCGGCGCTCGCCAAGCGTAACGAAGCTGACGCCAAGATTGCTTTCCTCGCGCAAGCTGGCCCAGAGCCTCGCATTGTCAGCCTCTTCAAGCTGCTCCGCCTGAGGTGAAAGAAACAAATGATTGGAATCATCGAGCAAAATAATCGGGTTGTTCAATATGCCATCCAGCGTTTGCAAAAATTCTTCCAGCCCTTTTCCGTACAATAGCTGCTGCGAAAGCTTCTGGAAGCGGCTTTGCAGCAGCGACAATTCCCTTGCCTCCTGAACCAGTACGCGCTCCATAATATCCCGTACAACATCCGAGAATACGGTCGACGATGGCAGCTCGAGGATCGGGAAGTCAAGTTGATCCGCCAGTTCCAATGCACGGGCTGGAATTTTATCGATAAATCGTTTGGTCTTAATTCCAAGGGCTGATACACCCTTCTCCACTAACTGCGGAATCATATCCGAAATGGCATCCGGCTGGTCGCGGAACGGAAAGCCGCTCGTTATGAGGAACTCCCCGGGCCGCACCCAATCGATAACATCCGGCACTTCCATCACGTTCACGCGGTTAATGATTCGCTGCATGCCATTAGCGCCTGCCAAGACGACAGCTTCCTTAAAGTCGGGGATCAGCAATACGTCGCTGCACGTGAAGCCTGCCTTCTTGTTATCTGCCATCGTATATTCCGCCTGTTATTTCAGCTGCGTGGAATATACATCTTCCACAAGCGTCGTATTAAAAAACGAGTTGACCGGGGTATCTTCTCCTACCGGTAAAAAAATGCTGATCTGCTCCGTGGGCTGATCATCGTCATTCGCTACGGAGTGTACAACGCCTGCCGGCACATGGAACGTGTCGCCAGCCTTGTAGCTTTGCCATTCTCCATTGCACAGCAGCTTTACTTTGCCTACCGTAATATAAATAATTTCCGCTACGTCATGAAAATGCGGCAGCACCTGTCCGCCAACGCCAATTTTCTCCCATAGAACGGAGCTCGTGCGGAACCCCATTTGATCGGCCTGCGCCGCTGATACAATCTCGCGGTGATATAGCTCAATATGGTCCGGCATAAGCCCCCATTGCATTTGCTCTCCAATGACTACCTCTGTTTTCTTTGCTGTGATCATAATGATATTCCTCCAATATTCGCGATGTGATTGGTTACTTGCGTTTATTCTCTGCGTTTAAAAACGACGGCTACCGGCCCGCCTCCCGGCGGACCCTGATGCTCTGCGCCGCCGGATACGTAAATCATGGGATCGCCGCAAACCGAAGCGAGTACACCGCCGACAACTGCGCGGGCATGTCTCGTATGGTTAATATCCGAATCATCCAGCATCGTATGGCGATGGCCTCGGATGTAGCCCGTTGGTTCAGCCTCTGCCTTCGCCAGCACCTGCACCATTTCCGCATCCTTATGCTCGTCAAGCAAGCGTTTGAGCGATGGTGCATCGATAGCATCCTTCATCACATCATGAGCGATGAAATAAGGGCCTTCCGCATATGCGGAGTTGCCGAATACGATAACCTCGCAATACGAGAGCTCGCTGCCCGCGGAGGTAGAAGCTACGCGGCTGAACAGCTGCCACGAGCTGCAAACATCCTCGTCCGTAAGCCTCTCGCGGTCAACCTCTCCAAGAGCAATCGCCGCACCGAGCGCCGATGCGCCACGCGAATAGCCCATCGACTTGTACGTATCTTCCGTTACTGTGCTAGTGGCTCTGTTATGCGCATCATGAACCTGGTCAGCCGTTAGCAGCGGGCATTTGATTTGCACAAAATGTACATCCGACGCAGATTCGATACCAGCTTCCGCAATCGCGCGTCTGACGGCAGCAGCGACCTCGTCCACTTGAGCAAGCCGGCCAATCTCTTCCGGTAGAAAATCTGCTGTTTTTGCTACACCGATCGCCAGCGATTTGCGATCCTGTTTCACCGCAGCCTGACTATAGGTTCCCTTGCGGCTGATTACCGTAAAGTGAGGACTCAATATGCCTTCGGTTCCGCCCGACATGACATACGATATCGAGGAAGTTTTTTCAGTTCGATATTCGGCAAAAAAGCTTTTTAACGCGAGCACAGCATAACCGCGGGTAAAATCGTTCACGCAGCCGTTGCCCTCGGTTTTGCCTAAAACGGCAACTACATCCTGCGGTTCAATCAAGCCTTCTTTGATACATTTATCAAGTGCCGTTACATCGTTCGGAGAGCGGCTAGGAACGCGATTCACCGTGCATTTCATCATAAGTCATCCGTCCTTTGCCAGAAAATAACTTTCTTCTCTAGTAGGCTGATTGCCCAGAAGAGGACCAAGCCGCATAATGCTGAAGCAATAATGGCTGAGAACATGACTGGCGTATCCATATGATACGATGACACCAATACGACATAGCCGAGTCCCTTGCTCGCACCGACGAATTCGCCAACAATGGCGCCAACGATCGCAAGCGACGTTGATATCTTCAGCGCGGAGAACACGTAAGGCAAGCTCGTCGGCAGGCGCAGCTTCCAGAATATCTCTGCTTTGGTCCCTTTATAGGTCGAGAACAATTCCCACGCTTCATGCTCGATGGCTTTCAAGCCCTTCACGCTGTTGACGAGAATCGGGAAGAAGCAGATGAGCATCGAGGCTACAACCTTGGAGGAGTAGCCCGTTCCCATCCATACGACTAGGAGCGGAGCAAGCGCGACAAGCGGCGTTGTTTTGAGCGCTATCGCAAGTGGGAAGATGCCCTTCTCAATCGGCTTGGAATGTACAAAAATGACGGCGGTAATTAATCCAAGAATGTTAGCAAGCACAAAACCTGTCAAAGCTTCCATCAGCGTGACGAACATATGCGACCACAGCGAGTTGTCTATGACGGCTGCGATATCGGTAGGTGAGGGCAGCAAGTAGATCGGTATATCGAACAGTCGCACCGCAAGCTCCCATATCACTAGAAAACCAATGGCGAATGCGATAGGATACATGGCGTCTTTTATTTTCGTACTCATAGATGTTTGACCCGCTTTCTTAATTCCTTAACCGTCTGATGGAATGCCGGAAGCTCCTCCATGCCCACTTCTCTTGGCGACGGCAGCGGAACTGGGATAATATCCTCCACGCCAGCTGGCCTTGGCGACATCATAATGACGCGGTTAGACATCAGCACAGACTCCTGAATCGAGTGGGTTACCATAACAACCGTGCTTAGGCTCGTTTCTGGACTTTCCCATAAACGCAGCAGCTCGAAGTTAAGCTTCTCTCTCGTGAATTCATCCAATGCTCCAAACGGCTCATCCATGAGCAATACGGTTGGATCAGCAGCAAGCGCCCGTGCGATCGCGATTCTTTGCTGCATGCCCCCGCTTAGCTGATGCGGGAAATGATTCACGAAATCCTGCAGTCCCACTAAGCGAAGCGCACCCTCCGCCTTTTCTTTCGCTTCCTTCTTCGTAAATTTCTTCTCCCCGATTGTAAGTGGCAGCGCAATATTTTGGATCGCGGTCAGCCACGGCATCAAAACCGGCTTTTGGAATACCATGCCAAGCGTTAGGTCCTTCGACGGATAGACGATCTCCCCTCCGGCATTCGGCTGAAGCAAATCTAGCATCAGGCGGAGCAATGTAGATTTGCCGCAGCCGCTCGGCCCCAGGATCGAGACAAACTCGTTTTTGTAAATATCAAGCGAGACGTTATTTAGCACCTGTACATCGCCAAACGAAAGGGAGCAATTTTTTAAAGTAACCGCGATTTCGCTCTTGGAAGAAATGGTCGTAGGTTGTTTCTGCAGCCTTGAAGAATCTTTCCCCAAATCACTGGCCGTTGTTAGCATACAATCACACCCTATTCAATGAATTCGTTTGTAAATACGTCGTCAAGGTTCTGTTCTTTTTTCAAGAAACCGAGATCGATTAAATTCTTTTGCAAAACTTCCCAAGCATCGCTTTGCATCTTGCCCAGAGGCAGATTCTCAGGCTCAAGCAACGGAATGCTCGCGTTCATCATGCTGACCTCGTGGTCAAGCGTCAGTTTATCTCCATATTTCAGGCCAAATTCCGCCGCTTCATCCGGGTTCTCAATCGCATAGCTCCATCCTTTCATGGAAGCTTGAACGAAGCTTTTCACCATTTCCGGATCGCGTTTGATAATAGCCTCTGTTGTGAACAAGGTATCCGCATAAAAATTAATATCATAATCACTAGGCTCTATAATGTTGACTTCATTGCCCAGCTCCTGTACAGCAAGCACCTCATTAATTACATAACCTGGCCAAGCCTTTACTTGACCGCTGAGCAGCGGGCTCAGGTCATATTTTGCAGGCATCTCTTCCACCTTCGATCCATCTATGCCTGCATTTTTCACCATAGCGCGGTAAGTAAGCTCTTCATTCCCGCCAAGCTTGACGCCGATCTTTTGGCCGACTAGATCCTCCATCTTCGTAATGCCGGAATCCTTCAGACTGAACAATACGAAAGGCGTTTTTCTATAAATGGTTGAAAGTGCCTTCACCGGAACTCCTTTTTCTCTCGCCATCAAGACTTGATCCGCGCCTGTTACCCCGAAATGCTCCGTGCCTGACGCGATCATTTGGACAGATGGGAAATCTGCGCCGCCTGGTCTAATTTCGACATCCAAGCCTGCTTCTTTGTAGAAGCCTTTCTCAACCGCCGTGTAGAACCCGGCAAACTGTGCTTGGTGAATCCATTTCAAACGCAAAACGACTTTTTTCAATTCCCCTGTTTCTCCACCCGCAGCATTCGAGCTCGGTTGATTATTGGATCCGCAAGCGGATAGCACGAGTAAAAACGCCGACATCACGATCATTAACGACTTTCTAGATAATTTCCACATATGGTTTCCTCCAATGTTGTTGGTTTGTCTATTTCTATTTCATTTCTATATCTATTTCATTTCTATATCTATTTCATTTCTATTTCAGTTGCCTATTTAGTAATGGATAAGTCCTTTTAATACTTCCGTCGAGCTGCTTACGCTTCCGAACACACCGCCCTGCATTTTCACCATATTAAGCGCTGCATGATGATTCTCCGGGTCCGTAGCTCCCGTGCAATCCTCAAGAATCAAACACTCATATCCTCGGTCATTCGCTTCGCGCATCGTCGTATGCACACAAACATCCGTTGTGATGCCGGTCAAGATTAGGTGGGTAATCCCTTTGTTTTTAAGAATCAAATCCAAATCAGTTGCATAAAAGCTGCCCTTGCCCGGTTTATCTATAATCGATTCGCCTTCGATCGGAGCAAGCTCCTCTATGATCTGCCATCCTGGCTCGCCTCTGACCAAAATACGTCCCGCTGGTCCAAGCGAACCTATTTCTGCGCCGATCTGTTTGCTGCGCCACCGTTTGTTCGCAGGCAAATCGGATAAATCAGGCTTATGTCCCTCTCTCGTATGAATGACATGGAAGCCTTCAATTTCCCGAACGCGCTGCAGCAGCTCCCGAATGGGCTTGATCGGTTTCGCCGTCAATGATAAGTCATACCCCATCTGCTCCACATACCCGCCTTTACCGCAAAAATCGATCTGCATATCAATAATGACTAATGCGGTTTTCGAAGGATCAATTGCCCCATCATAAGGCCAGCTGTAAGGCGTTGCTTTAATTTGCATGCTCCATTCTCCCTTCAAAGCTTATCGGCATATGACCTAGCAAAATATTTATGTCACATAACCTAACCTAATTTCTTTCGTTTTCTTCTTGTGTCATATTATATTACAAACAAATAACGATGTCTTTGTATTTTTCACAAAAAAGCATGAACTATTTTCGTAATTTGCACAAAAACCGATGGTTTGTGTCATGTTTTTTAACATGATGATTATAATTTTCACAAATGGAAGCATTATTCCGGTAATTGTTCTCTTTATCCTTTCTCACATGAATGGTCGAAAAGATGATATTAAACATTCAAACATTCCGTTGCTTTGATTCCATAAATTATTGTCCAACACTTCAAAATCCTAATCCAAGATTTGCAGCACACAAAGAAAGCCATGATTGTTGGTCTATTAGGACCTTAATCATGGCTTTCTATTTCTGTAATCTATAATCTATAATCTATAATCTATAATCTATTTCTGCATTCAATTTCTATAATCTATTTCTATATTCCATTTCCATAATCTATTTCTACATTCAATTTCTATTTTCTATATTCCATCTCAATTTGTGATGATCCGGAAGGCTTGACCAGACTTTGTACGGAATCGAATAACCGTCTCTTCGGAACGGCTGCCGTTAATGACAGCTCCGTCTGACGATTCAATTGACCATGATGCCTCCGCCAATAATGAGCAATCCTCGCCGCTCAGCGATAAGAGCTCAGCTTCCGCTAAGCATCCATTCTCCCAGCGAATGCTCACTTCGAATCCGCCGCGCGCTCGCAAGCCCTTGATCTCGCCCGATTGCCAAGCAGCCGGAAGCGCCGGAAGCAGTTCCAAGTAGGACTGATGGGATTGCAGAAGCATCTCGGCAATGCCCGCTGTCGCAGCGAAATTCCCGTCAATCTGGAAAGGAGGATGCGCACCGAATAAATTGCCGTACACGCCGCCATGATCATAGAGCTCCGCCTCGTTCTCCTTCACAAGCCGCAGCGACTGATCCAGCAGGCGCAAAGCATGGTCCCCGTCACGGAACCTTGCCCACAATCCTACTTTCCAGCCTAAGCTCCAGCCCGTCCCATCGTCGCCGCGGCGGAGCAGCGATTGTTTGGCTGCTTCATACAGCTCTGGCGTTCCATCTTGCGTAAGCTGCCTGCCGGGATAAATACCGAACAAATGCGAGACATGGCGATGATGCTTGTCCTCATCCGCAAAGTCCTGCGACCACTCCTGCAGCTGGCCATAGCTGCCGATTTGCAGCGGAAGCAAGCTTGCTCTCGCAGCCTTCAGCTCCGCTCTGAACGCCTCGTCCGTTACTAAGCTCTCCGAGGCTTCAATGCAGTTCGTAAACAAATCCCAAATTAACGACAAATCCATCGTGGCTGCTTCACTTACTCCGAACAGCTCATCTCCGATTCTAAACTTATGCTCCGGCGAGGTGGAAGGTGAAGTAATCAAACGTCCATGCCCGTCATCAACCAGCCAATCGAGGCAAAATAATGCCGCTTCTTTCATAATCGGATAGGCATGGCCGCGCAAGTACTCTTCGTCCCTGCCGAACGAAAAATGCTCCCATAAATGCTGAGCAAGCCATATGCCGCCCATTGGCCAATAGGCCCATACAGGATCTCCGTCCCCATAGTTGCCAACCGGCGCGGTTTGCGCCCATATATCCGCATTATGATGCGCCGTCCAGCCCCTTGCGCCATAATTCGTGCGAGCCGTAACGGCACCGTTCACCGAAAGCTCCTCGATAAAAGCAAGCAGCGGCTGATGGCATTCGGCCAAATTGCAGGTTTCCGCCGGCCAATAATTCATTTCCGCATTAATATTCAACGTCCAATTGCTGCTCCATGGCGGCCTTGTCGATTCATTCCAAATCCCCTGCAGATTTGCGGGCTTCGTTCCTCCGCGCGAGCTCGATATCATCAAATAACGACCATAATGAAAAAGCAGCTCAATTAAGCCCGGATCCTTCGCGCCATACTCCCTAATCCGTTGGTCTGTCGGCATATCTATCGGCGCCAAAGCATCACCGATTCGAAACTCGACCCGATTGAACAAAAAATGATAATCGGAAAGATGCGATGCTTTCAGCTCCGCATATGATTTCTTAAACCCATTATCGAGCGCAGAGGCTGCTGCGGCTGACGCATCCTTGCCTTGGCTTCCCGGAAGCCGGTCGTATCCATTAAAGCTGGTAGCTCCGCTGAAATAGATAACCACCTCGGTGCCACCATATACATGTAGCCCGTCTCCATCCGTTATAACGACTCCGTCCTTCGACGTGGCGGCGAGCACGCCCTCGAAACGCATAGCTTCCGATTCATCGCCGGAGCCGTATACGATAGGGTTGTTATCCTTGAAATAGCTGGGAGCGACGTGCTCAGGCGCATTTCCTTTCAGGAGGTAGCGCTGCCCATCGGCTTCCGTACGGTAACGGAGCGGACTGTCCAATCTCACATGAACATTTAGAACGCCTGGCTCGCTAGCCTCAAGCTTCAACAAAATAAGCTGATCCGGATATGAAGCGAACAATTCCCTTTTATAGGCAATTCCGCCAATCTCGTATTCGACGGTAGACAAGCCGTTTTCCAAATCCAGCGTCCGTTGATAGTTTTCATATTTATTGCCGTGCTCGAACGCTATGTGCATATCGCCGAACGGCAGGTAAGACTGCGTATAAGGCCCCATCATTTGCTTGGTTTCCAGATCCGCTTCCGCATACCGTCCTTCCTTGATCAGCTTGCGCACGCGCGGCAGCGCTTCTTTGGCTTCCGCATGGTTCCAATCTTTCGGGTAGCCCGACCATAACGTATCCTCATTTAGTCCAATTCGCTCTTTCTCCACACCGCCAAAAATCATTGCCCCTAAACGCCCATTGCCGATAGGAAGCGCTTCCGTCCATGCGGAAGCCGGTTTCTTGTATTGCAGCTTCATGCTAGCACCTCTCTTAATTTATCGCATAATCATGTTTGAATCCTATTATGAAGTGAAGCGCTTAATCTAGCAAGGGAAATCTCCTAGACACATGCTATTTCCGCATTTTTGTTCATCATTTAGTCAGACTTCCCGAATTAAGGAATTGCCTTCGAGCACAATAGCTGTGCATGCTTCAAAGCGCATAACATCGTCAAGGACGTTACATTCACTCTGGTCGCCCTTCACGATAATTTCATTGTTTAAAAATCCAATATTACGCGTGCTTTTCGCCGAAAGAACTAACACGCTAGTCGTTTCGAATCTATTATTTTCGATTTGAATATTGCTATGAACAGGCTGCTCCGCACTTATCAGCGTATTTTCAGGAGCAATGAACACAACGGGATGCTGCTCGTTTCCGCAAGCAATAAAGTGATTATCTTGAATGGAGACCTGCTGAACGCGGCCTGATTCATACCAACTTTCCGCGTCATCTGCTATAAAAACGGCGCTCATCGTCATTTTCTCAAATCGGTTGCGGGCAATCACAACTTTGCGTCTCGTCGTAGCCAATATGCCGCGTGTCGGCACTCTTTCAAATGCATTGCCGATAATGCTCACTTCAGGTGTCCATGTCACGTTCTCAACGACATCCTCCGGCTCGATAGCCTCGGGCACGGCTCGCTCCAGCGTAAGCAGCATTTCCCGCGGATTCAACAGTACGGCGCTGGTTACTTTGTTGCTATGATAAGCATGCAATGACTTGCTTCTAACCAATTCGACCTCATCCCCGGCAAAAAAAGCTTCAAAGCCGTAGGTTTGATGATGCATAAACCTCACCTTCAGTTGATTCTTCGCCGGCTGCCCAACTATGCGAAGATGCGTACCATGAACGTTGATCGGATCGTCATGTCCCCCGCTGAATTTACTATCGTTCACCTGAATGAGCCCTCGGCAGCCAGAGAAATGGATAAAATCAGCAAAAGCACTCACCGTGCGGCCCGTTTCCTTCCTCGGCCGCATATCCATGCGATCGAACGTCATATTTTCGCTGAACTGGCAAACAATCCCGAGGCCATGCATGAAATGCATGCCCACGTTCGTGAATCGAATGCCGCTGCTTCTATTAATGAACGCGCCGACCTGGTCACGAATGCCGTCGCGTACCTGCAAAACGTTCCCATTCGACTGAACGGGGCGATCATTCACATGCACCTTCAGCTTCCCTCTGTATATTTCTTCGACTTTGACCGCATGCTCGAAAATATTATCCGTTCGCCATGTACGGTTTTCCTCGAGGTCCAGCTCCTGCATCGGGCCTGCCAGAAAACGCCAATTATCCGCTACCCATGTCAGCTTCCCCTCTTCGATCTCGTATCGGAAAGCGGGATGAACCTCAAGGATAAGATGGCGCGCTCCCGTCTCTAACACGGTCATTTCCACGACGGTTGGCTGCTCATAGTCGACGTTGATATTTTGAAACACGATATGCTCGCATTCATCAACAAGAAACATCGTTTGCTTGCCATGAAAGACAAACAATGAACCATTTCCCTCTAACGTAAACTCGCGCATACCCTTCAAAAAAACGCCTATCGTTTTCGTAACGTCCGGATTTTCCGCTTCACTCGTTGTATTTGAAATATAATAGGGCTTTCTCGTCGCGCCACTCGCGAAGAAATCATATCTGCCTGGTGCGCACTCCAACACGACGGGACCAACTACCCTAGAAGCGGCTTCGATGGCAAGCTGCATGGCGGACATCGCATCCTCGCCCGAGTCCGGCATGCCTCCGAAATCGGCAAGCTGTAAAACCGTCTGCCGTCCTCCATTTGCGAACTGCTCTTTCGTCATCCCAATTAACCTCCTCATGCCTCATGAACGAAGGAAATGCCCTGCCGCTTAGGACAGAACATTCCCTTTGTTATATCATTTATTTTTGTTTGGCCATTTCCGCCGTCACTTCCGTGATTGCTTGCTGCAGGCCTTTGCTGTCATAGCCCTTGACGATATCTCTCCAGATTTGGATCGGATCATCCTTGCTTAGTATCATCTTCGTGAAATCATCGTCAAAGTTGATTGCCGACAGCTTGTCTTTCGCAGGCGTGGTCATCGTGAAAAATTCGAAAGCGGTTGGCATCGGCTTGGCGTTATCCATTTGCCATTTTATTTCATCTTGGATGAACTGAATCGCTTCGTCTCCATGCGCCGCTCGGTTGGACTCGCTGTCTTCAATGGCGCTCGCATTTCTCCAAGCAGCCATTTGTGAGATGATATCCATCGACGGATACGCTTTTTTCAAATCGATAAATTGGCCGTTTTCTTCCTTCGCCCGTGTAATGACATATTTGTCGCCATCCTTGGTGTAGTCCTTGCCTTCTATGCCATAGTCGAAAAGCTCTTTGCCTTCTGCAGACAACAGCCAGTCATAGATGCGTAGAATGCGGTCAAGCTTCTCATCATCCACATCCACGTTAATCATCGTCTCCGACCACCACGGGCTGTTCACTTGGCGATAGACTGTGCCGTCTGCGCCAGGCCACAGATGCAAAATTTTCACATGGTCAAAAAAGTTAAGCCCCGGATTGTTTTTCTCCCATTCCGACTTGATGCCTGTAGCGCCTAGAATGCCATCCGTTTTGAACGCAAACGCACCCGCTTTGTTCTGGTAAAACTTCTGATTGCCCTCTCCCGCTTTCGCTACTGCAAAATCAGGGTCCAGCGTGTGATCCTTGTACATTTGGCGAGCTTGAACGACCACTTCATCCATCTTCTGCGAAGCATAGAATGGAATCCACTTGCCATCCTCCTCCACCCATCCCGAATTCCCCATTTGCGGGAAGGTAGGAACGAATACCGATTTGAAATAACCAAGTGTGTTCATCACGATGCCCGTCGTATCATTTTTGTTATTGCCGTCCGGGTCCTTCTCGACAAACGCTTTCAGCATCGCATTAAATTCTTCAAAGCTTTTCGGATCCTCGATACCAAGCTTCTCCATCCAGTCTTTCCGGACAAAGATCGCACGGTCAACAGCCCATACCGCTTCCGCTTGCTCCAGCGGGAATGTCATCCGAGGAATCGCATACAGCTTGCCGTCCCGGCGTATGCCATCAACGCCTTTGGCTTTAGTCACCTGTTCCAAATGCGGATACGCACTCAAATCATCGGGAATCGCATGAATTAGGTCTTGATTTACCCATTCATTATAAGTGGCAGGACTGTCGTTGGTAATGCTGTTCGTAATAATATCCGGCAGCTGGCCAGCAGCCGCCCATACCTGCGCTTTCTGCTTGTAGTTGTCCCAGCCGATATCCATCGGCTTGAAGGTGACATTGAAGGTATTCTCCACATGCTGCAAAATGTCATCCTTCTGCTGAAAGCCGACGCCAATTCCCCACCAGGATACGGAAATATCCATATGGTCCTTATACGGGTTATCAGACTCCGCATTGGTTGGCGCTTGAGCGTTATTGCTGGCTTCAGGCACATTATTTGCCGATCCGCAGCCAGATAAAACAGAGATGAATAATGCGGTCAATAACGTGAATGAGGCAGCTTTGCTTGTTTTCTTCATTTTCTCGTTCCCCCTGTACAATTATATAATAAAAGCGCGAAGCTTCTACTACCCTTTGATCGAGCCGATCATAACGCCCTTCGTGAAATATTTTTGCAGGAAGGGATACAAGCACACAATCGGCAAAGCGCTAACGACCAGCACCGCCATTTTGAGCATTTCCGGCTGCAAAGCCGAGTTCGACGAGACGACAGAGCTTACACTGATGCTCGTAAGCAGCTGTTGATAGTTGGTCAACAGCTCTCTGAGCAGCGCCTGAAGCGGCAGCAAATTGACGTCCGTCATAAACAATACGCCGAACCACCATTCATTCCAGCGGTCCACCGCGTAGAATAAAGCGATAGTCGCAATCATCGGCTTCGATATCGGCAATATGACCTTGTACAAAATTTGAATCTCATTCGCGCCATCGATCTTCGCCGATTCCTCCAGCGCAGCCGGCAACGTTCGGAAAAAAGCGATGCAAATCATCATATAGAAAGTATTTACAGCGACTGGAAGAATCATAACGAATAGATTGTTAATCAAGCCATAGCTCTTCATGGTCAGATAGAACGGAATGAGCCCGCCATTGAAAAACATCGTGAATAAGATGCCCGACATAACCGCTTTCCGGCCGGGAAATCCACTTTTGGACAGCACGTACGCGCCGGTCAGCGTGACCAGCATATTGACGAGAGTCCCTACAACCGTAACAAATATGGTCACAAGGAACGCATTCAGAAAGCGCGGCTCATGAAATATATAGCTGTATGCCGAGAAATCAAATGCCGTCGGAATCAAATAGACGATCTGCTTCGATATGGCCACGGAGTCACTAAAGGACATCAGCACCACATTATAGAAAGGAAAGATGGTACAAATCGTAAGCAGGATCAAGATCGTATGGATGATCACATCCGGCATGCTAATCTTTTTGCGTCGTTTTACGCTATGCGCCGCCATTATACCAATCCCTCCCCGCCTAGCCGCTTCACCATAAAGTTGGCGGAGTACAGCAAGACAAAGTTCAGAACCGCTTTAAACAAGCCGACAGCGGTCGTAACGCCAAAGCTTAACCCGTCGCCAAAGGCGGAGCGATACAGATACGTATCAATAATATCGCCCGTTTCATACACGCCTGGATTGTAGAGGTTGAACACCTGCTCAAACCCTCCGTTCATCGCATTGCCTACGGCTAGAATCAACAGTATTGCGGCTGTCCCCCTGATCGACGGCCACGTCACCGCCATCAACTGCTGAAAGCGATTGGCGCCGTCAATCCGAGCCGCTTCGTACAGCTCCGGATTAATGCCAGCGATTGCGGCCAAATAAATGATCGCGCTCCAGCCAATTTCCTTCCACATGCTGGATAAGAATAGAATGGGCCGGAACAATCCCGGATCGGTCATAAACGTCTGCTTATCGAAGCCGAATGACGCGATAATTTGGTTCAATACCCCGGATTCGCTTAAAAAATTGAACATGATGCCGCTTATGATAACCCACGAAATGAAATGCGGGAATGTATACACGGTCTGGTAAAACTTTTTGAACCTCTCCTTCGTTACCTCATTGATCAGCAGCGCCAATATAATGGCCGTAGGAAATTCGAATAGGATTCGGCCGCAGCTGATGATGATCGTATTCGTAAACGCTTGCCAGAAATCGCTTTGGTTTACGAGCTCCCGAAAGTTCGCCAATCCTACCCACGGACTGCTCATTATCCCTTCCCTGATGTGATACTCCTTGAATGCGAGCAGCACGCCATACATCGGAACGTACTGAAACAACACATAAAAGAGCAACGTAGGAAGGAGCAAAATATACAAGAAGCGATGCTTGTACATTTCCTTCCCTAATGTATTCATGTTAGTCTAACCTCCTTGTAAGCGTTGTCACTTTCTTGCTTTATTATCGCCTGACAAGGAAGATGCGTACATGGACGCATTCCATTCGTTCCATCTGCAATTTCAACCTACGACATAAAAAAAGAAAACCTTCATCGAAAGTTTTCTTGAAATCATCCATACCGATTATAAAAATCGTCCATCTCACCCATCATGAATGCTTCTCACGGTACTGCGTTGGTGTTTTGCCCGTCATTTTCTTGAATATGCGCGTGAAATAAAAATAATCATGATAGCCAATCTTCTCGGCAATGTCTTGAATCGATCCAGCTTCGCTATCCAGCAGCTCGCAAGCATAAGCGATTCTCAGCTTGGCCATATGAGTGGTTAACGTTTCGCCCACCTCTTTCTTGAACAGTTGGCTTATATAGCTCGGATTCATGAAAAATTGCTCCGATAGGTCTTGCAGCGAAATGTCTCTGCGGAAATTCAATGCTACGTATTGCAAGATCGAGTTGACAGTCGGATTTTTCGTTTCGACAGGCGCTGCTCCCGTACTGGTCAAATATTTGGTCAACAGCAATTTCAATTCGCTGAGCATGACCGAAAGGCGATTAAACGACTTGACCAACTGCTCATAGCTGTACAGCATGCTCTCCGTCTCTCCAAGGCCAAACAAAAAGGAAACGGTCATATGATAAACTTTGAGCGCGTGTTTCACCGTTAACGAGCTGTCTACGAACAACCCACCGATCTTGTCCATTGCATACAGCGCCGAATCCAGATTCCTTTCTTGAATCGCATAGCTTACCTGCAAGAGCCATTCATTAAGCTCAGCGCCGCTCTCAGGCTGCATGCTTGTGTTCACAGCAACAACCTCGCCGCTTACAAAATAGTGATGGGCAAGCACATCCGCATTTTCGATAGCACGCTTTATCTCTTGCAAATCATTGAACGAATCGCTCATCCCGATACCCAACATCGATCTCGGCCTGTTGCGTTCCCATTCATGCCTCGCTGCAGCTGCTAGACGCGCTTGGACCAAATAAGCGGTTTTGGCGGCACCCATTTTCATTCGGGTCATCCCCTGTGCCCACAACGGCAGCTCTTCCGGACCTACGGAAATGACGGCAATTAGCGAGTCCCCGCCTTGCTCCAGCACGCCATCCCTCTTTAATCGATCACGAATCAACCATTCGTTTTCCAAGCTAGGCTCGTCAATAAGATGAATGAGCGACGGCTCGAAAGCAGGCTTAGCGGCACCCAACTGTTTGCTCAGTCTAGCCAATACGCTCGATATTTCCACCTCGTCAAAAGGCTTTAAGCAATAAGCAACCGCTCCCTGGCTGATCGCTTTTTGCGCGTAAGCAAACTCCGCGTAGCCGCTTACAATGACAAATTGAATCGGAAAAGGAAATGCTTTGCCTCTTTGGATCAGCTCCAGCCCATTCATCTCCGGCATCCTTATATCGGTAAACACAACATCCGGCTTAACTTCAGCGATCGCTTCCAAGGCAGCCATTCCGCTATAGGCTTGTCCCACCACTTCAAAGCCGTAGCTGCCCCAGTCCACCAAATCCTTTAAGCTTTCCACAACCCAGCTTTCATCATCGACTAGAAATACCTTATGCATCATGCTTCTTCCTCTCTCCCATCATGAGCCTTACCTTCGTCCCCATACCCTCCTCGCTCTCGATTTGGATGCCGTATTCATTCCCGTAAATAAGCTTGATCCGATTATTCACGTTGCCAAGACCGATGCTTTTGACGTTTTCATCAGCTGCCAGCGCAGAGGAACTCTCGGCCAGCATATCGCGAATTTGTCCCAATCGTTCATTCGTCATGCCGACACCATTATCCGAAATAAGAATATGGAGCGCATTTTCTTTGTCCACAACCCCTTTCAGCCAAAGCTCTCCGGCCTTTAGCGTCGGCTCGAGCCCATGATAGATCGCGTTCTCTACGAGCGGCTGCAGAATCATTTTGGGAATGCGGTAAGACAATGCTTCCTCCGAAAAATCATAGCGGACAGTGAATCGATCCGCGAACCTGATTTGCTGAATTTGAATAAAGGATTCAACCATCTTGACCTCCTCACGCAGCTGAACGACATCCGCTCCTTTGATGCTGTACCGAAATATTGCCGATAAGGATCTAGTCATGTTCTTAATTCGCGTCTGCTTCTCGACTACGGCGATACCCGTAATGACCTCAAACGTATTGTACAAAAAATGGGGGTTGATCTGGCTTTTGAGAAAAGCAAGCTCCGCCTTTTTCTTCTCCAGCTCACTGCCGTACAAGCGGCTGTTCGTCTCCAGCAAGCGCTGAGTCAGCTGCTCAATCTCATCGAGCATATGATTGAATTGCGTCGCGAGCACATTGATTTCCATATAGCCATGCAGCGCAATTCTCTTTTGGAATTCAAACAAGGTTCCGCGCTTGACGTTCGTCATGAACAACATCATTTTTTTAAGCGGCCGCAAAATATTGTTGATAATGAATGTGAACGGTATGGCTAGGAGAAGAAGACAAACGCCCAATATCGCAAGCTCGACCTCACGGATCGACCGCAGGTCGCGCAGCAGCTCATCCTTGGGCGCTATGCTTAGAATAACCCCGTCGATATCCGGCAGCTGCTCGGTCTGAATCACATACGGCTTGTTTTTCCATTGCACGGTGTGCTGACCGCCGTTTCTACTCCCAATGAAGAGGCCCTCCGGCAGCACCGTGCCAACCTCATGCTCCGAGTTGCTCGTTATAATCTTCTGGTTGCGGTCCAGCAAATAGATTTGCGTACCGGTTTCTTTCATCGCATATTCCTCATCGCCTGCAAGCGCTTTCGGCCTAATGATGAAGAAGAGTGTTCCGACATTCGAATTAAAAAGCTCCCCGGGCTGCATATACGTAATGGACGTCGCAAATATGAGACCCTCCGCAGACCCATAGGAACTGCCAAAGGTTTGCATCCCTACATAATAAGCATTAAATTTTGTTTTGGGCAGCTTGCCGACCATCGGAGCAACATAACGGTTGCCGCCATTGATATCGACCCAGCCGCCGTTATTGCCGGAGATGACGATGTCGAGCACGCCATCCTTCAGCTCCTTCTGATTCGTAATTAGCTGGCTTAGCTTTTTGAACATCTCATAGCGGCGCAACGCGTTTTTCTCAACAAGAAAGCTTTGCACCTCTTCATTGTAAGAGATGTTTTGCATAAGCCTATAGACAACGTCTTTATTGGAAATAACGTTTTTCTGAATTTCCGTGACGGTCTGCCTCACATATTCCTCGTGGTTTTTCGTAATCATGCCTGACATCATGGAATACGTATGCAAAATAATAATCAGGATAACGATAATAGATGACGCCGCCAATATTAACAACTGAGAGCGAATGGATAGTTTTCTTAGAAAGGCCATAGGGCTCATCTCCATCATTCATAGTAACCATTGTCGATCATACCGCTAATTATTAACGTTAGGCTAGAACGAGGTCAAGCCCGTTAACGGAAATATTAAAAAGCCTATAATTCGTCCATAACAATACTAAAAATCGTCTATATGAATAACCAAAAGAGAGCCCGTGCCAATGAGCTCCCTGCATGATTCCACTTATAACCGCGATATGTACTATTTCAATTCATAAGACGGAACCTCGATCATTGTATTCATAAGCTCTGTTACCGTGACGAACACATATCCTCGCTTAGTAAGCTCATCCAGTATTTTGTCTAGCGCCATTACGGTCTGCGTCGAACCGGGTATATAATCATGCAATAGCACGATATCCCCATTCCTTGCATGATTAAGCACCTTGTTTACGATTTTGTTCACGCCGGGACTTTGCCAATCGTTCGTATCTTGATGCCAGGACCACATAATTGTCGTGTATCCTAGGGATTTGGCCATTTCAATCGAACGCTCATTGTAGAAGCCGCCAGGCGGGCGAAAGAGCTGCGATTTTTTCCCTGTCAACGATACCAAAGCATTTTCGGTTTTCAGAATTTCTTCCTTCATTGTCGCCTGACTAACCGAACGTTCAAAATACACATGATTAAACGTGTGGTTGGCTACCTCATGGCCTTCTGCAATTTCCCGTTTGATGGTTTCCGGATAACGCTCCACCTTGTTGCCTAACACAAAAAAAGTCGCCTTGGCATTGTATTTTTTCAATAAATCCAATATCCTTTCCGTCGTAGCCGGATAAGGGCCATCGTCGAAGGTTAACGCTATTTTTTTATCCCTTGTCGGAACCTCCCATACAACTTCTCCCCTCTGCTCATAGAAAGCACGGTCTTTTCTTACAGGCATGCCGAACCCTGCCAGCAATGAAACCATGAGCAGCAATAACAAACCCCGTATCAGCACTATCAATATATTCGCCTCCCAGCCATCCAACAAGCTTCACCTGCAAAAAGAGCTGCTCGCTAACGGCAGCTCTGCAAGCGAATGACTATTCTCCCTATCATTTCATACATGATCATATGCTACTATTCGATCAGGAGCTGATCAAAAACAAATTTACACCTTAGCGAACAGCTGGCGATAATTGTGCATTAATATCTTGAACGATCAAAGCCGCATGCTTAGACAGGCTCTGTATGGGAGCTCCTTTGCCGATTAGCGCATTCAACTCGGTTATTCGTTCTCGCAAGCCCTCGTCTGCCGTTACATGAATATCATAAGCGGGATATTGCCCTTTCAAAGCAGCATACACCTGCTTCTCGATTATCGTTTTTTTGCCATTCTCGTCAAGAGAAAGGGCTACGAAAGCGTCCTTTTTCAGAATCACAACGGCTGCTTTCCCCACTCCCGTCACCTGATCGGCTCTGTTCTCCAGCTGCTTGGCATTATGCTCCATACCTGTGGACATACCTGTTTCCTCTGGTGAATCCATACTGAGCTTCTGATGATAATGCGTATTGTTTTTCTCCATCATCATGTCCCGGTTCGGCAAAGACTTTGTTTCGCTTTGCATCATTTCGTTTTTCGCCCTGTATTCGGCTTGATTCACGCTGTCGTTTTGTCCGCATCCCGCTATCGAGCTGCCTAGTGCGAGCACAACTACGGCAACAGCCGCTGTCTTTATTCCTACAAACACGCCAATGCACCTCCTGCTTATTGCTTATAAGATTTGCTATTGCCGTTAAATCATACATGCAAAAAAGAACAGTTGACCGCGGCATGAATCAGCGGCTAACTGTTCTTTCTATGGCTCCTGTTCCATCCGTCAATCCTCTACATTTCTAACGTCAACCGAAACATGCAGCAATTGCTCGCCCGTGCCCCGGTAAACGCCCTTGACCGGTACAATATCTTTGTAATCCCGTCCATGACCTAGCTTCACGTAGCGTTCGCCAACAGGATCAACGTTCGTTGGATCAAAGCTGCACCAGCCTAGTCCAGGCACGAAGGCTTCAACCCAAGCATGAGAAGCTTGCTCAAAATCCGCACTGCCGCCCTGCAAATCACCTACAAAGTGATAGCCGCTCACATACCGAGATGGAATCATAAAAGCACGGCAGCTTGCGATCATCAAATGCGCAAAGTCCTGGCAAACGCCCCTTTTACTCAAAAACATGTCCGACGTCTTTGTTTTGACGTCCGTCGCTTCAGGATCATATACGAATTCCGTTCTTATTTTGGTCGATAACGCATTAAGCCAATCCAGCACGCTGACTTTGCCATCGTCTTCGGCATCCGTAATTTCGCTGGCAAATATTTCGACCTCGCTTGTAACCGCCGTATATTCCGTCGTAAGCAAAAATTCCGTAAAGCGATTGGCCGCATCCTCTGTCCGCAGCCAGCTCCAAGCTTGTTCCGGCGAACGTTTCCTTAAGTATTGGGCTCTCTCCTCGGAGCTTGGCGCCTGCTTCGTGACGACCGTCATATTCGTCCTAATCGTCAGCTTTTTATGTGGTCCGTTCACCGAAAAAGCATGTACCCGATTGCCGAAATAGTCTTCGTAGGTAAACAGGGAGGCGTTCGGCTCTACGGAAATCGCTTGCTGATAGCAGGATTGCCTCTCGTTCGTGCTAGGCGTAAGCCTGATTTCATTGACACTGTCCGTTACTGCTTCTGCATACTCGTATTGCGTCACATGTGAAATACTCAGCTTCATGCGCTTGCCTCCCCCATACGAAAAAAGGTTTTGGCGAACATCATGCCGAGCTGTTGGCTGGCATCCAGCAGATGGGCAACGATTGCACCGCTCCGATCGAGAACCATATCCTCTCGCTCCAAGCATGCGAGATCCGCTTTCACCTTGCCTACTTGGCGAATCACTCGTTCATGTGCGATGCGCAGCTGTTTATCCTGCAGCTCAATATGGCGCATATGATCATCAAGCGTGTGCAGCGCAAAATGCAGAGAACGTGGAAATGCAGCATTCAGCACAACGAATTCGACGATCGTCTCAACAGAAATGCCGTCCGCGTAGTAGCGTCTAAATGCCTGATAGCCGCTTACCGAGCGGAGCACCGCCTGCAGATAGGGATACGCGCTTGCGCTGTTCCAGCCTTCGCCGCTGGCTGCATTGCCTACCGCCTTGATGATTCGAAGCGTATTCTCCGAACGCTCCAAATAACGCCCGCATTCGATGAAATGCCATTCATTCTCGCGCGGCATGACGGATTGGCTTACCCCTTGAAACAAAGCGGTCCATTCCTTGATTTTACCGAAGAACAGATGCGGGGATTCCTGAAGCAGATCGTCGGGCTGTTTCTCGCGCAGCCATAAATAGAAGGCATTTGTCGCATCCCACATTTCGCTTGGCACCTTCTCGCGCAGCGTACGCAGATTGCCTCTTGCATGACTGACGCAGGAAACGAGGGAATTGGCATTATCGCGGTCAAGCGTCGTATAAAACAATACATCGCGTTCATTATAGGTGCTGTATTGCTGCTCGTAAGCCTCTCTGCTGCCTAAGGCATCCACGATTCTCGCCCATTTCATATAAGGCTCAGCTGACTCTCCCGCTTGCTTGCCTTCCGCCTCCTCTGGGCTATCCTCTCCTTGGAGATGATAATGCACATCGATTAGCCTCGCATGATTCTCAGCCCGTTCCATGTAACGGCCAATCCAAAATAATGCTTCTGCATTCCGATTCAGCATGGCATTCCCTCCCCTTATTTATCGATTAAGAACCCAAGTATCCTTGACGCCGCCGCCTTGCGATGAATTGACAACGAGAGAGCCCTCCGTCATCGCGACACGCGTTAAGCCTCCAGGGATAACGTGCGTTTCCTCACCTATTAATGCAAAAGCACGCAAGTCGATATGCCGCGGCGTCATGCCGCCATCCACCATGACCGGGGCGCGGGACAGCTTCATCGTCGTCTGTGCAATATATCGCTCTGGCTCGCGTCTAATCGCCTCCGCAAATGCTTGAATCTCCTTGGGCGAAGCGCTTGGGCCGATCAGCATGCCATAACCGCCAGATAACGATGTTTCTTTCACGACAAGCTGCTCAAGATGCTCAAGCACATATTCACGCTCTTCCTTGCGAGAGAGAATATACGTCGGTACATTTTGCAGAATAGGCTCCTCGCCTAAGTAATAACGGATCATATCCGGCACGTAGGCGTATACCGCCTTGTCATCCGCCACTCCCGTTCCAGGTGCATTGGCAATGGCGACATTGCCTGCGCGATACGCGTTCATAAGACCCGGCACACCGAGGAAGGAGTCAGGCTGGAAGGCAAGCGGATCCAGAAAATCATCGTCGATCCGGCGGTAAATGACGTCAACCTGGCGAAGTCCGCGCAAATCACGCAAATAGATTTTATGGTCTTTGTAGACGAGGTCTCTTCCTTCAACGAGATGGATGCCCATCTGCTGCGCAAGAAAGGTATGCTCGTAATAAGCGGAATTGTAGGCGCCAGGCGTGAGCAATACGATTAACGGATCACGTTTGCCATTTGGAGATAATGCGCGAAGTGAGCTTAAGAAGCAGTTCAAGCTGCGGTCAATGCTTTGCACGGAGCTCGATAGATACAGATCATGGAACAGTTCATTCATAAGCGTTCTGCCTTTGAAGAGATAGGAGAACCCCGAAGGCGACCGTAAATTATCCTCCAGCACATAATAACGGCCCTTTTCATCACGAATTAAATCAATGCCCGATGCTGTAATATATACACCGCCCGGTACATGTAGACCAGCCATTTCCGGCCGGAAATAAGTATTCGAAATAATCATGCGCCGAGGTATAATGCCGTCCGATACGATTTTTTGACCATGATACACGTCATGCAGGAATGCGTTCAAGGCTCTTATCCGTTGTTTGACGCCTCGATCGACAACATCCCATTCATGCTTCGGTATAACGCGCGGGATATAGTCAAACGGAATGGTGCGCTCAAGTGGCTCATTCTGCGTCCCGCTGTACAGCGTAAACGTAATGCCCTCTTCCAGCATTCGTTGATTGATCGCTTTCTGCCTGGTCGCAAGCTCGGATGGCTTCATTCTGCCGAACAATCGGTGGACCGTGTCATAGTGGGCACGGACCGAAAAGTCCTTCTCGAACATTTCATCGTAAAAGGTTTGAGCATCGTAATATTGCGATTGCGACTGTTTGGCCGTCGACATGACAACCGCCTCCTCCATGATGGGCGCTGCACCAATTTGGTACGTGCTGGGTAAACATTCGATCAATTATGTTATATTTGCGTCAAAAAACTTAACATTTATAACGGAATCGCATCTTAATGTTAGGATTATCATACTAAAATCTGAAAATTGTGTCAACTTATATAACGCGAAAGCAGGAACCCTCGGTGGAGAGAATTCCTGCTTTTTCTAAGCTGCGTTTTATTCTAGGATTGGTTTAATTGCTGCAGGTCCTTCGTAACCTTATCGACCATATGGACGAACGAGGCAAGCTCCTGCGACCTGGCTGCCTGGTTGCGCGCTTCAACCGAGGTTTGCTCAGATTCATGACGTACGGCGGAGAGCTTTTTGTCAATCTCTTCAAGTTTTGACTGTATCCCTTCAAGCGCATTGCGCGATGAAGCTGCCAGCTTACGCACCTCATTCGCCACTACCTCGAATCCTCGCCCATTCTCACCTGCTCTAGCCGCTTCGATCGCCGCGTTGAGTCCGAGAAGATGCGTCTGGTCCGACAAGCCGCGAATTAATGTGCCCATTTCATTAATGCCGTCCAGCTCCTCACGAAGCTCCCCTAATAATGTATGCGTCTTATCCTGCGATTGCGAGGTCGAAATTGCAGTTGCCGCAATAGATTGCGCACCCTCGTCCAATTCGAACATGAGCGAGGCGAGTTCCTGTACGGCGCTTGTCACGGTAGTCAGCATGACCGAACGATTGTCGGCAAGCTCTTGGATTTTATGCTGCTCATGCTGGTTATAGGCTTCCAATACGAATTGCGAATCTAGATTAAACAATTTCGTCAGCGCATGCACGACTTCCTGCCAGTTCCCCGGAAGAACTCGTTGCAGCACGTTAGTGGAGATGTCCAGATATGTCATATAGGCACCCAAATACCAATCGGTCGTCAAACCAATTCGTGAATGAACGGCACCTATCGTTATGCGATTATCAATATAGGCTTGATCGATGACGCCATCGGTTAGCGACATATAATACCAGCGCTGCGTTTCCTTCAGCCGATCGATGGTGCTGAATTTTGAAATTAGCGACACCAAATTCGGCTGCTGGCCGACACTATCGTAGAATCGATCAACCACTTCGTCCACAATCTTTTGGAAAATAGGCTTATTCTCTGCCAGATACTTCAAATCCTGTTCAGTAATGCCCGTGTAGTCAAGCTGTCTCTTGCGCTCTGCCGATAAATTAATCAAATATCCCGACTCCTTCGGTGTATAGTCCTGCACTATCACCTATTATATCGGAAAACATACAAGAATTAGTATGGACCTATTAAATTCTTTTTAAACCCCAATGATGTGCAGAAAAGCCGATAGACAATTGTCTATCAGCTTCTCCGCAGCTGCGAGAGCCGCTTATCGATTCAATAAGCTTCCCACGTAACGCAGCAATTCATTCGAGCATACCGGGCAGTAGCCATGCTCATCCATCAACCGTTTCGTCACTTCGTTTATCCGCTTCAGCTGGCTCTCATCCGGCGTTTTTGTGGATGTCGTAATTTTGACGATGTCCTTCAGATCGGCGAACAGCTTCTTTTCCACCGCTTCACGCAGGCGCTCATGGCTGGTGAAATCGAATTTCTTGCCTTTCCGCGAGTAGGAGGAAATCCGAATCAATATTTCTTCACGGAATGCCTTTTTCGCATTCTCCGAAACACCGATTTGCTCTTCTATTGAACGCATCAGCCGCTCGTCTGGATCCATTTCCTCACCGGTGAGCGGGTCCTTGATTTTGGCCCAATTGCAATAAGACTCAATGTTGTCGAGGTAATTCTCGAACAAGGTGCGGGCCGACTCCTCATAGGAGTAGACGAATGCTTTCTGAATTTCCTTCTTCGCAAGAAGGTCATATTCCTTGCGCGCAACCGAGATGAAATTTAAGTACCGCTCGCGTTCCTCCTTCGTGATAGAAGGATGACTGTCCAGCCCTTCCTTGAGAGCACGCAATACGTCAAGCGCATTTATGCATTGTGTATCTTGCTTGATCAGCGCGCTGGATATCCGGTTAATGACGTAGCGCGGATCGATGCCGGTCATGCCCTCTTCCAAATACTCGTTTTGCATTTCCTTCAAATCGGCTTCCTTGAAGCCTTCGACTTCCTCGCCGTCGTACATCCGCATTTTTTTGACCAGATCCATGCCTTGCTTCTTCGTTTCCTTAAGCCTCGTCAGGATGGAGAAGATCGCGGCTGAACGGAGCGCATGCGGCGCAATATGGATATGGCGCATATCGCTCTGGGCGATTAGCTTTTTGTAGATTTTCTCTTCGTCCGATACTTTTAAGTTGTAAGGAACCGGCATAACGATCATCCTGGAGTGGAGCGCCTCGTTTTTCTTGTTGCTGATGAACGATTTATACTCGGATTCATTCGTATGCGCAATGATCAGCTCATCGGCGCTAATCAGCGCGAAGCGTCCAGCCTTGAAGTTGCCCTCCTGCGTCAAGGAAAGCAAGTTCCATAGAAACTTCTCGTCGCATTTGAGCATCTCTTGAAATTCCATTAAGCCGCGATTGGCTTTGTTAAGCTCTCCGTCGAAACGATAGGCACGCGGATCTGATTCGGAGCCAAACTCCGTAATCGTGGAGAAATCGATGCTTCCCGTTAGATCCGCTATATCTTGCGACTTTGGATCGGATGGACTGAACGTGCCGATTCCGACGCGATTATCCTCCGAAATGAACACGCGCTCAACAAGCACATTCTCGATATCGCTTCCATACTCTGTCTGAAGCCTCATTTGGCAGGACGGGCATAGATTGCCTTCGATTCGGACGCTTAGCTCCTTCTCGATATCTAGGCGAAGCTCATGTGGAATGAGATGCAGCGGATCCTCATGCATCGGGCAGCCTTTGATGGCATACACCGCTCCGCGTTCTGTTCTGGAGAAACGCTCAAGACCTTTTTTGAGCATAGTAACAATCGTTGACTTGCCGCCGCTGACGGGACCCATTAGAAGCAGAATCCGTTTGCGCACCTCAAGCCTGCGAGCCGATGAGTGGAAATATTCCTCAACCAGCTTCTCAATCGCACGATCCAGCCCAAAAATTTCCTGATCGAAAAACTTATATTGCTTGTGGCCGCCAACATCTTCCACCCCATGAGATTCAATCATTTCATAAACGCGTGAATGTGCAGTCATGGCCGGGGACGGGTCCGTCCTCAGCAATTCAATATACTCCTTGAATGTTCCTGTCCATGCAAGCTTCTCGCTCTCAGCCTGATACTCCGATATTCGCTTGAATATGTCCATACCGTGCCTCCTCCCATCGCTTCCGCATTCCACTTATCATTCTACGCCCGGGATTTGTCTCTAGACGCTCTTTCCCGTGGTGCCAACTTTTATTGAGATATAACAATCCTATGCTTATTCGGCTGGATAATTGCACACTATTTTTGTCCATCATCCATCAAAAACCGACAAGCTGGCTGCTTCCTTTGTTATAATGAAGACATATGAATCGATCGAAACAACAGGAGAGGAGAAAGTGAAAGTGGCTGTTGCACGCGAGGAAGAGCTCTACACCCCTATAAAAAAGCATTATGAGCAGCTTGGCTTTATCGTAAAAAGCGAGGTGCTGCACTGCGATTTGGTCGCAATCCATCCCGAACAGGATGAAACGATAATTGTCGAAATGAAAAAAACGTTCAATCTCGCCTTGCTGCTGCAAGGGATTGAACGTCTTCGCTTGAATAGCCATGTCGTACTCGCCATTGAACGGAACAGAAAAAAAAGCGGTGCCCATAATCAGCGCTTCGGCGATTTGACGGAGCTTTGCCGAATGCTCGGCCTTGGATTAATGACAGTAACCTTCTATAAAACGAAGCCGCCAGTCATCGAGCTGCTCTGCCAGCCGGGTGATGCTCCTCAGCGAGGCATCAGGCGCAGGAAGCAAGCTCAGCTTTTGACGGAGTTTAAAGAACGTAGCGGCGATTATAACGTTGGCGGAAGCACCCGCCGCAAGCTTGTTACAGCTTACCGCGAAAAGGCTCTAAGGTGCGCTTACGCCCTCCAGCAGGCGGGACCGCTTGCTCCGCGCGAGGTTGCCGCCATAACAGGGTATAGCCAAAGCGGGCAAACGCTGCGGAACAATTATTACGGCTGGTTCGACCGTGTTGGCCGCGGCAAATACAGCCTTCGCCCGGAGGGCGCGGCTGCATTAACCGAATATGGCGAAGTTATAGCCGAATGGGCTGCACAGGTCAGCTCCGCGCCGTGAATTCACTAATAGCTTCTACAAAACGCTCGACACCCAGCTCCGTGCGCGCACCTGAATTATACGTATAATTCAGCCTAGCGGTATTGCGCTGCGGATCAACCCCATAAAACGAGCTGCCTGGCACAAAAGCAACGCCTTTCTGCACTGCGCAGCGCAGAAGAGCTTCTGCATCCAGACCGTCCGGCAGCTCAAGCCACAAGAACATGCCGCCTTTTGGCTTAACCCACGAGATATCCTTTAGGTTCTGGCGCTTCAACAGCTCGTGCATCTCCAGCATACGCTCTCCGTAAGACGTAGAGATCAGGCGGATATGAGCGTCAAGATCAAACCCACTAAGCAGCTGGCTCAATATTTGCTGGTCGATTGCACTGGAATGAAGGTCCGCAGCCTGCTTTGCTTTGGCTACCATTCCGATCACGCTGCTATCGCCCATAGCCCAGCCCGAACGCAAAGCAGGCGCAACCGTCTTGGAGAATGTGCTCGTATAAAAAACGGCTCCCCGTTCTGCTTGACCTTCAAGCGAGAACATCGTAGGGAATTGTTCGCTGTCATCAAATTTAATATCTCCATAAGGATCATCTTCAATGATTGGCATCTCATTTTGTTTGCAAAGCGCAAGCAGCTTCTTCCTGCGCTCGAGGCTCCATACCCTGCCCGTCGGATTGCCGAAGGTAGGCACCGCATAAAGCAGCTTCGGACGGTGCTCTTTGATCAACCGTTCCGCATCCTCGGGAATGATGCCATCCTCATCGCTTTCGGCCGCAATAACGTTAAGTCCATGCAGCGCGAATACTTGCAGGCTAGCCAGATAGGTTGGCTTCTCAACCAAGACCGTATCGCCCGGCTCTGTGAGCACGCCAACCAGCAAGTCAATCGCTTGCTGCGAGCCTGTGGTCAGAATCATCTGCTCCGGATTCACATGCATGTTCTTTATAGCCATTCGCGTACATAGCTGCTCACGCAGCGGCATATAGCCTTCAGTCAAGCCATACTGCAGCGCGCCTGTACCCGCTGTAAAAGCACGGTCTGCCGCTTCGCGAATGGCTTGTACCGGGAATAACTCTTCAGCAGGCAAGCCCCCTGCGAACGAAATCATGTCCTTGCCTTGTGTCAGCTTCAAAATATCTCTAACCGCTGACGATTTAAGCTGTGATACCCGGGATGAAAAACGATAGTTCATAACAAATGCTCCTCCTCATGTGCTGAAACGATAACTGCGCTTATACTCTCTATGTTAACAATGTGTTCACAACTTTTAAAGTTTTCTTTTTAGCCGACGTTGGTTATAATAAAGACAATATACTTGGAGGTGTCCCACAGATGAACTTTATTATCGTCATGACTGTGTTTGCATTGTTCATTACGGCGATGCTTACCAGCTCCTACAACGAAGACAAAACAAAAGGACTATAATCCGGTTTGCAATCGGTATATAGCAAGCGTTCGGTTCCGTATAGCGTGCCGGCGCTTCCTTATGAAGGAAACGCCCTTCACAACAAATGAAGCTTCCCGCACGAGCCTTATGCTCACTACGGGAAGCTTCATTTCGTTCCGGCAGCAGCTCCCAGCTTTAATTAACGCTGAATAACCGCCATTTCCTCCATGCATACTCCGCATACATATCGATCCTTGAAATCACGAACTTCAACCATCGATCCGCAAAATACGCATTTGGGGCGATAACGCTCCAAAATGATATGGTCACCTTGGACGAAAATTTCAACGGGATCGCCCTCGTTCATCAAATAACGTTTACGTAATGATTTTGGAAGTACAATACGTCCGAGTTGGTCCACTTTCCTTACTACACCTGCTGGTTTCATCACTTTCACCTCTTCTGTGTCTGGTTTCGCAAGTCATCTTTGAGAAACCCCTGCGTTATAGTCTTTCGATGGCTCTTCGGCTTTTCCTTCCCATTTTCATAATTTCTTAATATCCTGCAATAAAAACTTTTTTTCAGGCTAATAAATCCCAAAAAATGATAAATAAAGAAACTTTATTAGTCAAGTCCAGGAAAATCAATTTGCCTAAGCGCCTCATACACGATGATTGCTGCTGAATTCGATAAATTGAGCGATCGAACCTTATCTGTCATCGGCATCCGGATACAAGTTTCCATATTCGCATCTATGAGCTCCTGTGGCAAACCTTTTGTTTCCTTGCCGAAAACAAAAAAATCGCCATCCTGATAATCGAATTGTGAATATGGCTTGCTCGCCTTCGTGCTTGCATAGAAAAAACGCCCCTGCGGATTCGCAGACAGCACTTCTTCAAAGGAATCATGGTACTCGATTTGTACAGAATGCCAATAATCGAGTCCCGCTCTTTTCAACGTACGGTCATCCGTATCGAAGCCCAACGGTCTTACCAAATGCAGAATTGTACCGGTTGCGGCACAGGTACGCGATATGTTCCCTGTATTAGCCGGAATTTCCGGTTCTACCAAAACAATATGAAATGGCATGGCTTTCTATCTCACCTCTCATTTTGCCTATTATACACGAAAATGCTAAATATTTTTACACCCACTTTACGTACCGTTAATCTCAAGCATAATTTCAACCCTCATAATAGGAAACAGAATAGGCGGAAACACATGAAGGAGAGCTGAACCATGCGAAAAAAGATACTGGTCGTGGATGACGAGCCATCCATTTCGATGCTGATTGAATTTAATTTAAAGCTGGCAGGCTTTGATGTACGCTGTGTAGGCGACGGTGAAGCAGTCTTTGATATGCTGAAACCATTTCGCCCGGATTTGATCGTGCTAGACCTCATGCTTCCCAAAATGGACGGAATCCAAGTTTGTCGCGAGCTTCGCAAGCAAAGCAATGCCGTACCGATCGTTATGCTAACTGCGCTTCAGGACGTTACCGATAAAATTGCAGGTCTCGATAACGGCGCCGATGATTATATGACTAAGCCATTCAGTCCGCAAGAGCTTGTTTCACGCATTCAAGCCATATTCCGCAGAGTCCAGTCCTTGCCGGGCACGTCGGATGAAACCACCTTTACGATTGGCAGGCTGAAGGTTCTAGTTGAGCAGCGTGAAGTATTCATCGATGGCAAGCCTGTAGAGCTTACGCCAAAAGAATTCGAGCTTCTCCTGTTTCTTTGCCGGCACAAGGGCAAAGTACTCAGCCGCCAGCAGCTGCTGCATGGCGTGTGGGATTACCACTTCCTTGGCGATACTCGCATCGTTGACGTTCACATTAGCCATCTTCGTGACAAAATCGAGAAAAATGCCCGTACGCCGGAGTACATTATGACCGTTCGCAACGTCGGCTATAAGATGGGCGGCCCCCAGGTTGCCGAGAACTCTGCGCTTCAGGCATAATCATCAGTTATGCAAATGAAAGCCGCCCTCTCCTGCTTCTTGCAAGGAGAGGGCGGCTTGTTGTACCCTGCTGATACCTACCGCACAGGGATATCGGCAGTTATCCGTTGCGTTTTTGGAAATCAATCATAAATTGCTGAAGTGCCTGGCAGCTTTCAAGCGGTACAGCGTTATAGGTCGAAGCTCTCAAACCGCCGACATCGCGATGTCCCTTCAAGCCTACAAAACCTTCCTTCTCCGATTCCTTCACGAACAAACCTTCAAGCTCCTCGTTCTGGATCCGGAACGTTATATTCATAAGCGAGCGGCTTTGCGGCTGCGCACAGCCGATATAGAAGCCTCCGCTTTGATCAATCGTATCGTAAATAAGCTTTGTTTTGTTCTGGTTAATCTGGTCCAGCTGGGCAACTCCGCCCTTATTCTTGATCCACTCCAGCACGAGATTCATCATGTAGACGGAGAAAGACGGCGGCGTATTATAGAGCGAGCCGCTCTTCGCATGCGTGCTGTATCTGAACATTGCAGGTATGGTTTTCGAGCCATTCTCAACAAGGTCCTTACGGATAATAACAAGCGTAACGCCCGATGGCCCCAAATTTTTCTGAGCGCCAGCATAGATAACGCCGAATTTGCTTACGTCAACTGGTTTGCTTAGAATATCACTCGACATATCCGCTATTAACGGCACATCACCCGTTTCAGGAAACTCCTTGAACTGGGTCCCGCCAATCGTTTCATTCGAAGTAAGATGCAAATAAGATGCATTTCCCGGAATCTCAATCTCAGACAATGTCGGCATGCGCATGAATTTGTCGGCTTCCGTCGATGCGGCTACAACCGTTTCTCCGACAAGCTTCGCTTCCTTCAGCGCTTTATCTGCCCAAGCACCCGTCATTACATACGCGCCTGGCTTGCCAGCCTGCAGAAGATTCATAGGAAGCAAGGCAAATTGCGTGCTTGCGCCGCCTTGCAGAAGCAGCACATCGTAATTTTCAGGAATTCCGAACAATTCGCGAAGCAAGGACTGCGATTTATCGTTTACCGCTTCATACATTTTACTGCGGTGAGACATTTCCATAATGGACATGCCCGCGCCTTGATAATCAACAAATTGTTCCTGCGCCTGCTTCAGCACCTCGAGTGGAATTGCGGCTGGTCCTGCATTGAAATTAAATGCTCGTGTCATCTTCGGATACCCACCTCTATAGTTTCTTTATGATATGGTTATGATAGCAATTTTGGAGGCCTTCATCAAGTGTATTCCGCATATTAAAAGAACTAAAAGTCGAACGTATGTCGAATTACCGACAATGAACATTCGGTTTTCATTTACATTTTGCTCATAATCCATAAAAAAACGGGCCCTAGAAGGACCCGTTTCTTATATTCCATAGCGATTGGATTAGCAATCGTAGTAAAGGCTGAACTCATGCGGATGAATGCGGATTGCAACAGCTTTCGCTTCTTGGCGTTTGATTGCTACGTAGTTCTCGATAAATTCTTTCGTGAACACGCCGCTTTCTGTCAAGAAATCGGAATCAGCTTCAAGAGCGCTAAGCGCTTCGTCAAGCGTTCCAGGAACGCTGCGAATTTCTTTTTTCTCTTCTTCTGGCAATTCGTAGATGTTTTTGTCGAAAGGACCGTAGCCAAGAGCTACTGGATCAAGCTTGCGCTTGATACCGTCAAGACCTGCAAGCAGCATAGCTGCGAATGCAAGGTACGGGTTAGCTGTGTTATCCGGTGTACGGAACTCGATACGGCAGCCTTTAGGTGTTACAGCTGCAATCGGAATACGGATTGCTGCGGAACGGTTACCTTTCGAGAATACAAGGTTAACTGGTGCTTCGTAACCAGGTACAAGGCGTTTGAACGAGTTCGTGCTTGGGTTAGTGATCGCGATCAAAGCCGGAGCGTGGTAAAGCACGCCGCCGATGTAGTGCATAGCAAGCTCACTAAGGTTTGCATACGCGCCTTTGTCGTAGAACATTGGCTCGTCGCCGTTGAAGATAGAAGTATGAACGTGCATACCGCTACCGTTGTCACCGAATAGAGGCTTCGGCATGAAAGTAGCCGTTTTGCCGTATTGGCGAGCTGTATTGTGAATGATATATTTGAATTTCATCAGGTTGTCAGCTGTTTTGGTAAGGGTATCGAAACGGAAGTTAATTTCCGCTTGACCAGCTGTAGCAACTTCATGGTGATGACGCTCAACGCGAAGACCCGACTCTTGCAATAGGCGAACCATTTCGCTGCGGATATCTTGTTGGGAATCAACTGGCGCTACAGGAACATAGCCGCCTTTTACCGGAATTTTGCCACCAAGGTTGCCGCCTTCTTCTTTGCGGTTCGTGTTCCAGCCAGCTTCTTCGGATTCAACCATGTACGAGGAAGAATTCATTGAGCTTTCGTAGCGAACTTCGTCGAAGATGAAGAATTCAGGCTCTGGCGCGAAAAATGCTGTCGTACCAATGCCAGTTGTTTGAAGATACTCTTCAGCCTTTTGAGCGATGCTGCGCGGATCGCGGTCATAGCGGTCGCCTTCAGGTGTATGAATATTACACATAATGTTTAGTGTAGGGTGATCAGTGAAAGGATCGATAAATACGGATTCTGTATCTGGGATCATAACCATATCGGAATTCTCAATACCACGGAAACCGTGAATGGAAGAACCGTCGAATGCTACCCCGTTTACGAAAGTATCAGCGTCTACCTCAGCTGCTGGCAGTGTAATGTGGTGAGCATGACCAAGAAGATCCACGAAGCGGAAATCTACAAACTGAATGCTGTTTTCTTTAATATTGTCCAAAACGTTTTGAACTGACATTAATAATTTCCTCCATTTCCGAACATTAGCGTAGTGTTGAACAGGTATTGTTCAATTATTGCTCCAAATCCATGTCGTTATTATAAAACTAGCTCTCAATCTCCGTCAATAGCTATGTAAGGTATTTTTTAAAGCTATGTAAGCTATACTTACAAGTTTGAACAGTTGTTCACAATTCCTCCTTAAAGCATCTCGAATTTCGCCTCATCCCTTGAATAGCAAAGGCTGAGAGATAGTTTCAGCCTTTTTTTCACACGGCAGAAATTGCCAGCTGCAATCAAAAAAGCTTTGCTGCCTCTTCAAAGGCGGCAAAGCTTTTTTGATTTATCCAAGAATTAGATCTTCCATTCTTTAAAAGCTTCCACCGGTGCTTTCTCTGTATCGAATTGCTTGCCAACGATTGGTGCAAGCTTTTCCAAATCCTTCAAAAGATTAGCGAATTGATCTGGGAAGAGCGATTGTACGCCGTCTCCAGTCATTGAATTATCAGGATCTGTATGCATTTCCACGATTAGGCCGTTAGCGCCTGCAGCTACCGATGCTTTGGACATCGGCTCTACCAATTCACGGCGTCCTGTGCCATGGCTCGGATCCGAGATGACCGGCAGATGGCTGAGTGATTGCAGTACCGGTATAGCCGACAGATCGAGTGTATTGCGCGTGTACGTTTCGAACGTTCGGATTCCGCGCTCGCAAAGCATAACGTTTGGATTCCCGCCCGCTAGAATGTATTCCGCTGCATTGAGGAATTCATCATACGTGGAGCTGAATCCGCGCTTCAGAAGCACGGGCGTTTGAATCGTTCCAAGCTTGCGCAGCAAATCGAAATTTTGCATGTTGCGCGTACCTACTTGCAGAATGTCAGCGTATTCCGCGCACACGTCTACGTATTCAGGCGTCATAACCTCGGTGATCGTCAGGAGCCCATGCTTCTTCCCTGCTTCGGCCATCATGACTAAACCTTCTACGCCTACGCCTTGGAAGCTGTAAGGCCCTGTACGCGGTTTGAACGCGCCTCCGCGCAATACTTGACCGCCTGCGGCTTTCACCAGACGAGCGATTTCATCGATCTGCTCCGGTGTTTCAACGGCGCATGGTCCTCCCATAATAACGAGGTTGCTTCCGCCGATTTTCACGCCTTTAATATCGATCACCGTATCGTCCGGATGGAAGTCGCGGCTTGCCAGCTTGTAGGACTTTGAAATTTTGATGACATTTTCTACGCCTTTCATTTGACGCAAGTGCTCAGCAAGGGTTGGCTCAGCCTGGCCGATAATGCCAATAACCGTACGGTCCGTACCTCTGGACACATGCGCCTGAACGCCTGCTTTTTCAATATGGGCGACGATTTCGGAAATGCGTTCTTCTGCAATGTTTGAATGTGTAATAACGATCATAGGGATCACTCCTGAATTTTATTGGTTGGATAAAGCAAGGCCCGTTTCGCGAGCATTTACTTGTCTGGTATGCACATTGGGAAAGCATAAATATTAACAGTGCCTCTTTCGCTTTAAGGCTTTTATGCTTCGTAGCTTTTAAGCTTCTACGCTTTTAATCACTAAAGTAAATATACACGAGAATGCGGCAAGCGTCAACCCATGCGTTGTAAAAAAGAAAGAAGCCAAACTCACCGCGAGTATTTTCTCTACGATGAGCCTGGCTTCTTTATTCGATTTGGATACGCGGTTTATTCCGGTTTTTCTGCCGTTGCCGTTGCTGACGGCGAAACAGTGGATTTAACCCTAACGTTAGGCAATAGCTTATTCATATTCACAGTACGGCGAATCTCCCACGTATCCGGATTGCTATGATCATATTGCTCCAGGTAGGTGATCACTTCTTTCGTCAGCGGAGTCGGCGTAGAAGCGCCTGAGGTAACCGCTACGCGGTCTATGCCTTTAAGCCACTCCTGCTCGATCTCCGACACATCGGATACTCGATAGGCTTTCACTCCTGCAATTTCTTCAGAAACCTGGGCGAGTCGATTAGAGTTGTTGCTTCTCGGATCGCCTACAACGATCGTAAGCTGGGCCTCCCCTGCTTGCTCGGCAACAGCCTCCTGACGGACCTGGGTTGCCATGCAAATCTCGTTGTGCACCTCTGCCGTCGGATACTGCTCCAATAGGCGGCTAATAATATGACGGATATCCCATTGCGACATCGTCGTTTGATTCGTTATGAGAATACGGCCCTCTGGCACGTTAAGAGAAGCAATCTCCTCTTCACGCTCAATAAGATGCACCTGCTCCGGCGCAACACCGATTGCGCCTTCCGGCTCGGGATGCCCCTTCTTGCCGATATAAATAATATGATAGCCCTCGGCTGACTTGTCGCGAATCAAATCATGCGTTCTTGTTACATCGGGACAGGTAGCATCCACGACAGACAAGCCTTTCTCGCGAGCGCGCTGGCGGACCTCGGGAGAGACACCATGCGCTGTAAATATAACAGTCCCCTTATCTACCTGATCGAGAATATCGAGACGGTTCGCGCCATCGAGCGTGATAACGCCTTCCTGCTCGAATGCATCCGTAACATGCGCATTATGAACGATCATGCCTAATATATAGATGGGCCTTGGCAGCTCTAAGTTTTTGACCGTTTGCAAAGCCAGCACCATCGCGTCAACGACGCCATAGCAGTAGCCGCGCGGTGATATTCTTACGATTTCCATTCCTTGCACCTGCTTTCTGACCGGATATACGTAACATTTATCATTCCTTCATTTCATCCGTTGCTACTATTATAGACGAATGAGGCGTGTCAGAAAAGCTTAATGGCAGCCATATAATAAACTTCGTTCCGAAGCCCTCCCGTGTCGTCACTTCCACAGACCCTTGGTGCTCGTCAATAATCCACTTTGCAATCGACAAGCCAAGGCCCGTTCCGACGGTAACGCCTCTTGACTCATCTGCCCGGTAGAAGCGGTCGAAGATATGTGGAATCTCCTCCGGGTTCATGCCGATCCCTGTATCTTGAATGACGTACCCGATCTGCTGGTCATTCCGAACCGCACTTAGCTCTATCGAACCTTCCGGGGTATACTTGAACGCATTCTCAATAAAAATAAACAGCAGCTGCTGCAAATAATTGTGATTCGCATTCACGCGAACGCCAACAAGCGAATTTAGATCACCGACCACCCAATCCGCTGTTCGCGGAAGCAGCTGTGCCCTGCGGACAACCTCCTCCGTAAGCGGCATTAGGTCAAGTGGCGTCTTCTCCATGGTGTACCCTGCATCCGCTCTTGCTAATGCGAGCAGATCATTCACCAGCGTGCTCATTCGGGTCGCTTCGGCAGATATATCGCTCATCGATTCCTTCGACATTTCCCACCGATCTAGATCAAGCGGCATCCATTCCCCGGTTTCCGCATTTTGGTTCGTTTCCTTTACCTTCGTCCACATCCGCTCTAGAAGCTCAATATTTCCTCTAATCGTCGTTAACGGCGTCCGCAGCTCATGCGACGCATCGGATACGAACCTTCGCTGTGCCTTATAGGCTTCATTAAGCTCGTTATACGCCATTTCAAGTCGTCCCAACATAATGTTCAATGTAGTGACCAACCTGCCGATCTCATCCTTCGGCCCCAATGCTGGTATCCGAACGCTAAGATCTGAGCCGTTCTCAATTTGCTCCGTGGCGCGAATGACCCGTTCAATCGGTCGCAAGGCTTGGCGAGCCACGAATAGCCCTACCGTGAATGCGATAAAAACGACTGCTAACGAGGAGAATATGAGAATCGTACGGAGCCCGCTTAAAAATCTTTCCTCGTTATACGAAAATACGGCAACCTGAACCAGTCCTACCAAATCTTTATCCAAATAATAGGGCCGCTGGTAGGTCAGCATGGAGTATTTGCTTTTATTAATGACGACATGCGTTTTTACAAAACCCTTTTTCGGATTCGTTTTTGCTTCAGGGTAGGTAATGACGAATTCATAGGGAAAATTGTTCGATTGCTTGATAGCGCCTTCTTTATAATTCACTAATTGAATGAACATATCTTTCTTTTCTATTCGAAATTGAGGGCCTACAATTAAATCCAACGTTTGATCCAAAAAATTCGTTGCCCCGATCACATCAATCTTGCTATCTTGGACTCTCATTTGTTCTTTAATCTCAGCATACGTATTCCAGTTGACGAAAAAGTAAATGCCGATGCCAAAAACGATCATCGTAACAGCTAGCAAGCCCGAAATCCATAATGTAAGCCTCAGCCTAATAGACATATGCCTAACCTGCCTCTCCGCGAAGCACATAGCCGGTGCCGCGAACCGTCTGAATAAGCCGGTTTTTGCCTCCGTCCTCTACCTTTTGGCGCAGCATCGCAATATATACCTCAAGCACATTCGATTCACCGCTGAAATCATAGCCCCATATTTTCTCCATAATCGCATCGCGGGTAAGCACGCGGCGCGGATTTTGCATAAACAGCAGAAGCAGGTCATATTCCTTGGATGTAAGCTCAATACGGCGCCCGGAACGAATAGCCTCTCTCGCATCCATATCCAATATTAAATCTTCATATAATAGTTGGTTGCTGGATTGTTCGATTTTGTCCGACTTGCGGCGCAGCAGCGCGCGGGCGCGGGCGAGCAGCTCTTCAAGCGCGAATGGCTTGACCAAATAGTCGTCTGCCCCGAGATCAAGCCCCTTTACCCGGTCAATGACGTCATCCTTTGCTGTTAGCATCATAATCGGCACCGTGCTTCCGCTCTCGCGCACGCGGCGGCAAACCTCCCAGCCGTCCACCTGCGGCATCATAACATCGAGTATAAGCAAGTCAGGCTCGGCTTTGAGCAGCACCTTCAAACCTTCCATGCCATTTGAAGCCGTTGTCACCTCGTACCCCTCGAATGCCAAGCTTCTTCTAAGCAACGAAATAATTTTGTCATCGTCATCTACTACCACAATATGCTGCCTCATCTGCGTATCCCCTTTATTTGCAGCAAAAAGCACAGAGCCATCTGTCACTCTGCGCTTTTTGCCCTACGTCATTCTTTTAATCTTATTGAGCGCCCGATAAATTCTTATCGCCGATCTCAACCTGCAAATTCATAGCGCTGCCTTTGCGTACGATATTCAACTCGACCTTATCGCCGACCTTCTTCGTTTGTATCGCGGCAATGAGCTCCTGCGTATTTCCGTATTTCTTGCCGTCAATTCCGACAATAACGTCAAATTGCTGAAGTTCGGCTAGATATGCCGGAGAATTATAGTATACATTACGAACGATAGAACCTTCCACCGTATCCATACCAAGCTGCTTCGCGATATCTGCCGTTACATCCTGCAGCTCTGCACCGATATAAGGAACAGCTGGCTTAGGAATCGTCGTGTTGTTTTTAAGATTCTCAAGCACTTCCTGAATCGTGCTCGTCGGAATCGCAAAGCCGATACCCTGAGCTTGCGAGCTTACCGCTGTATTGATACCGACTACCTCTCCGTTCACGTTCAGCAGCGGACCCCCTGAGTTGCCGGGATTAATAGAAGCATCCGTTTGCAGCAAATGCTCGTATTTGCGTTCGCCTTGTGCATCTTGAATATCGATAGGACGTTCCTTCGCGCTAAGCACCCCTACAGTTACCGTGTGATCGAAGCCGTACGGATTGCCGATCGCCACAACCCAATCACCAATGTTAATGTTGTCGGAGTTGCCGAGCGGCAGCGTTGGGAATGCTTTGTCGCCAGTCACTTTAAGTACGGCTAAATCTAGATCATAGCTCGATCCAAGCAATTCAGCAGTGAACGGCTTATCATAGCCTTGCACAATAACTTTAATTTGATCGGACTCGCCTACAACATGTTGATTCGTTAGGATATAGCCAGTCGATTCGAAGAAAAAGCCTGTACCTATTCCTGATTGCTGCATTTGACTATCATCTTGGTTGGCTCCTGCTTCAGGCTCTGTCGTACCCGGATAGTCATCTCCGAAAAATTGTCTGAAAAAGGAATCATCCAGCATGCTGCCGCTGTTGCTTCGCTTAGCCGTATTCACATACGTCTCAATTTTTACGACTGCAGGACTTGACGTCTCAAACAATTGAGCGATGTTGTCAGGTCTTGCTGCAACCGTAGCCGCACCGCTTGAGCTTCCCGCTCCTGCAGAAGCCGTAGAGCCCGCTCCGCTTGATTGTGTCGTGCTCGCTGCAGTCGGCTCGCTCGTGAACCAATTGTTCAAATCGGCAGTGTACATCAATGACCCTACAAGAATTACGCCTGCAAGAAACGATGCAAATACCGCTTTAAAAGAAGTTCGTTTTGTTTCGCGAACCTGCCAAGGTCCCTTTGCAGACTGCGGAGATGGATTAAACGAACGAATTGGCGATTGGATCGGAGCCTGCGGCCTTGACTGCTCCGCTTCCGGCAGTGCACCTTGTGAATGCGAAGCATCGGGTTGGGTTCGCTGTATGTCCCCATAGGGCTCGTCTTGAATCAGCTTAGGCTTCTCTGGGCTTGGACCCGGATTGGCTGCATTTGCGCCTTCCTGAGCATTTGCTTTAAAAGGGCCGTAAGAATAATAATAAGAGGGCTTAGCTGCTTGCTCCTGAGTATCAGCTGCCGCTTGCGGCTCTTCGTTTACGCTGCTATCAACACGTTCAGGCGCCCCTTGCTCCTCATCATTTTTTCGAAAGAAATCATCAAAGCCTTTTTTGTTGTTTTGATCATCCATGTCCGTTCTCCTCCTTGAATCTTATTGCATCATGCTCCCGTGCGGTCTTCTTGCACGCAGCCTGTTATTTGGTATAGCTCTATCATGCACATTCTACCTTAAAACAAACTTAAAAGGAATTTAAACAGAAATAAAAAAAACGCTCCAAAGTGAATTTGGAAACGTTTTCCGGATGGGAAATTTGGTATTCAATGCGGGAAAAGCTGCTCAACTTCATCAAGAGCCGCTTTAGCCTGGTCAATCCATTTGGGCTCTATATGTGCGTCAGGATCAGTTGGCGCTTGGAATTGATCGAACAGCGCGCCGACGACGCGCACCGACGCTTCAGGATCATTTCCTTCCCGGTAAAGATGCTTCAGCACGTAAGGCGTCCCCATCTTGATCGTTGCCTCGTTATCGGCTTCACCAATATCAATATGCCCTGCCACCACCTCGAAAGGTATGCGAAGCCATACTTTATGCGATTCATCAAGCGATCGGTCAAATGAACCTCCGTCGTATTCCCAGTTGCCCCCGAGCGTGAATTGCTTTGACTCCAGCAGCTCCTTCGTTTGTAGAAAATGTTGCTCCCGCGACTCCAGCACGGACGATATCGGTATCATGAAAGGCGCTCCTTCCCCTAGCATATTTCTCAGCTTTATTCGGCTAGAGGTAGTATGCCCGCCTATTTCTTCCTTTATGTGCGATTCGCCCAACCCTTGCGATGGGCGAGAACAGCCAGCTGGGTGCGATCATCCAGCTCACACTTCATTAATAGATTACTCACATGCGTTTTCACCGTTTTGATGCTAATATGCAGCTCTTCTGCGATTTCTTTGTTCGATTGGCCATCGGCAATAAGCAGCAGCACTTCCTTCTCGCGCTCTGTTAAGCCTTCATCTCCCGATTGCGCCGTACGCTGCCTAAGCCCTCTCGTTAAGGCTTGGGATACGTCCGCCGTCATTACGGGCATTCCTTTGAAAGCGCCGCTAATCGCATAGATAAGCTCCTCGGCGGAAACCGTCTTGAGCACATAGCTGACAGCACCTGCTTCGATCGCGCCATAAACCTTATCATCCTCCAGAAAGCTCGTCAGCATTACGATCTTCATCTCCGGATGCTTGGCAATAATTGCTCTCGTGGCAGCAATGCCGTCCATTCCCGGCATCATTAGATCCATCAAAATAATTTGCGGGCGTTTGTCATCCGAACTTGAATCCAGAAAGTCGATAGCAGCCTGTCCGTTGCTCGCCTCCGCAATTACTTGAAATTTAGGCTCCAGCATCAAATACGTCCGAAGACCGGTCCTGACCATGTCATGGTCATCCACAATCATAATTTTAATTTGCTCTGCTCCGCTCACTCTTCCAGTTCTCCCTTCAGCATCTTAGGTATCGTAACTTTAACTCTGGTTCCGCCGCCAGGCTTGCTCCATATTTCTGCCGCTCCGCCAAGCTTTTGCGCCCTCTCCTGCATCGTTGAAAGACCATAGGAGCCTCTTTTGACCTCATCGGGCTTGAATCCGATTCCGTCATCCTGCAGAATCATCACAACCTGTCTTTCATTGTCCGTAAGCGTTAACGTACAGCCTGCTGCGCCAGCATGCTTCACAATGTTAGCCATTGCTTCCTGTGCGATTAGAAACAGCTGATGCTCTTTCGCTTCGGACAAGCGCTCCTTCAAACGCCATTCCAATTCGCCCTGCAGCTTGTTTTGCCGGCAATAATCAGGAAACCACTTATCCAGCGCTTCATATAAAGTTCTACCTTCGAGCTCCATTGGGCGCAGCTGCGCGATAAAATTTCTCATTTGCTTCTGCGCCAGATTGGACATGTTTACTAGCTGCTCCAATACAGAATCGGCACGCTCGCGGTCAACCTGCTGCAGCTTTGGAAGCGAAGAGGCACACATATGAATCGCAAAAAGCTGTTGGCTTACCGTATCATGCAAATCCCTTGCAAGCCGCTTACGCTCCTCCAGAACCGCTGCTTCATTAGAAGCGGATTCTGTCATGACATATTCCTCGCCGCGCATTTGCAGCCATTTCATTTTCTCTTCCATTTGCCCGGCAAGCTCATTGAATTCCCGATAAACCTCAATAAACGAATTATGCCCGCCTTCCGTGATGCGAATGCCGTAATTGCCATTAGCGGCCTGCTTTAACGACAAATGCAGCGTATCAATCCGTCGTCCAATTCGTTGTGCTGCCCAATAACCGAAAGCCGCGCTCACAAGCAGGAAGACGGAGGCCGCCCCAAGGCGTACTTCCGTCTTTCCCGCTTCATTCATTAGTCCGAGCCAGGTAACCGCACCAAGCACAAGCGAAACAACAGAGGCAATAACGAACATGCCGATCAGCTCCCACTTGCCGCTCCGCAGAAAACGAACCATCATCTCCGATCACCCTACCTTCGTGACACGCACATCACCAATAAACGTGCTGACGATCAGCTTGATTTTTTTGTCCGTTTCTTGGTACGAAGGAGATTGGATATTAATATTCGTGAATAATCCGCCTTCCTTTTGACCCAATATTTTCACGTCACCGATAAAAGCGCTGGATATGACCTGCACGCCTACCTCATAATCATTCGGTACGAATACCTTAACGTCGCCTATAAAGGAAGAGATATGAATTTTAGTCTCGCCTGGGTGTACCTGCGCTTTCGTCAAATCAAGCACCGTATCGCCAATGAAATGTGAGATATTAAGCGGCTTTAAATCCCAATAATCATGGCCGATGTGAATGTCGCCGATGAATCCGGAACGAGTCTGAACGCTTGAGTCACCATGGCTCCACCATTCTACATGCTCTTTATGGTTATGGTTATGGTTATGCTTATGATTATGGTTTCTTTTCCAATCATGCGCGTTCTTTTTGAGCTCTGCCTTATCATGATTTTTCCACTCTTTGCTTTCCTTCTTGCCAGATGGAAATGCGTCATAAGTTTTATGAGCCTCACCTTCCATCTTCGCTTCCTGCTTCGGAACCTCAAGGGGCTCTTTAGTAGGATCCGGATGCAGAGGAGGAGCCGGCGGAACCGTTGATTCTTCCGAATAAGGCTGATAAGACTTCCAATCATCCGTTGGAGGCTCCTGAAACTTTGATTTAGGTTTCCATATTAAATTAATACCGACTAAAATAACGACAACTGGCCAAATATAAGGAACAATATCGCCAATCGACCACGAGAATAGATCTAAATTCCGGCCTAGGAATATACAGCCGATCAGCATCACGACGGCTCCCCACCAGCTCGAACCCGAGCCGTTTGACCTGCAGGACAATAAACCGCGTATTCCGACAATAATGAGCGCAACAGGCCAATAAGTGGAAATCACATAACCAATATCAAAGGTCACATGACCTGTCTGCCTAAGCAAAAACAACACGCCAATTGTAATGATGACTAACCCGGTGAACAACCGGTTTGCGAAATTTCCGTTCATGCGGCTCCAGCTCCTTACGATTCCATCTTGGTTTGATAATCCTAGTATAACGGACGGGAATCAATAGAAAAAGGGACGACCGATTGAAATCGCAGTCAGTCTCTAGACGGAGCTTTTGTTGATTCTATCCAATTCATACCTAACATGCGTCATGAAACATCACTTCGCACGTTGACATTGCTCACTTCTTCTATTTATAATGATGAACGGATTAGGATAATAGAGACAACTATGCACAAATAAAGGAACAGGGGATGAAGCAATGGACGTAATCGAACTGTCAAAGGGACTGGATACGATATGGGTCGTTTTGACAGCAGCCATGATCTTGCTTATGGAAGGCGGCTTCGCCTTGCTTGAGGCGGGATTTGTCAGGCAGAAGAATGCCGTCAGCATTATTATGAAGGTGTTTGTCGACATCGCTTTCGGCGCACTCGTTTTTTATTTTTTTGGATTCGCTCTCATGTATGGACAAGATGCAGGCGGTTTAATCGGTACAACCGGCTTTCTCATTAATGGCGACCTGTCTCACATTGTCTTAAATATTACTCACGAAACTTTTTGGTTATTCCAGTGTGCGTTCGTAATTGCCGTCATCTCCATCGTTTCAGGAGCGGTTGCGGAACGGATCAATTTCAGAGCTTATATTCTCTTAACCATCGCAATGACGGGCTTTATCTATCCGCTTGCCGGTCACTGGGTTTGGTCGGGCAGCGGCTTTCTCGGAAAGCTGGGCATGATTGACTTCGCAGGATCTGCCGTTATCCATGCTTTGGGAGGTTTCTCGGCGCTGGCAGCCGCAATTTTTATCGGACCGCGAATCGGCAAATTCAGCGCTGACGGCAAGGTAAACATTGTACCGCCTTCTAACCTGCCGCTTGCTTCCGTTGGGGCGTTTATCCTGTGGTTTGGATGGTTCGGATTCAACGCAGGCAGCACGCTTAGCGCTACAAACGGTTCAATCGGCCATATCGCTATTACAACGATGCTCTCCGCTGCTGCAGGCGGCGCGACTTGCATTCTGTTCACAATGTTCCGCTATAAGAAAGCGGATCCCCCTATGGTCATTAATGGTTCGCTTGCGGGTCTAGTCGGAATAACAGCAGGCTGCGCATTCGTTTCCGACATTGCGGCCATCGGGATAGGCGCTGTATCCGGAATTGCAATGGTGCTTGTGACGGAATGGCTGGAGGGCAGACAGGTAGACGACCCTGTTGGCGCCTTTGCCGTTCACGGCGTTAGCGGCAGCATTGGCACTCTCGCAGTTGGCCTGTTCGCGCTTCCGGAACTGACGGAGGGAGTCGGAAAAGGGTATTACGGATTATTTTACGGCGGCGGCTTCAATCTGCTAGGCGTGCAAGCGCTCGGACTCGTAACCGTTTCCGTTTGGGGCTTCCTTCTTACATGGGGGGCGCTATGGCTCATTCGTAAAGTGATGCCTGTCCGCGTATCCAAGGACGAGGAGCTTATCGGGCTTGATGTCGGCATACACGGCGTACCCGCCTACAGCCAAGAGCATGACTTCCTCGATTTCGATCGCTTGAGAAACAGCAAATAAACACAAAGAACCGTCTTTGCCACGTGGCAAAGACGGTTCTTTTCTTCTATATGCAATTGACTCGTTAGTTATTGGTAATGCAATTGACTCGTTAGCCATTGATAATGCAATTGGCTCGTTAGTCATTGGAAATGCAATTGATTTCGTTAATTTGCAATTGACTCGTTAGCCATTGATATTGCAATTTATTTCGTTAGTCATTCATCACGTAACTGCTTGCGCTATTCGTTCATCTCATTAGCAAGCTCGTAGGAAACCGTAACAATATCTGTAGGAGCAGCTACATTCTTAATGGAACGGGCACTTTCGATTTCAAGGCGCAGTGCACGAACCTTTTCCATCGGCTTTCTTACGAAATGGATATATTCAACAGCCAAATGGTGATCGGGCTTTTTGCCTGTGAGCATTCTTCTTAGTGTAGACATGGATTGATAAGCTCGGTCTTCCATTAGCCTTCGTTTCTCATAACGCTCAACCATCTGTTCAATTTCGGCTATTTCCTGCTCTTTCTTAGCTACGTAGGCATCAATAAAAGGAAAAACCTCGCCCGCTTTACGATGATGGGCAGCAATTACAAAGCCTGAATGAATGATCGGATCTGTCATGAGAATTCACCTGTCTTGTCATGTTATTATTTCTTACATATGTAATCATACAACAAATCAGGATCGTTGAAAACTGTTTTTTACGCGATGGAAATATCTGCGCCAATTACGCCAGCTACGCTGCCATCCGCTCGATAGATAGGCACCGAGACGGTTAAACACAGCTGCTTGGTTATCGCAGAAACATAAACCTCAGACCGAAAGATCTGTCCCGCCATTGCCCGTTTCCACCATTCTCTTCCCTTTGCGTTCATAAGTCCTGCCTCCGGCAAAGAAAAGATAAAGGAACCGTCAGCCCGGTTAGACCAAATCGCCTCAATCTCGGCTTTTGATCTCAATAAAGCCGTTAGCTTCGGTTCATGCTCCGTTTGACTCAATTGTGCCAGCTTCACATCTGCAGCTGCCAATCTCAGCCATTCCTGAATAGCTGCGACGTTCACTTTGATCTCACGGTTCGCTTGGCCAGCGCCTACTTGCTCAATCGCTAGGGACAGATCTGAGGACGATCGTTTAAGGGTTTCGCTGATTCGGTTCATATGGCCGATTTGTTCACGCTGCAGCTCTGTCATCTCAAGCGTGCTATCGACGCTTTGAAGCGTATTATGAACCGAATCGACGACATCCTTCAGCATAAGCGTTGATTCGGTCATATGGTCGGTTTGCTGCTTGCTGGCTGCGCTCGTCTGTTCAACTAGCTCATCCACTTCAACAATTCTAGAGAAAATAAGATCCATACGATCTCGAGTAACACTCATTTCCGCAACCCCTCGTTCAACGGAAAGCTTCTCTGTATCGACTGCGTCCACAACTTGCTTCACTCTGCCTTCAATTTGCTCAACGATGGATGAAGAACGTTTAACTGCTTCCCCGCTCTGCTCCGCAAGTTTTTTGATTTGCTGGGCAACGACAGAAAAACCCCGTCCGTATTCGCCGGCATGAGCGGCTTCAATTGAAGCGTTCAATGCCAGCAACGAGGTTTGTGATACAATTTCTTGTATGAATTGATTAATTTCATTGATATGGGAGGTTTGTTCAATTAACTGGCGAATATGCTCCTCCATCGATTGATTATTGCGGTTCAAATTCTTCATAACTTCATCCGTGCTAGTCAATGAACGGACAACATCTAGAACAACATCCTTCGTCTCTTTGCTCTTCGTGTTCAAATGCGTTGATGTCCCGCTGATCTGCTCGGCTGCCAAGGCAACCTCTTGCAGCGCAGAGAACGCTTCCTCAATTCGGCTCATCGCAAGTGTACTGTTCGACCGCAGCTTCTGTTCATGCTCTGAGGAGATATCAGCAATTTCAGTCAAGCGGCTGGCAGATTGATCCACTTCGTCTACAGCAGCGTTTAATTGGTCGGAGATGACGACGGATTCATTCAACAAGCGTGTCATCTTAACAGAATCATCCGCCTCTACTGAGGCAGCTGAACGGGCTTTCGTATTCCGTGAAAACCAACTGGTCGTGGGACTCATGTCAGGTTTATCGCTCCTCTCGCTTGCTGATACAAAATTTCCCTAAATTATATATCAGCATAGGACAAAAGAAAAGAGGAACCGCTACGGTTCCTCTTTTCACTCACGTTATTTTATGGAAAAAAATACTACTTTTCTGCTTTTTGCTGCGCTGTGTTTGCTGCTTGTTTGCCAGCAGCATTATTTTGGTTCAATTCTTCTGCAAATTCCGCATTGTATTGGTTATTTTGGGCTTTGTTGTTTTTGTTTTTAGCCATTATAATCACCTCCCCGTTCTAAAGATAGTATGGCGGAATCGGCGTTTATTATACGGGCTATTTACGATTCTAGATACGTTTGTGGGATAGGCTTTCCTGCTTCAATTGCCTGATTGATTTGATTAAGCCAAGCCTGTGAGAGCTTGCCCGTTCCGATCCGAAGCACCTCTACATCCACCGTTCGCTTGCCCCATTGCTCGTACACCTGTTTGATCGTTTCAAAATACAAATCAATGCGTTTCCCTTTTATCGCAGAGCCGGTATCCGCTACAACGCCATAGCCGTAGCCAGGGATATAGAGCAAGGTTCCGATTGGGAACAATCTCGTATCGGCAGCAATCGTTGACACCTGGTCTCTGCGCACCTTTACACCGGAATAGGTGATTCCGTATTGTGGATGCCCTGGGCGTTTACCCGTCGATTCCACGCCTGCCGTATAGCCGGTAGCAACTACCTCTACCTTAGCGAGTTTCTCAGGGTTCACACGCGATGCCTTGCCCGTTTTTGAGTCCATACTAGCACTCGAGCTCGTACTCGCACTTTTTTTCGGATGGGAATGCTCCGCATGCGCTGAGCATCTCATTGTATTTATACCGATCACAAAAACAGTAATAAGCAGCAGCAAAGTAAAACCTCTTCTGAAATAAAAAAAGCTTGTGGCCATCTGGGTTGCTTCCTCCTCAGAAGAATAATGCCCCAGTGGCCCAAGCTTTATGCGTACATGTTTATTGTTCCTTGTCTGCGATTTGCTTCTGCAGCTGTGTAATCAGCTCAGTGACTGGGATTGCTCCCAAGTCGCCCTCGCCTCGTTTGCGCACGGATACCGCTTCCGCTTGCATTTCATTCTCGCCTACGACCAGCATGTATGGCGCCTTCTCCAGCTGAGCTTCGCGAATTTTGTAGCCGAGCTTCTCATTGCGGAGATCGCTCTCGACACGAATGCCATTTTCCTGAAGCTGCTCCGCAACTTTGCGGGCGTAGCCTTCATAGGCTGTAGATACCGGAATAACCTTAGCTTGAACAGGGGAAAGCCATAGCGGCAGCGCGCCCGCGAAGTTCTCCAGCAAGAAAGCTGTCATACGCTCCATGGTGCTGATGATGCCGCGGTGAATGACGACCGGCCGGTGCTTCTTGCCATCCTCGCCAACATACTCAAGCTCGAAGCGTTCTGGAAGCAGGAAATCCAGCTGAGCTGTCGACAATGTCTCTTCTTTCCCAAGCGCTGTTTTGATTTGCACATCAAGCTTAGGACCATAGAACGCAGCTTCTCCTTCTGCCTCGAAGAATGGAAGCTCCAGCTCCTCGACAACCTCTCGAAGCATGCGCTGAGACATTTCCCACATCTCATCGTTTTGGAAATATTTTTCCGTGTCCTTTGGATCGCGATAAGATAGACGGAAACGGTATTCCTTGATGCCGAAGTCCTCATACACCTTGCGGATCAGGTTGACGACGCGTGCGAATTCTTCTTTAATTTGATCCGGACGGCAGAAGATGTGCGCATCGTTAAGCGTCATCGCACGTACGCGGTGCAAGCCTGTCAGCGCACCCGACATCTCATAGCGGTGCATCGTTCCAAGCTCGGCAATCCTGACGGGCAGGTCACGATAGCTGCGCATATCGCTTTTGAACACCATCATATGGTGAGGACAGTTCATCGGACGGAGAACGAGCTCCTCGTTGTCCATAATCATTTTGGGGAACATATCCTCGCTGTAATGCTCCCAGTGCCCGGAAGTTTTGTACAGCTCCACGTTCGCAAGCACCGGTGTGTACACATGCTCATAGCCTAATCTCTCTTCAAGGTCTACGATATAGCGCTCCATCGTCCTGCGAAGCTTCGCGCCGTTTGGCAGCCATAGCGGCAAGCCTTGGCCGACCTCGCGAGAGAAGGTGAACATTTTGAGCTCGCGCCCCAGCTTGCGATGATCGCGCTTCTTTGCTTCCTCAAGGAAATGAAGATGCTCGTCCAGCTGCGCTTTTTTCGGAAATGCGGTTCCGTAAATCCGCTGCAGCATTTTGTTTTTGGAATCTCCGCGCCAATAGGCGCCTGCCACGCTCAGCAGCTTGAACGCTTTGATACGTCCTGTAGAAGGCAAATGAGGTCCGCGGCAAAGATCGAAAAACTCACCTTGGTCGTACATGGTAATAACCGAGTCAACAGGAAGATCGCGGATAAGCTCCAGCTTCAGGTTGTCGTCCAGCTCCGTAAAGATCGCAAGCGCCTCGTCCCTGCTTACGACTCTGCGGCGAATATCAAGGTTCTGCTGAATGATTTTGTCCATTTCCTTCTCGATTTTCACGAGATCCTCGGGAGTGAGCGACTGCTCCATATCAATATCGTAATAGAAACCATCCTCAATGACTGGACCTATGCCGAGCTTAACGTTTTTATTGCCATATATGCGCTTAATCGCCTGCGCGAGCAAATGCGCTGTACTATGGCGGTATACTTCGAGTCCGTCAGCGGAATCAACCGTTACGATTTCAATTGCAGCGTCGGCTTCAATTGGCGTGTATACGTCGACCACTTTGCCGTCGATTTTTCCTGCAATTGCATTTTTACGAAGTCCTGGACTAATGGAGCCCGCCACTTCCTCAATGGTAGTTCCGACCTCGTATTCTCTTACTGCGCCGTCTGGCAATGTGATATGAATAGCCATTGTTTTTCATCCTCCAATTAGTTAGCAAACGAATCGATGCTTCATTATCCACAAGCAAAAATGAGCACAAAAAAAGCACGCATCCCAAAAAGGGACGAGTGCTTGTTTACTCGTGGTTCCACCCTACTTCGACTGCGCAAGCGCTACTCCATGCTGCATTGCAGTCCTCGTAATATCCGATAACGGGGATATCCGGTACAGCATAGTGCCACAGCATCTTCATCAAAGATTGCTACAGGTTCCGCCATACAGCTTCAAAGGGGTACATCTGCGGACATTATGGAAGGAAATTGCAGCCAAGTTTCCTCTCTCTAGGCCTAACATCGTAAGCAGAAGCATGTCTTTGTCATTGCTGATTAGATCTCATATGAAAATTATTATAGCCCGGCTTGTTAAATTGGTCAAGGCTATTGTCACGGCTGAACGAGCTCATCCAAGCTGCTGCTGCACGAAACGCACTGAACACAGACGGTAACGCGCTGGTCAAAAATCGTTTCGATCGTACGGATTACCTGCATATCCGGCTGCCTGGTATGAATCGTAATATGTTTGGGTGATACGGCTATGAGCGAGCTAATAACCATATCCTCGATGTTCATCTCCGTTTCGAGCATTTCCGCTACGATACGATCCGACGGCGGGTTAGGATCAAGCGGTTGAAAAGCGTCATCATACAGCATGAAATCATGGCCGCCTTTATGCAGCAAATGAACCATCGGAAGCTTCGTATCCTGCAGAAAAACAAAATATTTCAACAAGGATATAAACTCCTGATATTGTTTATCTAATACATATTCATCCAACGCATATTCGACCACTTCCGCCAATTCCTTGCGGTATGGATTTAGCCTGAAGGTTGTAAATCCCTTTACGTTAAGCACTGTATGCTCCTGCAAAAACAGCTCCGCTTCTACGGCTACCTTGTTTTTCCGTCTGAGCCGGTCAGCATCAAGAAACTTGGTGCCTAGCCCATCCCATTCTTTGCCATGCAGCAAATCATGACAATATTTCTCAATTGCTGCTGAATCAGCAGCACTGTTGTTGCGGTATTTCTTTCGTATAATAGCAGCCAGCATGGAAGGCTCCATTTCACTGACAACAAATTCTGCAATTGCGGAAGCGGCCGCATGATAGACGGCTTGACCGTGAACTTTCAGCTGGAAATGCGGAAGCAGCGCTTCGCAGCTTATGGCCAGCTCCGAGGTTTGTTCATACGCGATGAACGCTGGCTGCTCCAGGTTTGAATCGCTATGTAAATCGGCTAGCGCTTGTTCCGTCAACAATTCCTTCAGCTTGCTCACTGACTTTTGGAGACTTGCAGGCAATGTTACCGTGAATAGCTCCATAAGCTCACCCCTTTCCTTCCTTATCAGTATATGGTGCCGCGCACGGGGATATACGATGAAGACATTGGAATAAAAGAGGCGTATATACAAAAAGACGTCTGAGCAGCATTCCTCCCGCTGGAGGTGGAAAGCTGCGCAAACGTCTATTCAATACATATTGGCTGATAGCAGACTTAGTTTTGCATCACGAAATCCAGGTCAGCCTTGTCGGCTTCATTGTATATTTTCAAAATATTATATTTCGTATCCCGCTGAGCAGGAATTTTGCCAACCTCGCGAATGAGCTCAAGAATAAGTTCAATATTTACTTTATGAGTCGTTCCCGCGGCCGAAACGACATTTTCCTCAATCATCGTGCTGCCGAAATCATTACAGCCGTATGACAGCGAAAGCTTGCCCATCTCAGGTCCCATCGTTACCCATGAAGATTGGAAATTCGGAATGTTGTCGAGCATGATCCGGCTAGCCGCAACGATTCGGAGATACTCCTCCGGCTTCGCTTTCTCGAGCTTCAGGTTCGTATTATCCGGCTGGAAAGGCCATGAAATAAAAGCGAGGAAGCCGGTCGAATCATATTTGTTCGCTATGCATTCATCCTGTGCGTCACGGATACGGAGCATATGCAGCGCACGCTCTTCAACCGTCTCGCCCAATCCATATACCATCGTTGCTGTCGTGTTCATGCCATGGCGGTGAGCAGACTTCATGACGTCCATCCAATCGGTCCATGAGCCCTTCATCCGGCTAATCTTGCGACGGGTGCGGTCATCCAAAATTTCTGCTCCGCCCCCCGGCAAGGAATCCAGACCGGCTTCATGCAGCTGTCTGATCACTTCATCCAGAGAAAGGCCATCGGAGACTACCTTCATCTTCTGGATTTCCGCTGGAGAGAAGGAATGCATCGTAATATGAGGGAAATGCTGCTTGATCTTACGAAGCAGATCCAAGTAATAGGTAAACGGCAGGTTAGGGTTTGTTCCGCCCTGCATCAATATTTCCGTACCGCCGACGTTAATTGTTTCTTGGATTTTACTAAGTATCGTCTCGTCAGGCAGGACATATCCTTCCTTCGACCCTGGCGCACGGTAAAAAGCGCAGAAGCGACAATAAACATCGCAAACATTCGTATAATTGACATTTCGGCCAACGACGAAGGTCGTAATTGGCTCGGGGTGATGCTTCAGCATAATCTGATTCGCCACATGCCCCATTTTCTCTATTTGATCTGAAGCTAGCAGCTCCATGCCTTCTTCGAGCGCAATTCGCTCGCCGCGCAATGCTTTATCCAAAATATGGTCTAACGTTCCCATTCCGCAAGACCTCCTTATTCCCATTCTAGGTAAACAATCGATTCCTTAATCCTAACACAAACCGTGGTCCGAAGTCACTTTCCATATGATGCCCTCTCGCCTTGAAATAAGGAAAAACACGGCATGTTCGCAAGAACATCCGTGCTTTTCTTTCATTTCGTCCCTTTTAAGGGCGAAGCGCATTATCCAAATCCTCAATTAGATCCTCAATATCTTCAAGGCCAACCGAATACCGTACCAAGCCGTCTGTAATTCCGCGTGCATGCCGAACCTCTTTCGGCATTGCTGCATGCGACATCATCGCGGGATAAGACAGGATGCTCTCGACCGCACCGAGGCTGACAGCTACAAGCGGAATCTGAACCTTGCTTAGCAGCGCTTTAGCCCGCTCCCCGCTGCCTACATCGAATGACACAACCGCGCCATAGCCAAGCGATTGCTTCTCATGAATTTCTCTGCCTGGATGGTTGGGCAGGCCTGGATAATAAACCGCGGTTACCTCACTGTGCTCAGACAACCATTCCGCCAGCCTGCGTGCACTGCGCTCACTGCTTTCCATACGCATCTGCAGCGTCTTCATGCCGCGCATCAGAAGCCATGACTCTTGCGCGCTTAGGACAGTGCCCATGCCATTCTGGAGCTGCTTGAGACGTTTGCCCAGCGCCTCGTCAGCCGTTACCGCAAGTCCAGCAAGCACGTCGCTATGCCCGCTTAGAAACTTAGTCGCGCTATGCAGCACGATATCTACACCCAGCTCGATTGGGCGCTGGTGATAAGGCGTCATGAAGGTATTGTCGAGCATCGTAAGCAGCCCATGCTCTTTTGCCCATACCGTCGTTTGAGCGATATTTGTAATTTTGAGCGTCGGATTGGAAGGCGTCTCCATGAATACCGCTTTCGTATTCGATTTGAGCGCAGCTTTAACCGCTTCGAAGTCTGTCATATCCACAAAGGTCGATTCAATGCCCAGACGGTCTAGTATGGAAGTAAGCAAGCGATAGGTTCCGCCATATACGTCTTCCGTTACGATTACGTGTTCACCTGCGGACAACAGCAGAAAGGTCGTTGAAATCGCAGCCATGCCTGATGCGAAAGCGAAGCCCCTTGCCCCGCCTTCAAGCAGCGCGATGTAATCTTCAAGCGCTTGCCGCGTCGGATTGCCAGAGCGGCTGTAATCATATTGCGGCGGATTGAAAATATCATGGTGATGAAACGTTGATGCCTGAAAAATCGGCACGCTCGAAGCACCGGTCTGCTCGTCGATTTCGGCGCCGAAATGAATCAGCTTCGTTGCAAAACGCCGATCGCGGGCGTTTTTTTTATGATTGTCAGTACTCATCTGCTATTGAACCTCCTCGATTTCACTTTTCGCGGCAGCCAGCGCTTGCGCAAGATCCGCAATCAAATCATCCGCATGCTCGATGCCGACAGAGAAACGAAGCAGACGATCATCCACGCCAATGGCTTGACGAATTTCAAGCGGAATATCGGCATGTGTCTGTACAGCCGGATACGTCATTAATGACTCTACGCCGCCGAGGCTTTCCGCAAATGCGATAAGCTTGATATGGCGTAGAATGGGCTCGATATATCTGGCATCCTTTAGACGGAATGAGAAAATTCCCGTATTGCCCGAGGATTGTTTGTTCTGAATATCATGGCCAGGATGATGAGGCAGTGCCGGATAATAAACATCCTCGACAGCCGGGTGCTCAAGCAAGTAATTAGCAATGGTCGTCGCATTATGCTGATGGCGTTCCATGCGCAGCGCCAACGTCTTCATGCCTCTCATTAGCAGCCATGAATCCTGGGGACCGAGCACGGCACCGATTGAGTTGTGCAGGAAAGCCATCTCATCAGAAAGCTCCTTGCCTTTGGTAACGATTAGACCGGCAAGCACATCATTGTGGCCGCCTAAATATTTGGTTGCGCTATGAATGATGATGTCGGCTCCCAGCTCGATCGGACGTTGAAAGAATGGGGTAAGGAGCGTGTTGTCCACGATCGTCAGCAACCCCTTCGCCTTCGCCCATGCGGCTACACGCTCAATATCCGTAATCATCATCAGCGGATTTGTAGGCGTTTCAATAAGTACCGCTTTCGTGCTTGGCGTCCACAAGGCTGCCATGGCATCTATATCATTCGTATCCACATAGGAGGCCGTGACTCCGAATCTGGACATAATCCGCTCCAGCAGGCGATATGTGCCGCCATATAGATCGAGAGAAACGATCAGATGGTCACCTTGGCTGAATAAGGCGAATATCGTTTGCAGGGCAGCCATGCCCGAGCTACAGGCAAAAGCTGCGTCTCCAGCCTCTAATTGCGCCGCTGCTTCTTCAAGCACCGCTCTTGTCGGGCTCTTTGTACGCGCATAATCAAAGCCGGTGCTTTGTCCGAGCTTTGGATGACGGAATGCGGTCGCTTGATAGACGGGAAAACTAATCGCTCCCGTAACGGGTTCTTTAATGGATCCAATCTGGGCTAAATGACTCTCGATCTTCATGGTTATGCAGCTCTCCCTTAGTTATATAATTAAATGCCTCCACCCAAATCAAACGGTGTTTGCTGATATACATAGTAATTAAGCCAATTAGAGAATAACAAATTCGCATGCGAACGCCATGTTGATAAAGGCATGTTATCTGGATTATCGCCCGGGAAATAGTTTTTCGGCACATCGATGTGCAATCCCTTCGCTTTATCGCGGTCATATTCAAACTTGAGCGAAGTTGGATCATACTCGGAATGACCGGTTACGAAAATCTGCTTGCCATCCTTTGATGCAACAATATAAATACCGGAATCGGAGGAACCTGACAAGATGTCCAAAGCTTCAATCGGCTCGATATCCTCACGGCGAAACTCCGTATGGCGCGACTGCGGTACAAAAAACATTTCGTCAAAACCGCGAAGCAGGTTTACATTCCGTTTTTCCACAACATGCGGGTAGACGCCAAATATTTTGTTGTCAAGATTATATTTCGGTACATTATAGTGGTGGTAAAGACCTGCTTGCGCACCCCAACAAATATGGAAGGTTGATGTAACGCGCCTTGCGCTCCAATCCATAATTTCTTGCAGCTCTTCCCAATAGTTCACTTCCTCGAAAGGCATTTGCTCTACCGGGGCACCCGTTATGATAAGTCCGTCATAATACTCATGCGAAATCTCATCGAACGTTTTGTAGAAAGACTCCAAATGCTCGGCTGACGTATTCTTCGAGGTATGCGTTCTCGGATGCAGCAGCACGACCTCTACCTGCAGCGGCGTATTGCCAACGAGCCTCAGCAGCTGCGTTTCAGTCGTTTCTTTTGTCGGCATTAAATTAAGAATTGCAATGCGTAGCGGTCTGATGTCCTGCTGATAGGCGATGCTCTCATCCATCACGAAAATGTTCTCGTTGCTAAGAATTTCTTTGGCCGGTAAGTTGTCTGGAACTTTGATTGGCATAGGTTTCACTCCTCTAAGGGCAGTTTGGCCGCTTGAACATGAAAAAGACCCTTTCTGCTGTGAGAAAAGGTCGTATGCTCAGTAAATAAGCCATCCGCCTCTCTCATCTCTCAGAAACATAAATGCTTCCGCAAGAATTAGCACCGTGCGTGTTAACGCCGGTTGCCGGGCTTCATCGGGCTAGTCCCTCCGCCTGCTCTTGATAAGAAAGTAGTCTATTCAATTTTCCGCGGTTACATTTCACTATCACTTTAATGCATTCCGCCATTTGAGTCAAGAAGCTCATTTGCGATTCGATACAAATTGGCTGGATTCCGCCGTTTTTATGCTTGAATGTAAAGCTGGTGCGGGAGTATACTAGACAAGAATTATTTCGAATTATAAGGAATTATGCGTTTTCCAAACCTTGATGCAGTTCTTATATTTCTTGATAATACGAGCTGTTACAGCTAATGGCAAGAAAAATCCGTTACGATTATTTATTCCATTCATAAAGGGGTGCAAACGGACATGGAAGGCGACAGACCTAAGCCCGAAATCGAACGAATACGGTTACTGCCGGCCATGTCTATTTCAGCCGGCAGTTTCCTCTAAAGAAAGAAAGGAGAACGCCGGATGAAAATACGTCTCGTTAGCAATGGCATTTTTACGACCATCGATGATATTAATGAAACTTTGATTCCCTCCAAGGAAGGTTTTTACTGGATTGACGCTGATGTGGAGGATCTTGCTGTCCTGCAGCCGCTGTTCAGCATGCATGATCTAGCAGTTGAGGATTGTCTCAGCGAGGAGGAGCAGCGCCCTAAGATCGAAATTTACGAAAGCCATTACTTTATTGTCATAAACAGCATTAGGTTCGATGACGAAGAAATCTTCCTAAGGGCGCTGAATATTTTTCTAGGCCGCCATTTTATTATAACCGTTACCAAACAAAAAATTAACGAGCTGCGCTCTTTGAAGCCTGTGCTGTGGGAGCAAGAAGTAAGCCGTCCAGACTATTTCCTCTATCACCTCGTCGACATCGTCGTCGATAATTATTTCCTTGTAGGCGATCGAATCGATAATCGAATCGAAGCGCTTGAAGAAGATATATTAATGCATACCAAGAAGTCGCATCTGAACGAAATCATCGGCTTGCGCGGAGAAATTCTATGGCTGAAGAAGGTACTCGGTCCGCAGCGCGACGTGATCGCTACACTGAATAAGAAGGATTTAAAGCTTATTGATGACCAGCTGCAGAAATACTTCAGCGATATTTACGAGAATGCGCTGAAAATAGCCGAATCCTTCGATACGTACCGCGATCTAATGGGCAACTTACGAGAAGCCTACCAATCCAGCGTATCCAACCGCGCCAATGAAATTATGCGCGTTTTTACCGCAATAACGACGATATTCATGCCGCTTACCTTTATTACCGGCATATATGGGATGAATTTCGACTTTATACCTGGACTTCATCTCAGGCTAGGCTCATACATTCTGCTCGGCATTATGCTGGTGCTCGGAATCAGCATGTTCTTTATCTTCCGCAAGAAGGAATGGCTCTAAGAAGAAATTTATTCGCTATACCCAAAAGGGATGCGTCCGCTCAGGCTATGATGCCTCAGGCGGGGCATCCCGTTTTTTGCTGTTGTTCCTTCTTTCCATTATAATAGCTAAAGACCATTTCGCACCTTTGAAAGGGGGATTGACGTGAATATTAGCCAGCTTGAAACACTCCTGACGATATCCAAAACAATGAGCTTCCGGAAAGCCGGAGAACTCCTTAATCTGACACAGCCTGCCGTTTCGGCACAAATAAAGAGCTTGGAAGATGAATTCAAAACGGTCCTCATCGATCGTAACCAGCCCGTCACTTTGACGGATCACGGACGAGTTTTTCTCGAGCATGCCGAACAAGTTCTAATGATCGTAGAAGAGCTGAAGCAAAAGCTTTCCGATTTGAATCTTACACCGCAAGGACATATTCTGCTCGGCACGACATCATCTATCGCGATTCAGATATTGCCACGCGTCTTATCTTATTTCCAGAATCAATTCCCTCAAATCAAAACAACCATACATTCCATGCCCTCGTCCCAAGTGATGACGAGCGTCGAGAACGGCTCCGTTGATATCGGCATTACATACCTAACCGAAAAAAATCCGAACGTGACCTCCTCCGTCTTATATTATGATACGTTTGAGCTTGTCGTTTCACCCGCGCATCCGATGAGCCGCCTTGTTCATACGACCGTTGATTCGCTTAAAGACATTCCCATGATCATGCTTGCACCGGACACGCTCGGACGCAAATTCATCGATCAAATTTTCAGAAAACACAATGTTCAACCGAATGTTGTCATGGAGGTTTCGAGCAGCGAAGAAGTAAAGCGGATGGTTGAGATCAATTTAGGCGCAGCTGTCGTATCCAAGCTGTCTATTGCCAATGAGCTGCGGCTTGGATCGTTGAAAATGATTAAATTAAACGAGCTCGATATGAGTCATCCGGTAGGCGTCGTTTACAAGTCGGGACGCTATATTAATACGGCGATGCAGCAGTTTCTCAGCGATTTGAAAGGGATGCCTGAGCATCATTTCATCAGCAGCGAATAGTTAAGATTGTTAACCTTAAAAAAGCTCAATAAGGAGAGAACACAATGAAATTCGATTTACATACTCACCATGTCAGATGCGGGCACGCAGACGGAAATATTGAGGACTATATTGTTGCCGGACTTGACGCAGGGCTTCACGTTATTGGCATCTCAGACCATTCCCCTTACTTTTATCATGAGAAAGACCAGCCTTCTCCTGGCATTGCGATGGCTAGAAGCGATTTCGCGAATTACGTTGAAGAGGTGCTTCGTTTAAAGGAGAAATACGCAGGTAAAATCGAGGTTTTGCTGGGCATGGAATCCGATTTCTTCCCTCAGCACATAGAGAGCTACAAAAAAGCTTACGAGGGCGTGCCCTTCGATTATTTAATCGGCTCCGTTCATCAGGTTGGCGATGTCAGCATTTTCAACAGAAACCGTTGGAAAGGCTTGGATGAAAAACAGCATATCGCTGTGAAACGAAGCTATTACGATCTGATCAAGCAGTCCGCGCGAAGCGGCATGTTCGATATTCTCGGCCATATCGATGCCATGAAGGGGTATTATCCATCGTTCTCCGATATACCGGCAACCGCTGAAATTGATGAAACACTGAAGACGATTGCGGAGTGCGGAGTATCCATCGAAATCAACACGTCCGGCAGTACGAAATACGTAGGCGGCTGGTACCCATCGGATGCAATCCTTGAGCGGGCGCTCCACTTTGGCGTAAACGTTACCTTCGGCTCGGATGCCCACGTTCCGAGCAGGGTCGGTGACGAATGGGAGCTTGTTCAGCAGAAATTAAAAGAAATCGGCTTTAAGCAATGGGTTTATTACCGCAAACGTCAGCAGATCATCGTGCCGATCGCATAGAAGAAGACAAAAAAAGTGGACCTGCACGATGCAGGTCCCAAAGGATATATTAAAAAAGGGGGTCTTGTTTATTATAATAGCCCACTAATGTAATGAGACGATAACAGAACTATTTCATTTGTGTAACAAATTTGAGGGGTTGGACATCCATGTGGCTCATTACGGCCATCAGCAGCGCAATTCTTTTCGGACTGGCAGGCTGGTGGATGAAGGTATCGCAAATGCGCGGCGGAAGCACAAGGACACTGCTTCTTGGACTTTACGCATCCGGAACAGCCGGCTTTGGCGTACACGCGGCGCTTGAGGGAACATGGGGCTGGCTTGCCAATCCGCAAGTATGGATAGCCGGCGTCATTATTGGAGCCGGGTCCGCTTGGGGCAACGCGCTATTTATGAAGGCGCTGCATTACGGTCCAGCAAGCTTAACGTCGCCGCTTACGAATATGAATATCATCATCGTCATTGCTGTAGCAACCTGGTGGTACCAAGAACCGCTAAGCGCCACAGAATCGATTGGGATTGTATTTCTTCTGCTCGCGGTCGTATTTATCGCCCATAAACGGAAAGAACCGCTCACGATCAAAGAGAGACGCTGGTTCCTTCTCGTTGGAACCGCTATCCTCATGTTCGCCATTCGCAATGGCGGTCTTAAGGTAACGGACGAGCTTGGGCTTCCGAGCGCGCCTCTGTTATTCATTGCATATGCGCTATCGCTTTGCTGGTTTCTCATACCGACAGAAAAAGCGACAGCCTCCCGTACTGCCGCTCGCACGGGGCTCTGGCTCGGCATCATAGCCGGTTTGTTTTCATACGGCGGCCTACAGCTATATGCAGCAGCTCTTGCAACGGGCCAAGCCAATCTCGCAGCGCCAATCTTCGCAACCAATAGTCTTGTCGTGGCCGCTGGTGCCATTATCGTCTACAAAGAAAAGCTCACGATTGTGCAATGGGCCGCTTTTGCTTTTACCATACTCGGATTGGTCGTTATACGGCTTTAAAGCGATTTTTTGCTTTATATCGTCTAACTTTTATATAGTAAATATATATTTTTGAAATAACACCTATTCCCACTCAAATGAACTTACTTTTAGTTTGTTGATATGCTACAATAGTATTACAAAAAGCGGGGTGATACGGTTGGATTATTCGACAATGTGCCCAAAGTATGAAGCCGCAGCCGACATATTAGGTAAGAAATGGACAGGCAGAATTATTCGGGTATTGCTTGGCGGACCGAAACGGTTCAAAGAGATCAAAGAACAAATTCCCGAGATGAGCGACAAAATGCTAACGGACCGGATGAAAGAGCTAGAGACAATTACGATTATTAAACGTCAGGTTTATCCTGAGATGCCCGTACGCATCGAGTACGAACTTACTGGCAAAGGCCGTGAGCTTGAGCCCGTCATTGAGTCCATTCAAAAATGGGGAGAACAATGGATGTAAGCAAGGTGAAACGGCTATCGCCGTCCTTGGCGGCGCGGCGCGTTTCATTTCGAGAAATATAGAGAATGTATAGCCCAAAGATACTTTCCTATAGTGTAGGAAGCAACGCCTGACAGCGACCTTTCAATAGACGCCATCGTTACGGCGAAACGTATAGAGAGAGGTTGAGCAAGCTCATATCGTTTCCTATACGTCCAAGAAACCGCTGAGGCGGTTTTTTTTATTTTATCGTCTCCCTTGCTTAACACAATTGACAAAGGAATCTCGATCCACTATCATTGATAATAATAATCAATATCATATAAACAAAAAAAAAGAAACCCCCTATATCCGAGGGTTTCGTTATAGCAAACGACTTACATGCCAAGCCATTTTTTGAAAAGATGTTTGGTTGTGTCCTTGTTGATTGCAGCGATGGAAGTAGTGAGCGGAATGCCCTTCGGACATGCGCGAACACAGTTTTGAGAGTTGCCGCAGCCTTCGATGCCGCCATCGGACATCAACGCATCCAGACGCTCCTCTTTATTCATCTCACCCGTTGGATGAGCGTTGAATAAACGAACCTGCGAAATAGCTGCTGGACCAACGAAGCTATTCCGGTCATTAACGTTCGGGCAAGCCTCGAGGCAAACACCGCAGGTCATGCACTTGGACAGCTCGTACGCCCATTGACGCTTCGTTTCAGCCATCCGAGGCCCTGGACCTAGATCATAGGTGCCGTCAATCGGAATCCATGCCTTAACGCGTTTCAAGGCGCCAAACATACGCTCACGATTAATAACGAGGTCGCGGACAACCGGGAATGTGCTCATTGGAGCTAGCCGAACCGGCTGTTCCAATTGGTCGATCAGAGCGCTGCATGCTTGTCTCGGCTTGCCGTTGATAACCATGGAGCATGCTCCGCACACTTCCTCCAAGCAGTTGGAGTCCCAACATACAGGGGCTGTACTGGCACCATCGGACTTTTTCGGGTTACGCTGAATTTCCATCAAGCCGCTAATGACGTTCATGTTTGCGCGGTAAGGAATTTCAAACTCTTCCGTGTAGGGCTTGGAATCAGGAGTATCTTGGCGCGTGATGATAAACTTAACCGTTTTTGTAGCTACAGTCGTTTCAGCCATCATTATTCTCCTTTCTTCTTGTCGCTCGAGTAATCGCGTTTACGAGGCTTGATCAAGCTTACGTCGATATCCTCGTATGAGATTTGCGGACCTTCCTTCGTCCACTTCGCAATCGTCGATTTCATGAAATGATCGTCGTCACGTTCTGGGAAGTCTGGCTTGTAGTGAGCTCCGCGGCTCTCGTTGCGCAGCAATCCGCCAAGCGTCATCGCTTCCGACAGCTCAAGCATGTTCCACAGCTGGCGGGTAAATGCCACGCCTGCGTTGTTCCATTGCGCCGTGTCGTTGATGTTGATTTTGGCATAACGCTGCTTCAGCTCTTTGATCTTGTGGATCGTTTGCTCCAGCTTATCGTTAAAGCGAACAACGGTCATATTGTTCGTCATCCATTCGCCAAGCTCTTTGTGAATGACATATGCATTCTCATTGCCGTTCATATTAATAATGCTGTTGTATTTATCCGTTTGGCGTTTGTTTTCACGATCGAACACGGAGGAAGCAACATCCTCGGCCGATTTCTTCAAGCCTTTGATGTATTCCACTGCCTTCGGTCCTGCAACCATACCGCCGTAAATCGCGGAAAGAAGCGAGTTTGCGCCGAGACGGTTCGCGCCATGGTATTGATACTCGCATTCGCCTGCCGCGAACAAGCCGGGAATGTTCGTCATTTGATTGTAATCAACCCACATGCCGCCCATCGAATAGTGAACCGCTGGGAAGATCTTCATCGGGATTTTGCGCGGATCATCACCCATGAATTTCTCGTAAATCTCAATGATACCGCCGAGCTTAACGTCAAGCTCCTTCGGATCCTTATGGGAGAGATCAAGGTAAACCATGTTCTCTTGGTTGATGCCCAGCTTCTGATCGACGCAGACGCTGAATATTTCACGCGTTGCGATGTCACGAGGCACGAGATTTCCGTAAGCCGGATATTTCTCCTCAAGGAAGTACCAAGGCTTGCCGTCTTTGTAAGTCCAGATCCGTCCGCCTTCGCCGCGTGCCGATTCCGACATCAAGCGCAGCTTGTCGTCGCCTGGAATAGCCGTAGGGTGAATTTGAATGAATTCGCCGTTCGCGTAGTTAACGCCCTGCTGATAAACCGCGCTCGCAGCAGTACCTGTATTAATAACCGAGTTCGTTGTTTTTCCGAAAATAATGCCAGGGCCGCCTGATGCAAGAATAACCGCATCCGCACGAACCGTGTGTACTTCCATCGAGCGCAAATCCTGCGCCGATACGCCGCGGCATACGCCATCGTCATCTACTACTGCGCCAAGGAATTCCCAGTGCTCGTATTTATTCACAAGCCCTGCTGCTTCCCACCGGCGTACTTGCTCATCCAGTGCATATAGAAGCTGCTGTCCAGTTGTTGCGCCAGCGAATGCCGTACGGGAATGCTTCGTGCCGCCGAAGCGACGGAAGTCCAGCAAGCCCTCTGAAGTACGGCTGAACATAACGCCCATCCGGTCCATCAGATGGATAATGCCAGGTGCCGCATCGCACATTGCTTTAACCGGAGGCTGGTTCGCAAGAAAGTCCCCGCCATAAACCGTATCGTCGAAATGCTCCCAAGGAGAATCGCCTTCACCTTTTGTGTTAACGGCGCCGTTGATGCCGCCTTGCGCGCATACCGAGTGGGAACGTTTGACCGGCACAATGGAGAACAGATCAACGTGCACGCCGGCTTCAGCCGCTTTAATGGTAGCCATTAAGCCAGCTAGTCCGCCGCCAATGATAATAATTTTATTTTTAGCCATAACGCTTCGCTCCTTGTCTACAAACTAACCAATATTCGTAAGTGCCAAAGCCGCACTAGCTGCTTCCGCGAATTCATCGCCTCTGAATGCGACAAGCGAAAGGATAAACAGCGCTGCTACGATAACAAATACGCCCATGCAAATATAAGAAGAAATACGCTGTGCTTTCGGGCCGATCGTAATGCCCCAGCTGATCAGGAATGCCCATAGACCGTTGCTGAAATGGAATACGGCAGCCAGTACGCCGATAACGTATAGCACGAAATAAGTAGGGCTGCTCGCGATATGATTCATCGTTGAGCCAAGCTCCTCATGCGTGATGTTGCCGAAGTATACTTGCATCCGCGTCTGGTATACATGCCAGAAAACGAATACAAAAGTAATGACCCCCGTAACGCGCTGAGCTGTGAATGCCCAGTTCCGTCCGTATTTGAAGCGTCCCGTATTCGTATTCGATTGGTAAGCGACATACAAGCCGTAAATACCATGAAACAATAGCGGGAGGTAAATGCCGAAAATCTCGAGCAGCGGCAGAATAGGCAAGCTGTTAATCAGATGTACGCCTTTGTCGAAGCCTTCCGGTCCGCGTTCAAACGCCTGGTAGTTGGTCAGTCCATGTACGACGATGAAACCGCCGAGTGGAATGATCCCGAGAAGCGAGTGAAGCTTGCGCGAGAAATACGAGTTTCCTTTCATGTCATTCCTTCTCCTTTCAAAACTGTGAGTGCTAGCATGCTTTTTTAAAATATAAGAATGTATCGAACAGCCTGTTATACATTACTTATATTTCAGCGCAAACGGAATGCCTCGCTGCCTCACGGCAGCAACCAGCCCTTTACGCATGGCAAATCATTCTACATTGTAACCCCAGCATGTACCCCCGTCAACAAAAGTCGACACATATTAGCCACACTTCCCATCCTACTCCTTTTCAGCTTATAATGGAATTGCTTATTTTTTATAATTTCTTATAACAAAATGACATAAGGAGCGCAACCTATGAATGAAGAGATGCATGTCTTTACCGTAATAGTCGAGCAATCGAGCATGAACAAAGCCTCTGTGCTGCTTAATCTCTCACAGCCTGCGCTCTCTCGTAAAATCGCCAAGCTCGAGCAGGAGATCGGATCTCCCTTGTTCCGCCGCATCGGCAAACGGCTTGAGCTGACCCGTATTGGTCAGATGACCTACGAGTACGCCCTCGAGCTGCGTCAGCTGCATCGCAAATATTTGCAGACAGTATCGGAATTCACCTCAACGGGTCACACTACACTTACGATCGGCGCAAGCTTAACAACCCTGCAGACGACGCTTCCCGATCTCATTCAGCGTCTAACCTCTACCCATCCTGAAATCGACATAAAAGCGATTACAGGCAAGACGCATGAAATCGTATCGCTTGTCCGTGACCATAAGGCTGATATCGGCATCGTAGCTTCAAGCATTGAGGATTCGACTCTACGATGCATTCCCTTGTTCGAGGATCATCTCTCGCTTGTCCTGCCGCGCAATCAAGTGATCACAGATAAAGGCGCGCTTGGCATACAGGATTTGACCGGCATGCCGATGATTCTATTCTCTAAGGGTACTTGGTACCGGCTGCTCACAGACGAGCTCTTCGACAAATATCATCTCCAGCCGGATGTTCGAATGGAAATCGATTCGTTCGAAGCGATCCTACGTCTGCTTCACACCTGCCGAGCTGCAACGCTGCTGCCGAAATCCTATATGAGAAGCCAGCTTCTTGAAGACAACGACCTTGTCGTCGTACCCATTCGGGAGCTCGAGGATACAAAGCGGACAACCTCACTCATCCATGCGGATTCCGCAGCGCTCAGTCCATCCGTCCGGCTTTGGATCAATGAGCTGGCAGCCCGTTTCCCTACCAAAAAGGACATCAGCCTTTAATAGGCCGCTGTCCTTCAGCATTTCCAATTATAAGCTTCCAAATCCGTTCCGCTCTGTAACCAATAGATTATCGTATAACCGTCGCTTCGAAATCCTCGATTTGCTCATTCGTTCCGATTATGACCATGACGTCGCGCATCGCAAGCACATCCGTGGCCGTTGGCGCAATGATGATGCCGCTCGGCTTATTGATCGCGACGATGCTGCAGCCGAATCTGGCACGAGGGTTTAGGTCATGCAGCGACTTTCCATCCAAACATTGAGGCACCGCGAGCTCTGCGATCGTGTATTCCTTAGAGAGCTCGATATAATCGAGCAGATTCGGAGATACAAGCTGATGTGCTACCCTAATCCCCATATCACGCTCCGGATATACAACGCGGTCAACGCCGATCTTCTCCAGAACACGTCCGTGCAGCTCGCTCATCGCTTTGGCGACAACCTGTTTCACACCTAAATCCTTGAGCAATATCGTCGTCAATATGCTGGCTTGAATGTCGTCGCCAATGGCAACGACACCGCAATCGAAATTTCGGACGCCGAGCGAACGCAGCGTTTCCTCGTCGGTGCAATCAGCCGAGACGGCATATGTCAGCTCGCTGCTCATCTCCTGAACCGCCTCCTCATCCTTGTCGATACCGAGCACCTCATTGCCTAATTCAATGAGCTCTCGGCCCAAACTAGATCCAAAGCGGCCTAAACCAATAATGACGAATTGCTTCTTTTTCATTCCCACTTGCGCAGTTCTCCTATCCAATCGTGATTTTGCCTTCAGGATGCCGGTACAATTCTTTTTCTGTGCGAGGTCCAAGCGCATAAGCAAGCGTTAGCGGGCCAAGCCGTCCAGCAAACATCGTTAATGAAATAACTATTTTTCCAACTATGCTAAGATCAGGCGTGACGCCGACCGACAAACCAACCGTACCGAATGCGGACGTAGCTTCGAACAGCAGCTCGATAAAAGCTCGCTCCTCCGTCATGGAGAGAATCATCGTAACGATAATGACCAGCAGCAACGAAATTAAGGTGATCGTCAGTGCTTTAAAGATTCTGTCCTTGCCGAGCCTGTAACGAAACAGCACAATATCCTCGCGCCCGCGGATCATTGCAATAACAGCACCTACCAAAGTAGCGAACGTCGTCGTTTTTATACCGCCGCCTGTTGATCCTGGGGATGCGCCAATAAACATGAGAATGATTGTAAAAAACATGGTCGCTTGCCTTAGCTGCGTATAATCGAGCGTATTCGCGCCTGCCGTCCTTGGCGTTACCGACTGGAAGAAGGAGGCTAATAGCTTGCCGCCCCAATCCAATGAACCAAGCGTTTTGGCATTGGAAAACTCAAAAATGAATATCACGATGGCTCCGACGGCAATAAGCGTTCCGGTCATCGAGAGAACGACCTTGCTATGCAAGGATAGTCGTTTGTTTTTGCGGTACTCCATCAAATCCGACATGACTACGAATCCTAAGCCGCCCGTTATAATCAACAGCATCGCCGCTAGGTTTACGACCGCATCGTTCACATACAAGGTGAGACTGCGGTAGTTCCCAAAAATATCAAAGCCTGCGTTATTGAAAAGCGATACTGCGTGAAAAACACCAAAATAGATTGCCTTGCCAAGCGGCATATCGAGTGCAAACCGAGACGCAAACAGCGCTGCTCCTATGAGTTCAATCGATAATGAATAAATAATAACCCGCCGAATAAGCTTGACTATCCCCTCCATGCTCGACTGATTCATCGCTTCCTGAAGCAGCAGACGCTCGCGCAGCGATATTTTCTTGCGAAGGACGAGAGCGACAAGCGTTGCCATCGTCATAAAGCCTAAACCGCCCAGCTGGAAAAGGCACATTAAGATGACCTGACCCGCTACGGAGAAATAAGTGCCTGTATCCACAACAACAAGCCCTGTCACGCAAGTTGCCGAGGTTGCCGTGAACAACGCGTCTATAAACGGCATGCGCTCTCCAGACGCAGATGCGAAGGGCATGGATAATAACAGAGCTCCCAGCAATATAATAAGCGCAAACCCGCTGACCAGTATGCGCGGGGGTGACCATTTCAACACATTAAAGTCTACCTTCATCCGTTGTCCTTCTTCTGCAATATGTCATTATAGAGCACTACCTATATTTAAGCATAAAAAAAAGCACTGAAACCCAAGTGCTCGTGCGATGAGTTCTGTTCCATTCACGCCTTCGAGGTTAGCTGACGGATTCGGGCCTGGACAGGCAGCCCTATTCTATCAATGAAGCTTAAGTTTCACCGTAGAAATTCACCCCATGCCGCCGGATCAAAAGCACTGCTGGCTATAGCAGGCTGAGCAATTCCGACAACTTTATGGTTCCCCCGATTTCCTTAGGAAATTCGGCTATGCTATTCGATTTGTATGACGTTAACGATTATAATCCCAAAGCAGTCAGGATATAAAGCTTATATTAATGACAAACAAGCCGATTTTGGTCCAAAAAAGGGCAAGTAGAAGCTGCAGCACGCATCAGGCTTGTCGGATATCGTTATTTCGCTTGATCTTGAGAGCAAACGCGCTTTTCTATTGGATAATTCAGGGATTGATATGGTAAGGTAGTGGAATACGCAACTCATAAAAAGGATCGTAGAGGTGAACCGATGATTGATTCAATTAGGTTAAATGAATGGAAACGTTTTCTGTGGGCAGCGATTGCATGCTTCATTATTTTCGCGGCCGTTGAAATCGGACCAATGATTTTTTCCATTAGCAACGGTGATTTAAATACGAAAGTTATTGAGAAGGAAACAGCTGAAAACAGAGCCTCCGTATTCGCAGAGAAGCAATCCGGACTCCAGGTGAAGTCCGCCAAGGCTGTCCATCAAACCGATAAAGTCATAAACGGTTACTTATCCAAGCATGGGCTCATCAAAACCTATAGCGACAAATACGATCAAAGCTTCCCGACGGACACGTACCAAGTCGAACTGAAATTTGACGAGGGCGGAACAGGCTTCGTCTATGTACATATGCAAAGCGAGAAAATTGTGGCTTGGAACTTTATCCTCGATGGCCAATCGCTTTCCGATGCTGAGCTTAACAAGGAGGTTCCTGTTTTTCTGGCTGGGCAAAGCCTAGACGCGAAGTCATTCAAGGAACAGGAATTGCTCGGAAACGGGGGATGGCATGGCGAAGCGCCAGCCGGGTACGCGATAGAAGAAGCCCTACTGAGCATTCATATTAAAGGACAAAATATCAATGGCCAGAACGTCATAACCAAGTACAAGCCAGCCTTCGTTGCACCGGCCGATTATATTGAATACGTGAAGAAACAGGATAAGCTTGCCGGCTTCCTCACAGGCTTCGGCTACATGTTTATGAGCTTCGTCCTGTTTGTATTAGCCATCGTCTACGCCGTCCTTTACCGGAAGTTCACTTCCTTTAAATTCGGCATTATTTTGACCATCGTATACTTTATTACCTACATTATCATGAACTTGAATGTGCTTGACGGCATACGCGCATCATTGGGCGAAACCGAGCTAGCAAGCCAAACCGTCATGTTCACAGCGATTTTCACCGTATTGCTGACCATTCCGATGGCAGGCTCCATCTATATTTCAATGATCGCTGGAGATGGCCTATGGAAGGCACAGGGTCGTGCATTATGGCCTCGATTCGGTCAAAAAGGGTACGGAAACCACGTGTGGCGAAGCGTTGGACTTGCTTATTTATTCGCAATTATCCTTTTCGCAACGCAATCCGTTATCTTCATCCTGCTTAAGCTGACGATCGGCACATGGGATACGACCGACGCTACACAATCTCCTTACAATATGGGAATACTTTGGCTCATGCCGGTGCTCGCTTGGGCTGCCGCCATATCCGAGGAAGCCGTTTTCAGGTTCTTCGGTATCGGTTTATTCCGCAAATGGTTTAAAAATACGTTTGCAGCCGCTTTATTGCCAACTTTGTTCTGGGCGCTCGGCCATGTCATGTATCCGTTCTATCCGTCCTCGACCAGATTGATCGAGCTTATGATCATCGGGCTCATGTTCAGTTTTATTTTCGTCAGATACGGGTTCATCACGTCAATGTTCACTCATGCTATTTTTAATAGCGTAGCTGTTGGCCTGTCCCTGCTTACCATCGGTACCGCGCCGAATATTATATCGGCTATCTTCTTCTCTGTATTGCCTGTTATCATTGCGTTCGTTCTCAAATATTTCAGCCACAAAAAAGAGAAGAAGCCGTCTGTTACGACGACTCCTCCCCTAGAGCAGCTATAATTTGCGAAGCTAATTTATCTCCAATAGACAGAGGCCGGAAGTCTTCGACTGAGGCCTCTTTTATTTTTTTGATGGAGCCGAAATGCTTAAGCAGCAGCTTCCGACGTTTCTCTCCGATGCCCGGGATTGAATCCAGCTTCGATTCCACCATCGATTTGGCCCGCTGCTCACGGTGAAACGTAATGGCGAACCGATGCACTTCGTCTTGGATGCGTTGGAGCAAGTAAAACTCTTGGCTATCGCGCGGCAGCGGAACGATCTCCGCTGGATCCCCTGTCATTAGCTGCGCAGTCTTATGCTTCGCATCCTTCACGAGCCCGCAGACGGGGATATACAGCCCAAGCTCATTCTCCAGCACGTCCAGCGCGGCTGAGATTTGCCCTTTGCCGCCATCGACGACGATCAGATCTGGAGGTGCAATCTCCTCCTTCAGCACTCGCTCATAACGGCGGCGAATGACCTCTCTCATCGTTTCGTAATCATCTGGTCCAACTACCGTCTTCACTTTATACTTCCGGTATTCCTTGCGATCAGGCTTGCCGTCCGTGAATACGACCATTGCCGAAACCGGATTCGTCCCTTGAATATTCGAGTTATCGAACGCTTCGATTCGCCGAACTTCATCAAGGCCGAGCCACCCAGCTAATGATTCGGACGCTTTGACGCTGCGCTCCTCATCCCGCTCGATAAGCCGGAACTTCTCGTCCAGCATCACCTTCGCATTGTCCGTCGCCATCGTCACAACCTCGCTCTTCCGTCCGCGCTGCGGCATTAGTACTTTGACCTTCAGCCAGCTATGAAGCGACGCGATCACGTCATCCGCATGCGAGGTTGCTTCCTCGGCCGCCACTCCTTCCGCTAACTCCGCTTCAGGCGGCAGCGGCAGCAAGATCTGCTTAGGCAGCGCTGGATTATCACTGTAGTACTGGGTGACGAACGTCATGAAATCATCATATTCTTCACCATAATAAGGAAAGGTCGATCCATGGCGTTCGATCAGCTTGCCTTGGCGCATGTATAGAATCTGTACGCACATCCAGCCTTTATCTACGGCAAAGCCAAAAATATCACGGTCCAATGCGTCGGACATCGTAATCTTCTGCTTTTCCATGACCGCATCAATGGCGATTAACTGGTCTCTAAGCTCTTTTGCCCGCTCGAACTCCAGTTTCTCCGCCGCTTCCTCCATTTTGCGCTGAAGCTCGATCTTCACAACATCCTGCCCGCCATTCAAAAACCGGGAAATCTCTTGAATCATGCGATCATATTCCGATTGCTCCACGTCAAATTCGCAAGGGGCGATGCATTGGCCCAGATGGTAATACAAACAAACCTTGTCCGGCAGCGTCTTGCATTTTCTAAGCGGATAGAGGCGGTCAAGCAGCTTCTTCGTCTGCTGCGCCGCATAGGCATTCGGATAAGGACCGAAGTACTTTCCTTTGTCCTTAATGATCCGCCTCGTTACTTCGAGCTTGGGATGCTTCTCATTAGTGATCTTGATATATGGAAAGGTTTTGTCATCCTTCAGAAGCACGTTATACCTGGGATGGTATTGCTTGATCAAGTTGCATTCCAGAATAAGAGCTTCCATATTGCTGGAGGTTACGATAAATTCAAAATCCCGGATTTCAGATACGAGGCGCTGCGTTTTCCCATTGTGGCTTCCGTTGAAATAGGACCGCACACGATTTTTGAGCACCTTCGCTTTGCCCACATATATAATGACGCCTTCTCCGTTTTTCATCAGGTAACAGCCCGATTGATCGGGGAGCAGCGCTAGTTTGTTTCGTATCGTTTCTTTGGCTTCAGCAAGCGCCTGCTCGGCCTGCTTCTGCTTTGTTTGTTGCTCGTCCATGCTCTCGCCTCCGACTACCGATTGATTCTGTACACATTTTAGCATAATTGCGCCAAGTTATGTCTTACAATTGTCACCTGTATTTGCTTTACAACTGTTCGGGAGTTTGGGTATACTAATATAAGTTGAATAAACCGATACTACATAAAGACGACCGTTCGAGGTTGTGATTGAAGCAATCGGTCTTTTTCAAGGAGGACGTCAACGATGGATAACGTAAGAGACCCGCGCGAGCATTTCAACGAAGAGCCTCGCCATGACTTGATGGACGTCGTATTCGGCTTTGGCGGAATGCTCGGTTTTATGACCGTCATTTTCGCAGTTGCTGTAATCGTTAAATTCATCATTTCATAGAAAAAAGGAGCAGCGTGCTGCTCCTTTTTTTTGTCTTCATTTGGCGCTTGATTCTTCGGGAGAAGCCATTAGATAAGGGTAAAGAAGAATGAGACCCAGGATATACAACATTAGAGCAAACAAGGCCGGCGACAGATGCCAAAAATCAATATATCCGATGGACAGATGTACGCTTAACCCCGCATAAAAGCCTGGCGCTCCTCCTAGTAGAAACGTCCACCACAACCAGCGGGAGCCCTGCTGAATTCCCCATAACGCCATAATGAGAATGGCCAGCGCCGCACATAGCAGCGCACCGCCAAAGCCCGCTCTGTCATGGGCTATAAGCGGAATGAGCTTCTCATTCGTTTCATTGAGCTGCGCGGAGGTTGTATCCAAATAGGCGAGATCCGTCTGTACGAATACTTCCGTAATGCCCACCGCCGAAATCGTAACACCTCCTATCGAAAGCGCAAACCCCAAAACCACGAAACAAAGCTGTCCCCACATGGCTTGGCGCCACAGCCGATCATTCCTTACGTTGACAGGCAAACGGTATGGCCTGTCTGGATTACGCCGCATCGCAAGCAGGAACATCGGCAGCAATAGGGCAGCAGCCACAGCATGCAGCGGGTCGAAGTAGCCGTATCCTACAAAAAGGAAGAAGCTTGCAAAACCGACTATGCCGGAAGTGAGCAGCGCCGTTCTTGTCCAGTGGAGTCCCTCTCTCAATCCATGCCACGCCAGTTGAAAGTACAGGATGCCGATCGTTATCATCGTGCCCGCTAACGTTATCCGGTCATGGGACATGAAATGCAGCAAATTATGGTTGATATGATGCAGGTCCTCCAAGTTCAGTCCAATAAACGACAAATCATAGGGCAGCAGCACGGTTGTGGCCGCTATTATCCAAGATAACAAACCGCCAATCATCATTCCGAGTCCGAGTAAGCACATCCAGCCCCAATGCTTCCAAAAGGATGGCGTTACGACAGCAGGCCATTCCTTCACCTGCTCGTAAATGATGGCTTCGTTGATCCGCTTCGGCAGTCCCGGACCCGCAAATACAAGACCGCTATGCAGCATTATGGCGTCCGCGCCTTCACGGAGCAGATCAAGCGCATCCTGAGGCTCGTGTACGCCAGCACCTGCTTTAATGTGCCAATTAAGCGAACCGTTTCTCCGGAGCAGCTCCATTTTGGACAGGCTGTCAGCCTTTCCCTCTTTGCTTACTCTGTAAGAAGAATTCTCCTCAGCATTATTGAAGGCTGCTTCACCGATTACGATTCCGCTCCAGACTTCTTTCGAAAACGATTGAATGAGCGTGAGTAACGCTTCGTTCGGATAATCGTGAGGAGTATACAAAAATAATGGCAGGCTCGGAGAGGTTCGGGTTTGCAGGTTATCAGCGAGTCCGATCCCAATAGCAACGGCTTCCTCTACGCTTCGGTTCCCATAGAGCATATCGAGATAAAACCCATTCGCTCCCGCCTCTGAGAGCTGCTCTATCATGCTTCTAAGCTCCAGCACCGCCTGCTCCGGTCTGGCGCTCGGCATCGGAGAAATCCGAACGAATTGGGGCAGGCGATGTTTGGAAGACGCGATGAGACGCGCGATGTTATCAACGCCTATGTTCTCATAGTAATTCGGGTATTGAATCCATTCCTTTTGGTCATCCTTTACAATTGGCTCAACCGAATGAATACGCTCATATGTAACGGGACCATGCTCGATGAAGCCGATTCCGAATTGCGCAAACGCCAGATGTGCGATCCCCTCAGGATCAACGCCGCCTGATAGTCCGATTGGTGTATCAATGGCTATTCCTGCTAGCTCACGCTCTAACATGGGAGAAGGCTCCATATGGCCAAACGTCCTAACTACGAATGAGCCTCCTGGAAGCTTGCTTAGCGTACCGATTGCTCGCAGCGTCAGACCCCTGCTCAAACGGGCGGGCAGCTTGAACAACAAAGGTCGAAATAAGGTTTGGTAGCTCCAATCCGGCATGGCAATTCTCCCTGTACGTTGTTTTCTTCCTTCTATTGTAGAAAACAATTAGGCTTCTTACAATAACCGTCTGTCTTCCAACGAAAAAAGGCCGCCCGCAGGATCGTTGATCCTGCGGGCAGCCGCTTGCATATGCGTCCACATGAAACTGAAATTACTGTACGATCCGAAGCGCCTCGCCAGTAGATTGGCCCTCACGGTGCTTTACTTGTTGTATGGAATCGGACGATACCTGCTGCTTCTGAGAGGGTGCATCAAAACGCGTTCTTTCCGTCCGGTCGATTTGTACAATTCTGCCATCATGAACGGTAATCGTTACATGCCCGTAACTCAGTCCGCTCACCTGGTTCGCGATTCGCTCAAGCCACTCCTCATCAACTTCTAACGGCTTTGCCATTCGAAACCCCTCCAATTTCATTCGTTTACTCTGTAATTGCTGGTTATTTTATAAATTTCCGATATTCTGTAATTTCAGGCCTTACTGTAATTTCGGACCTTTCTGTAATTTCAGGCCTTTCTGTAGTTTCAGGCCATTCTGTAATTTTCTGTTAATCTGACATTTTGGGTTATACTGTAAATTTCCGACATTCTGTAATTTCCGGTTATTCTGTTATTGCAGCTGGTTTCTGCTGAGCTGATTTCCACTCCACGATGCTCTTCACGATGAGTGTAACGACTGCAAGCATTACGAGCAAAGACGCGACAGCAAACGATGCGGAAAATTGATATTCATTGTAAAGGATTTCGATATGAAGCGGCAGCGTATTCGTTTCGCCGCGGATATGGCCAGAAACGACGGATACGGCGCCAAACTCGCCCATCGCTCTCGCATTGCACAGAATAACGCCATACAATAATCCCCACTTGATATTGGGCAGGGTTACCTTCCAAAAGATTTGCCAGCCTTTGGCGCCTAAGCTTGCTGCCGCTTCCTCTTCTTGGACGCCCTGAGCCTGCATAAGCGGGATAAGCTCACGGGCTACGAAAGGCACCGTAACGAATACGGTTGCAAGCACGATCCCAGGCACGGCGAATATAATTTGGATTCCGCGTTCATCCAGCCAAGGCCCGAGAAAACCTTGCGCTCCGAACAGCAGCACATATATCAATCCTGAAATGACTGGGGATACGGCAAACGGCAAATCGATTAACGTAATGAGTATGTTTTTGCCACGGAAACGAAACTTGCTGATTGCCCACGCTGCCGCAACACCGAAAATCGTGTTAACCGGTACAGCGATCAATGCCACGATCAGCGTTAGCTTAAGCGCCGATAGCGCGTCCGGCTCCGTAATGGAGTCTATGTACACGCCTACGCCTTTCTTAAACGCTTCAACAAACACAGACGCCAGCGGCAGAAGTACGACTAAACCGAGAAATAGCATCGCGATCCCAATGAGCACAAAGCGTACAGGTGCCGATTCATTAATATGCTGCGGTCTCTTGGACGTCTCTTCATTCGTATGAACAGTAATTGCTCCAGCCATGGTCAGCCCTCCTTCTTAGTCCGATACTGTGCGGCGGTTCATCCGCCACTGCAGCAAATTGATGACTAGCAGCATGAGGAAAGACACAACAAGCATGACAAGCGCAATCGCAGTAGCTCCAGCGTAATCATATTGCTCCAGCTTCGTCATGATCAGCAGTGGTGTAATCTCTGTCTTTAAAGGCATATTGCCGGATATGAACACGACCGAGCCATACTCCCCGATTCCTCGTGCAAATGCAAGCGCGAACCCTGTTAACAGGGCTGGCATAAGCTCAGGCAGAATAACCTTCCAAAAGGTCCGCAAACGGTAGGCGCCAAGCATGACTGCTGCTTCCTCCGTCTCTTTCTCCATGTCCTGCAGCACAGGCTGCACCGTCCGGACAACAAAGGGAAGACCTATGAAGATAAGCGCGATCGTAATGCCGATTGGCGAGTATGCCACCTTTACGCCAAGCGGCGCGAGCAGCGACCCAATCCATCCATTAGGCGCATAAATCGCTGTTAAAGCAATACCCGCAACGGCAGTCGGCAGTGCGAACGGCAAATCCACTAAGCTGTCTATTATTTTTTTGCCTGGAAACCTATATCGAACAAGCACCCATGCAATTAATAGACCGAACACGGCATTCACTAGCCCCGCAAAAAAAGCGGTAAGGAAGCTGACTCGGTAGGATGCAACAACGCGTGCATTCGTAACCGTGCTCCAAAATTCGGACCAGCTGAGCTCTGCCGTTTTGAAAAAAACGGCAGCCAGCGGAATGAGAACGATAATGCTGAGGTAAAACAACGTAAAGCCAAGCGATAAACCAAAACCCGGAAGCACGTTACGGGACTTGGAACCTTTCATGTGAAGTCAGCTCCAATCTTTTTTAAATGCAGTATTATGAGCCTGGCGTATAAATTTTGTCGAAAATGCCGCCATCCGCAAAATGTTTGGTTTGTGCTTCTTTCCATCCGCCAAAGTCTTTGTCAATCGTAAGCAGCTCAAGCGATTTGAATTGCTCTGTATACTTAGCCGCAACGGTTTCAGAAATCGGACGGTAGTAGTTTTTAGCCGCAATCTCTTGGCCTTCCTCGGTGTAAAGGTATTTCAGGTATGCCTCGGCTACTTCACGAGTACCGCGGTCATCTACCACTTTGTCAACGACAGCAACCGGCGGCTCAGCCAATATGCTCAAGGATGGATAAACGATTTCGAATTTGTCAGGACCAAGCTCGTTAATCGAAAGGAATGCTTCATTCTCCCAAGCAAGCAGCACATCACCGATTCCGCGTTCCACGAAGGTTGTCGTTGATCCGCGCGCTCCGGAATCCAGAACTGGAACATGCTTGAACAGTTCAGCAACAAATTCTTGCGCTTTTGCTTCGTCATTGCCGTTTTGTTTTAACGCGTAGCCCCAAGCTGCCAGGTAGTTCCAGCGTGCACCGCCAGAGGTTTTCGGGTTAGGCGTGATTACTTCAACTTTTTCCTTGGTAAGATCATTCCAGTCTTTAATGCCTTTCGGATTTCCTTTGCGAACAAGGAAAACGATTGTAGAAGTATATGGGGAACTATTATGTTCGAATTTAGATTGCCAATCCGCTTGGATCAAGCCGGGTTCTACGATCGCATCGATGTCATAGCCGAGCGCAAGCGTTACAACGTCGGCTTTTAGACCGTCTATTACGGCACGCCCTTGTTTGCCTGAACCGCCATGTGATTGCTTAATCGTTACCTCTTGGCCAGTCTCAGCTTTCCAATGCTTGGAGAATGCTTCGTTGAAAGCTACATAAAGCTCACGAGTAGGATCGTACGAAACGTTCAACAGCTCAACAGGAGGCTTAGGCTCTTCTTTTGCTGGCTCTTCTGATGCTGTCGCATTCGTCGTTGAAGACTCGTTAGCTGGTTGATTCGTCGCTTTGTTTCCTGCGTTGTTGCCGCCTTGGCCGCAAGCTGCCAAAACCAGTACTAATGCTAATAGAATAATTGCTGACCGAACGTGAGTAATTTTTTTCATTTTGACACACACCCCTTTTTTAAATTAACAGGCTTGCTGAAACACTAGAATACGATCATAAGCTGTCATGTACTGTCATGAGCCGCATGAGCTGTCTTGTACTGACGTGTACTGACGTGTACTGACATGTACTGATACGAGCCGCATGAGCAGTCTTGTACTGACACGAGCCGCTATGATCTGTCATGAACTGTGATGAACTGTGTTTCACTGTAATAGGTGTTTACTCCGGTTGGTCCGGTCGAAAACCATTATTCCTACCCGTTTAGTTGGTTATGGAAGAATCTTACCAGCGACCCCCTAACACTGTCAATACTTAATTTCAAAAAAATGATAAGTTTGATAAGAAAGCTTTATATCGCAAGCAAATTCGCTCTACATTTGCAAATCGACTCTGATCTGATTGATTTGACCAACTCATTCGCCCCCCTTTTATCCGCAGCGGAATAAAGGAGGCGACATAACTTAAATTCGTTGATCCTTAAAGACACTCGTTCACTCCACATACTCGCCATTCTAGCGCTGTAAGCACGCCGGTGTGCTTACGGCTTCGAAATACCTACCGCTCACGCGCTGTTAGAACCTATGTGCGCTTACAGCACTCGCCTGCTCCACACACTCGCCTTTCTAGCGCTGTAAGCACACCGGTGTGCTTACAGCAACGAAAAACCCTCCGCTCACGCGTTGTTAGAACCTATGTGCGCTTACAGACACTCGCCCGCTCCACACACTCGGCTTTCTGGCGCTGTAAGTCGCCTTCCTAGCGCTGTAAGCAAACCGGTGTGCTTACAGCATCGAAAAACCCTCCGCTCACGCGCTGTTAGAACCTATGTGCGCTTACAGACACTCGCCCGCTCCACACACTCGGCTTTCTGGCGCTCTAAGCACACAGGTGTGCTTACAGCATCGAAAAACCCACCGCTCTCGCGCTGTTAGAACTCATGTGCGCTTACAGACACTCGCCCGTTTCACACACTCGCCTTCCTGGCGTTGTAAGCACGCCGGTGTGCTTACAGCATCGAAAAACCCTCCGCTCACCCGCTCGCCCGCTCCACACACTCGGCTTTCCTAGCGCTGTAAGCACACCAGTGTGCTTACAGCAACGAAAAACCCTCCGCTCACGCGCTGTTAGAACCCATATGCGCTTACAGACACTTGCCCGCTCCACATACTCGCCTTTCTGGCGCTGTAAGCGCGCCGGTATGCTTACAGCATCGAAAAACCCTCCGCTCACCCGCTCGCCCGCTCCACGGCTTTCCTAGCGCTGTAAGCACACCAGTGTGCTTACAGCAACGAAAAACCCTCCGCTCACGCGCTGTTAGAACCCATGTGCGCTTACAGACACTTGCCCGCTCCACATACTCGCCTTCCTGGCGTTGTAAGCACGCCGGTGTGCTTACGGCTTCGAAATACCTGCCGCTCACACGCTGTTAGAACCCATGTGCGCTTACAGACACTCGCCCGCACGGCCCGCTCCACACACTCGCCTTACTGGCGCTGTAAGCACACCGGTGTGCTTACAGCATCGAAAAACCCACCGCTCACGCGCTGTTAGAACCTATGTGCGCTTACAGACACTCAACCGCTCCACACACTCGGCTTTCCTAGCGCTGTAAGCACACCAGTGTGCTTACAGCATCGAAAAACCCTCCGCTCACGCGCTGTTAGAACCCATGTGCGCTTGCAGACACTCGCCCGTTCCACACTCTCGCGCCGCACACTCTCACCTTTCTAGCGCTGAAAGCACACCAGTGTGCTTACAGCATCGAAAAACCCTCTGCTCACGCGCTATAAAAACGATACTTACACCCATGCATGCAAAAAAATAGCTTTGGCAGCATAATCCCCACAGGATCAGCCAACCAAAGCTGTTTCAACTTATTTCCGTCCGTACTTATTTACGATCGCTCTCATTTCCGTCCGCGCTTATTCTCGCCTTTTACCATTACCACTTCTACATAAGGCCGAATCCGGTCCATAATACGCTGACCTTTATGCAACTCATCGCCATCCTTGCTCGTGAAGCTGAAATGCTGCTCCAACGCATCGAGCTCATAATTAGACGTATAGAAGGTCGGCTTGCGCTGCATCCGGTAATTCAGTATGGCACCCAGCACATGGTCGCGAACCCAAGGGTTTAAATTCTCTGCGCCCATATCGTCAAAAATGAGCAGATCGGTTTCTTTCATCATTTCGACCGTTTCCTTCAGCTTGCCTGGCTCATGCATCAGCGACTTCAAATCCTCTACGAAATCCGGCATATAGACGATTACGCCGGAATAACCGGCTTTGGCAAGCTCATGCAGCAAGTAGCACATCAGATAGGTTTTGCCGGTCCCAAAGCGACCTGCCAAATACAACCCTTCTTCTTGCAAGCCATTTTCCTTCGTACGATCGATGTAACGGAGAATTTGACCGACTGCCTTCGTCCGTTCCCTGTCGCTCTCCAAAATTTCATCTAAGGAATAGCCGCGCTGCAATGCTTTCTCATCGATATAAAAGCTCCGTACACGGCTGCGAATCTGATCCTCCGTTTGACGGGCGTTAAATTTTTTGCACGCCACCTTGCGGTCATACAGCTGTGTCAGGCCGTTCAGTGATTCTGAGCTTAACAAGGTGTAATGTCCTTCAAAGTCATTCGGACAATTATCGAGCCCAGGGCAATTCGTACAATTCCGGTACTCGGTGACGTATTGGTATACGCGGTTCAGATTCAGACGAATCGTCTGATCGTCCAAATCCGGGTATTTCAGTCTTAGCTTTTCTACAAGCGGTTCCGCAAGCAGTTCGGTCAGCTTAAGCTCCGCTTGCTCTGTGATGGCTTTGCCTGACGGCCAAGCCTTCAGCAAATCGCCCATCGATTCCATCATCTGCTCACACCGCCTTTATCCTTTGCCTTCTAATTTGCGCGCCAGCTTGCGAAGCTCCTCAAGCTCGTCTGCCGACACCTCCGTGGAAGTTGTGTCCTCTTGTACAATCGGAATGGACGGCTTGCGAGAAGTTCCTCGGCTGCCGCCTCCCCCCCGTGCACCGCCCTTGGCGTTGTTGTAACCACCGGCGTAGCTGAGCGCCGCTTCCTTGCGGCGCTCCTTATCCTGCTCGACTTGCGCTTGCTCCCGAACATACACAACCGCTTTCTCAAACGTATCGATTTGTTTCACAAGCATATTGGAGGCTACTGCATCCAAAAACGTTTTTGTTACACGCTGCGCGTCATTGGCTCCGATAACATAATGGATAAGTACATTGATCACAGGTCCAGCCAATTTATAATTCAGATCCATCCGCTCGAACACGCGCTCGATCCAATCCGGCACGGCACCTGGGAAAAATCGCTGCAAAAACCGGGTATGCGGCTCGTTTCTCATCAGCATATTGTACTGCTGGACATCGCAGCGGCCGCTGAGCTGGTTCGGAACCTGCAAATAATGCTGCTCCTGAACCTCGAACTCCTCTGTCAATTCATCAGAATCTGCTTGCTCTTCCCCTGATACGATTGGCGTACGCGAGAGGGCGCGCTGCCGCTCTCCTTCCCGCTTCTTGTCCTGCCTATAGAATTGATTAGCTCGCAGCTGCAGCTCATCAACGTTAAGTGTACCGCTCTCGCTAAAAATCCCGTCTTCATCAAGCAAACGGCATATATCCACAACGCCTAGACTATATTTGTAGGCCACGTAATTGACCTGAGCAAGCTGTTCTTCATCACTGCGCAAGCGCTCCACAAATCGGCGATTGGCGGAGTTGCGAGGAAACCGCAATATAATCTCCCCATACGGAATGCCCGCCGTCGCTTGAGCAGCTCTAGCGGAAGCCTGCCTAGATGGCGCAACCTCCGTGAGCGCTTGCTCAAGCTCATCATCCACCGACTGCATATTCAGCTTGAACAGCTCGTAAAAAGGTACCGAGATATTTTCTTTCGCCAATTGCGCGCCTGCCAGCTCATCCGGCTCGTTAGCCCCAAACGATTCGCGCAGCGAGATCACCGCATATTTGCCAACCTTATCGCGCAGCAGCATCGTCAAATGCATATTGCGGAAAAATTCTGCTGGCGACAAAGGCTGTGACAGCTCGTATTCGTATATAACATCTGCATTATCGGGTACGCCTAGTCGCGAGGTTTGCAGCAACCCTACTGCCTCTAGCTTAGATGCCTGCTCAATCAAGTGCTTGCGCCCTCGCTCATTCATCTCAAGTCCGAGCCCCAGAAACAGCTTGCGCTGCGGCTCGATAGTTGAGTATCCGGAGGTTCCCTCCGAGATCCCGTGGTAAAGCTGCTGATAAAATGCGACAGCAAAAGCGCCAATCATCGGTTGATAGATTAGCGAAAGCATTTTGTAGTCCAGACTGCTTAAAGAAAAATCACGGAATATGTAGTATCTATGATGCTCCGTGTATTGCAATATATTAGTGATGCGCACTGCACCAGCTCCATCCCTTGCTTTCATTCTATCATTTTAACATAAAAACCGTTGTTCAGGACGTGTCGAAAAATAGAAAAATCCCCCGAATGAGGGATTTTTCAATTAGAACATTTTGTAGCCGCCCTTGCGGAGCGCCTGTATGGCCCAACCACTTACATAAGCGCCGACCAAAGCTCCGATGACCGGAATGTAGTCAATAATCGTGTAGTGGGCAAAGTTTTGAATCGTCGTCTCAGCCGATGCATCCCATGGAGCCCATATGCCTAGTACAATCAAAGCTATAATAAATAAATATATCGGAAACCATGTCGTTTTTAAAAGCATATTCAGAATAAAGCCGATACCGAACATCATAACCAAAAACAGCACCGTTGCGATAATTAACTGAAGCATCGAAACTTCCCCTTTCAGACTCTCGTTATTAGTTTAATTAATGGCCCGAAGGAAGTCAATTATGAAAGGACAAATGTCACAAGACCGCCATTTGCTCCGCTTGCCCAGAGTACGATACAATGATTGCAGCATCATTATGGGCTTGAAGGGAGCATTTATACAATGAGTGAAGCAGCACAAACATTAGAAGGCTGGTACGCGCTGCATGATTTCCGCAGCATCGACTGGACCGCATGGCGCTTAGCCGATGRGGGCGAGCGCAGCCGCGCGCTGGACGAGCTGCAAAGCTTTTTGCAGCAATGGTCAGCGGTAGAAGAAAATAAGGAAGGCAGCACGGCTGTCTATTCCATCGTCGGACAGAAGGCTGACTTCATGTTCATGCATCTGCGTGAAACACTTGAGGACTTGAATGCCATCGAGACCGCATTCAACAAAACATCCTTCGCAAGCTTCACCTACCCGGTGCACTCTTATGTAAGCATCGTCGAGCTTAGCAACTACATGGCGGCACCTGGATCCGATCCGATGCAAAATCCGGATATTATCGCAAGGCTGAAGCCTACGCTTCCGAAAGCAAGCCACATTTGCTTCTATCCGATGAACAAACGCCGCGACGGGCAAGACAACTGGTACATGCTCAGCATGGACGAACGTAAAACGATGATGCGCAGCCACGGCATGATCGGTCGCTCCTATGCAGGCAAAGTGAAACAAATCATTACCGGCTCTGTCGGCTTCGACAACTGGGAATGGGGCGTGACACTGTTTGCGGACGACGCCTTGCAATTCAAAAAGCTCATCTATGAAATGCGCTTTGACGAAGTGAGCGCGCGTTTCGCTGACTTCGGCGAGTTCTACGTAGGCAATTTTTTGAACGGAGAAAAATTCGCAAAACTTCTGGCTATATAGCCGATTAATTAAGGGTTATCTCTCAAGGGTTGTCTCTCAAGGACTGTCTCTTATGAGTTGTCCTTTAAGGGCTGTCTCTTAAGAGTTGTCCTTTAAGGGTTGTCCTTTAAGGGTTGTCCTTTAAGGGTTGTCCTTTAAAGACTGTCTCTACAGGGTAATCCCTATACGGCAATTCTCATAAGAATGGGCTACAGAACCTTCATCACCACTATAAAGTGGAGTTGGAGGTTCTTTTTCGACTTTATATTACGTAGCCGCTAGGCGATGCCATTTTCAATAAAAACGTATGAACCAGCCCTTTTGAATGGTTCCATTCCGCCTCCTTGCCCATCGCCACGAAAAAAAGGCCTTCGCAAGAAGCGGCATCAATGCCGCTTCCAAAGCGAAAGCCTTTCTAAATAACACTAATCCTCGTCATCATCCTCATCGTCTTGCAGGCCAAGACGCTTCGCTTCCAAGTATTCCTGGGTAGCACGGTCGCGTTCGCGGCCTTTGTCCTTCAAGCGCTCGATAGCCGGCTGAATCAGCAGGTCTACTTCTTTTTGCACCGTATAGGCCAAATCGTAGCGCGTCTGCGACTCTAAGAAGGAACCGACCTCCATTAATGCATTGTAACGATCCAGCTCATCCCGTGTCAGCAAGCCGCGTACCTGTACGCTGCAGTGTCTCATTATAGAAATTTGCCTTTGCGAAGCACGAGCGAGATCCCGCCGATAATGAACAGGTAGCGCAGGTCGATTGCTTTTTTCAGCCAAGCTGCTACGCGCCCTTTATACTTTTTGCCGAATGCGATGCCGATTGCCTCGCCTTTGCCCAGTGATGCAACTGTTCCTTTGTTGCTGAACGTGAAGCCCTTCGGCGGCTGATTGCGGATCGAAGCAACCAGATTATGCGCACATACAACGCCCTGCTGCATGGCAATTTGAGCTGTTGGCGGGTAAGGACGGCCTTCCGGATTAAACATCAGTGAATTGTCGCCCACGATATAAATATTCTCATTGCCTGGCGAACGAAGGAACTCATCCACCTTAACGCGGCCGCGCATCGTCTCGAAGCCAGCTTCTTCAATGAGACGGTTGCCGCGGATTCCTCCGGTCCAGATGACCGTTGCGGACTTGATTTCTTCGCCTTCTCCAACTACGACACCCTCAGGCGAGCACTCTTTGATCGCCGTTCCGATACGGAACGTTACACCTTTCTTCGTCAATACGTCCATGCCGTATTCAACAAGCTCAGGATCAAAGCCTGGAAGCGCCGTTGGCGCTGCCTCGATATTGTAAATTTTAACTAGCGCTGGATCTACGTCGAATTGCTTGCAAAGCTCTGGGATTCGGTCGGAAAGCTCGCCAACAAACTCAATTCCAGTAAAGCCTGCGCCGCCTACAACGAACGTCAAATAATCCGTACGGTGCGGTTCGCGCTTGAAACGAGCAAATTGATACTCGATATGTTCGCGAATTAAACGAACGGAGTTGATGCTGCGGATATTCATGGCATGCTCGCCAAGGCCCGGAATGCCGAATGTTTCTGGCTCGCCGCCAAGTCCGATTACCAAATAGTCATAAGAGAGCGTTCCGTCTTCGAGAATCACTTTTTTATCCTGCGGGCGAATTTGCACAACCGTCGATTTCACGAAATCGATTTTGAATTCATCGATCAATTTCGAAATGCTCACACGTGCGTTTTCTGGATTGTCCGTCCCAGCGGCAGGCATATGAAGATGTGTTGTAATATAATGATAGTCATGTTTATTAACTAGCGTAACGTCAGCTTCATTGTAGTTTAATTCTTTTTGCAAGCGAAGTGCTGTTAGTATGCCTCCGTACCCTGCGCCAAGAATGACGATTTTAGGTATGTTGCTCATCGTATGATCCCATCCATTCCTCTTATCTTTGTCATTTTACATTGTGAAAAATTACACATGCTAAACCGAATATCTATAATTATAAGTTCAGTGTGTTCTAATTGAAGCCGTTTTATCAATGTATCATTCACTCGGAAACAAGAGGTTTCTCCACTCTTTGCAAACAGTCCCGAGCATAACATACATCAGAAATTTTACATAGTTTTAAGTAAAAGTTCAAGGGCAAAATATACGAAATTGTTTAGAACTCTATACAAATTAAATATTTCCTTCTGCTTCTACGAAAGATTATAATTGAAAACGTAATGCTTATAACATGGAGGTGGCTACATTGACTAACCCTGATACAACAGCAAGCCCAGTCGATATTTTAATAATAGGAGGAGGGCCTGCAGGCTTGTTCGCTGCTTTCTATGGCGGGATGCGCCAAGCATCCGTTAAGCTTATTGAAAGCATGCCTCAACTAGGCGGTCAGCTTGCAGCACTATATCCTGAAAAATATATTTACGACGTTGCCGGATTTCCAAAAGTAACGGCACAAGAGCTGGTTGACCGATTGGTGGAGCAGCTCTCCCATTTCGAGCAGGAAATATGCTTGGAGGAAAAGGTAAATAACGTCATTAAGCATGACGAACGCCTCTTTGAGATTATAACTGACAAAGGTTCACATTATGCCAAAGCCGTTATTATTACAGCTGGGGTAGGAGCGTTTGAGCCTAGAAGGCTTGAGCTGCCGGAAGCTTCAAAATTCGAAAAGAATAACCTTCATTATTTTGTAGGTGATTTGCAGCGGTTTAGTGGGCAGAAGGTACTGATAAGCGGCGGCGGCGACTCAGCCGTGGATTGGTCACTCATGCTCGAGCCGATAGCGGAAAGCGTGACGTTAATACACCGGAGAGATAAATTTCGAGCGCATGAGCATAGTGTCGAGCAGTTGAAGCAGTCCAATGTGAATGTCCTTACGCCAATGGAAATTACGGCGCTGCACGGCGAGGACCATATAACGAAACTGACACTGACCGATGTCAAAACGATGGAAACTACCGAGCTGGATGTCGATGCCGTCATCGTTAATTTCGGTTTCATCTCTTCGCTTGGTCCTATAGTGGATTGGGGCATTCACATTCAGGGAGGTTCGATTGTTGTGGATACCCGGATGGAGACGAACATACCGGGCATATTCGCGGCTGGGGATATTACGACTTATCCTGGCAAGCTTAAGCTGATTGCAGTAGGATTCGGCGAGGCGCCGACTGCGATTAACAACGCGAAGGTTTATGTTGACCCAAGCGCTAAGCTGTCACCTGGCCATAGCAGCAATATGAAAAGATAACCATATGACCTATTGCACGTTTAGTTAAAATTCAAACATAAGGGTATCCTAACCTTGGCGTTTAATCAAACGTTCACCTAACGCATACATATGCGAGGCGTGCCAAGGAGGATACCCTTATGTTTTGTCCGGTTTGCAACGGAATTCAATCTCTGCATGAACGCTGCTCCTCTTGCGATAGCGCAATTGTTGATTGCGGCCGTTCATCCGATCTGACAGGCCCATATGCTCCATATGGTCAAATCGATGTCGATCCGCTCCGAAATGAGGCGGCTGAGCAAGCAGCTCGCGCCTGCATGCATATGCTATATTGCCCGACTTGCAGCCAAGCAACCGAAGTATCGGTTATCGAATGGTAATCATGTTGTGAGACTGCAGCTCGTTCCCGCATTATGCATTAATGCTGACCGTTGCCTTATTAAGCAGTAATTCTGGCCGTTTCCGGATTAAGTCGTCTTCGTTTCATTTCAATAGCCAGCATTCGTATAAAATCGGGCTCCAATTTGAATTGGATAGCTGCATAATAGGTGTCTACCAGCATTTCATCGGACAGTAGCTCCATCACTACACACCCTTTCTTCCATCCTTTGGTTATTACTTGTTCATAGTAGCATGGCACTAATAGAAGGACAACAGCCCTAGTTATACACAAGATGTTGTGGATACGGTGTGCATAGCGTGTGTATATACGTATATCTATGAGTAAAATCAATGTGAATAATGTGGATACAGTTATCCACAGGTCGTTTTACAAAGCTATGCTATAAAAAACTTTAATCGAAATCTATGAATCTATTAATGGAATATATTAACGGCATTACATATATCCTTCAATTTGCTAGCTTCCAGACGGCAAAAAAGCCCCTAAGGGCTTCCTGCTCCTTTACCAGCGCCCACCTCGTAGGCTGTTGACGCTACCCATGCGGAAGTTGTGAAATCTCTGCCGCGCACGATTACTTTGTCCTCGTATACGTCTACATAAAGGCCTTGGCTGCCTTCCTTGTACTCATCCTCATTCGTCCATAGATAGGCAACCGACGAGCAATTGAATAATACGGCTGTCTCCCCTTTGCCGTCGAAAGCCGTTAAGCCCGCTTCCAGCTCCCAATGCGTGTGCCCGCTAAACATAATCGCCTCCGGATGCTTCTCCAGCACTTCCTTCAGCTCCTTATCCTGAGTAACGCCAAACCAGCCTTGAGATTCCAAAGACCCCGCTACCGTATCCTTCAGCGGCTGATGTAAGAAAACGAACTTCGGCTTTGCAGCATCTGCTCTCTCGTTAAGCTTATGATCCAGCCAGGACAGCTGGTCTGCGCTCAAATAAGCAAAATCCTTCAACCCTTGCTCCGAGCCCAAAAAAATAAAATGATAGTCTTGAAGCCAAACGTCATGATAAGGCGCCTTCATCCCCGTAAACTTTTCATAGAGGCTCAATTGACTCTCCAAATCGCCAAGAAAAATATCATGATTGCCGTACGTAAGCCAAATCGGCGGCAAATCGGCTTTATATATGTCCCATATACGGGCAAATTCCTCATACTCGGCACGAAGCCCTCGATCGGTCACATCGCCTACATGCATGATTCCAATGCTGCTAGCGGCATGAGCGGCAATATCCTGAAGCGCCTGCATCCAATGCTCATTATGAAGATGCTCGGGGTCTGTCGTCACATGCGTATCCGTTATAACCTGAAAGCTTATAATAGGCGTCCGCTCGTCTTCTCCTGCCGGAAACACGCGTGATTCGCCAGCCAATGGTTTCAGCATCGGAACGACCTCCTTTTTCTTTTCATGTTCAATGGCCTTTGACACTCATATTCAATCCCACTACTCCAACTACAATTAACCCAATCCAAAGCAATGCTGCAACCGGAAGCTTCTCATGAAACATGATAAAGCTGGCCAATGTAATCAATATAATACCAATACCGGACCATATTGCATACGCTACGCTAACGTTCATATAAGCTAATGCGAAATTGAGCATCGTAAAGCTCGCCCCGTAGAATACGAACATAAGCACGGATGGCCAAAAACGGGAGAAGCCCGCCGAATATTTCATCGAAACGGTTCCCGTCAGTTCCAAAACGATCGCAAGCAGCAGAAACGTCCAGCCCCAGCCGGTATCAGCTTTCATTGGATCGCCTCCCGATACTGAGCTGCGAATAACCGCTTATCCATTCATTAGCATCGGGCAGCAGCTGCGCGACAGGTGCTGATTCCGCAGCTTCGTGAATGCCGACGGAAACAGCTGCGCCTGCTGCCAAGCCCATTCGCATATCGCCATTCGTATCGCCAATGATTGCCGTATCTGAGCATGAAAGAGACAGCTTCCTGCAGGCTTGCTGCAGCATGTCGGGAAACGGCTTTCCTAGCTCAACAAGATCGCTTCCAACCACGGCGTCAAAATAGCTTCGTATTCCCATCCATGCCAAATGCCGCTCTGCTGCCTGTGTATCGTCAGCCGTAACTACGCCAAGCTTTATGCCATGCTCCTTGCAGCTTGCCAGGAAGGCATGCAGACCCGGAAGAGGCTGGGCCGGCCGCAGCCGTTCCAGCTCCCTATCCGCATGCTGCTTGCATTGCTGCACAAGCTCCATCGACTCCGCCCATGACAGGCCTGCCTGGTAGCTTTGCCAGGACAGCACCGCGTACAAATCGTTCATGGAACCCATCGCAAGCGGACCATTCCGGTCGTAATCGGTAATTCCCCCGTCTTTTCCATGTATCGTTCCCCACAATCTTGGAACGATATCGGCTTGAAAGGTAAGTCCTCGCTTTCTTAGCTGCTGCGCGAATGCCTCAAATACGGATTCGCTCCAGCAGCCCCACATGGCGATAAAGTCGAGCAGCGTTCCATCCTTATCGAACAAGATGCCTGCCACCTTGTATGCTCGATTGTGTATGATTAAGTCAGGCATAATGTCGATCACCCCTATTTCAATCTATCAAGTTCCTTCTGTGCCGTTGCCTTCGCTTCCTTTAACGCTTGTTCAGCTGACACGTTGCCGATCTGAACTTTGTCTGCCGCGATGGTAAGCGCATCGTTTATTTTGCCCCCTGTTGGGTCTTGGAAAGGAGCCGATGCATGAGCTGCCTGCATAAGCGGCACTTTGATTTGCGGATTTTGCTCGCTGAATGCTTTGTATGCTTCATCTTCCAAAGCCGATGAGCGTACGGCGATATAGCCTGTGCTAATTGACCAAGAAGCCGTATTCTGTGGCTGGGAGAAGAACGTCAACCATTTGTAGGCTGCTGCCTTTTGCTCATCGCTCGCACCAGATGGAATGCCAGCCATAATAGCTGATGCCGCAGGCTTGCCTTCTCCGACGCCTTCCCAGCCTGGCTGCTCCATCGCACCAACAATATTGAAATCCAGATCGCCTTGGTCTCCGCTTGAGCCCGTGTAGCCTGCCGCTTGGCCCTTCATCACATCATCGATTGTCTTATACCAATATTCCCAGCCTTGACCGCCGGAGTGAATCGTCATGATTTGGTCCTCGTGAATCCATTTGCGGAACAGCTCCCAAGTCTCGATCCATTCAGGCGAGTCGATCATAACCGTTTTGCCGTCCTCGCTAAGCACCGTTCCCCCTTTGCTGAATACCGCATCCATCATATTGTCCTTGCCCCACATCGGTTCCCATCCGAAAAAGCTCGTTTTTCCGTCAGCCTTTGTCGTCATCTTCGCCGCTGATTCTGCAAGTGCCTCCCAGGTTTTGAAGTTGTCAGTCGTTAATCCGTTTTTCTCCAGGGCGTCCTTCCGGTAATACATGACCTGTGTCGTACCATACATCGGCAGGAAATACTGCTTGCCGTCCAATTGTCCTTGACCCAGGAAGGTTTGCACGAAGTCCTCCTTATTAAAGGTTGAATCCGCAGCAATCATGTCACTCATGTCCTCGAAGAGTCCCTTTTGAGCCCATGTCATATTCGACGATAGCACGGCTGCTGGCGCTTGCTTCGCCGCAATTGCCGCTTGAAGCTTCTGTTCCGTCTCCGAATAGTCTGCTTGCGCGATCCCCTTCACGACTACTTCCTGCTGAGAGCTGTTGAATAGCTCAATCTTCTCCTTCATCGTGTCTCCCAGCTTACCGCCTAAGCCATACCAGAACTCAATCGTAACGGGCTCTTTAGGCGCTGCCTCGTTCGTTGCTGCATTTGTTGGCGCATTAGTACCGCTCGCTGCGCCGTTCGTGCTGTTTTCGGCTTGTCCGCAGGCGGAAAGCACCGTAAAGCTAACTGCCATCATCAAAGCTAATCCTTTTTTCTTGTTCAACATCGTATTGTTTCCTCCACTCTATTTGTATGAAGCGGTCAACATATTAAGCTTTTCATTTTCCAATCAGCCCTTGCTAGCGCCAGCAGACATATTAAAGCTTTTCAGAATCGTTTTTTGCGCAAAAAGAAACAGGACAAGCAGCGGCGCTATCGTAAACGAGCTTGCTGCCATAATGAGCGGCCATTTTAAACCGTAAGCCCCTCCTTCCACGAAGAAGCTTCTCAAGCCGGCTGAAACGAGTTGCAAATCCGGGTTTTTAGTAATCAGCATCGGCCAGAAATAGTTATTATAATGATCAATGAAGGTGATAAGAGCGAGAACGACGAAGGACGACCGCGCCACTGGAACCAAGATGGAGCCCAAGATTCGTATATGCGACGCGCCGTCGATCTGTCCTGCTTCCACCAGCTCATGTGATACCTGAAGAAAAGCCTGTCTGATCAAAAAAATCGAGAACACGCTGACGCAATTCGATAGAATAAGCCCCGCATAAGAGTCAAGCAGGTTCAGCTTCGCTAGAATCATATAGCTGGGCAAGTACACTGCGGTGCTAGGTATCATATAGCCAAGCATAATAATGGCGGTAAAAGCTTTCTTTAAACGGAAGCGCATATGCGTGAGGGCATATGCCATCATCGCGGAGTTCATCGCCTGTAACAAAACAATAACGGCAGCTACGACAATGCTGTTCGTTAAATACCGCCAAAAAGGCGCCTCCAGCCAAGCTTCCAAGTAATTGCCCCACTGGGGCGAGTTTGGCCAGAAGGTTGGTGGAAATTGCCAAATCTCATCATTTGTTTTGAGCGCGCTAGTCGCCATCCAATAGAATGGAAATGCCATAGCAGCGCTAAATAGCAATAGAATGAGATGATGGAGCATCCTTCGAACACGGTGAACGGCTGGCAAGTTTAAGCTCTCCTTTCTATCGTTCCTTGTGATTACGAGCTGTAGTGAACCGTTTTACGACTTACCGCAAACGAAATGACCGAAAGAAGCATGCAAGCGAGCACCAGCACGACGGCTACCGATGAAGCCTCGCCGATATCGAAGGACTCGAACGCCGATTGATAATACATGTACAGCAGCGTTCTCGTTGAACCGGCAGGGCCACCTTGGGTCAGCACGTTAATTTGGTCATAAGCTTGAAGCGCTGAGATCGTTTGGACGATAAATAGAAACAAAGTAGTCGGTGAAATGAGCGGCAGCGTGATGTGCCTCAACTTGCTCCAGCTACCCGCACCGTCAAGCTCGCCAGCTTGCAGCAGCTCGCGCGGCACGTTCTGCAGAGCTACGATGTAGAACACCATCGTCCAGCCGATCAGCTTCCAGATCGTCACGATCAGTACGCCTGCCAGCGCCCAGCTTGTATCCTGAAGCCAGCCAACGCCTTCCAAGCCGAACCAGCGCAGCACTGTATTGGCTAGTCCCACCTTAGGCTCGAATATCCAGGACCATACGATCGATACAGCAACCGTTGGAGTCACCCACGGGGAGAACATCAGCGTGCGGTACCATGCCGCCCCCTTCAGCGTTCGATTCAGCAGCAGTGCAAGCCCGAGGCCTCCAAGCATGACCGGCAATACGCTCCCTAGGCAGAAAAGCAGCGTGACGCCAAGCGACTGGTAAAAGGCAGGATTGTCGAACAAATACAAATAATTATCTAGGCCGACGAAGGTTTTAACCGGACTCATGAAATCCCAATCCGTAAAGCTCAAGTAAAATATCGTGCCGAGCGGGATAATCCAGAACACGATCAATGGAATCATTGCCGGCAGCGTGAATAAAAGAGCCTTCCATTCCTTAACCATAGCGGGTTTCAGCCCCTCCTTTATTTCGTTCAATTTTTCTTTAACATTTGTTATAATAGTCGTATTAAATGGTTATCCACCTCTATCGTTCAAAAATTATTGTACGTTCAGTGTATGACGACTGCATTATCGGAACGTCAACTTCCGTTAAAGATCTTGTAAAGAAATTAGAAAATTTGAATGATGCGGGTGAGAGACATGAAAAGAGCATCCAATCCCGATACGGGCGACACTCCGGCGACGCAGGAGCAAATTAGAGGAAAAATTATTGATGCTATTGCTCAAACGATGGATTTATATGGAGCCAACTATTCCTTTGGGCAGCTGTACGGGGTTATGTTTTTCGAAGACAAGCCAATGACGCTTGAAGAAATGAAGCAGCATATGAATATGAGTAAAAGCAATATGAGCTACGCCGTCCGTTCCCTGATGGATTCCAAAATGATTATGAAGCTTGACGAAAAGCAGGAGCGCAAAGACCTGTATGTCGCAGAAACCGACTTCTTCAAAGCGTTTCAAAACTTCTTCGCGGCGAAGCTGCAGCGCGAGATCGATGTGATGCTCGGGGCGATCAACGAAGTGATTCCCCCACTCTCCGAAATGATATTGGCCAAAGAAACCGAGGAGGAGGAGCGGCAGCTTTGTCTGAAGGATCTACATAAGCTTCGGCATGGTATCGACTACTACAGCTGGCTTCAGCAGTTCGTAGACGGCTTGCGGAGCGGATCCTTTTTCCAAAAGCCGATTGAAGATGCTGATGCTACTTCTTAACTTTACATTCATCCTGCTGCGAAAATAAGCTTCCCCCAAAAAAACGAAAATTAGAATAAGCCTGCTCCATAAAACGCGCAAAAAAACCTTCAATACCGCTCCATAGTAGGGTTGAAGGTTCCTTTGACCCTTTTTTATAGCGTAAAGGGTATGAGCTGAAATTTCTCAAATGACTTTGAAAAGAAGCAGCCGCCCGTTATGGACGCCTGCTCCTTTTTGAGGGACAGCCTCTTCCGCTTATTGCGGCCGCGTATTGACTTCAAAAATCCAAATCTTTCCGTGCTTATCAATTCCGTAATCAAAGCCAAGCTGGCCGATTCCCGGATATTTAGCCTCAAGCACAGCAGTTGAGAGTACAGTCAGCTCTCGCATTTTATTCTTTTTCTCGGAAACCTGCGCAGAGGATAGCGACCTGCTTATGCCCTCGGCCGCGGTTACCATGGTGCCGCCCCTGCACAAATTCGTTACGAACAAGCCTCTTTTGGCAATGCGGCCGACGATTGCGCGGTAGACCCAGCCATTATCTGTCTTCACGTATTTCACCCGGTAGTCAATTGGCTTGCCATCCACTGTTGCTAGATAAATGCCCTTTTGAATCAAATAGGAACGTCCTTTACGTTGTTTGTTAAGTGCACCTATTAACGCTCCGAAGCTAGCAAAACGTTTCGTCTGCGAATAATAAGTATACGCGTAGCCCCCACTTTCCCTCGTAACCTTAATAACACCATGCCCGCCAGCCCCAACAACCGGCTTTACGACGACCATTTGATGAGTATCAAGCATGGATCTGAGGTTGTTCGGCGTAAATCTCCGTGTAGGAGGAATATGCGGCGCGATGCTCGAGTGTGAAAGCAAGATTGCCGTTTTCGCCCATTTGCTGGCCAACTGCCTGCCCTGATGTTCACCCATCCCAATCTAACCCCTTTCCTATCTTCATATCCATAGCATATGACGGAGTACTATCTATCTCTTGGATGAATGACATAGGTTAGTAGCCTTTATTTGGAAGTCTAGCAGCATCTGCTAGGTTTATGCAAAGCTCATCCCTTCTTTATTGTCTTTTAGCTTCGATAAGCAAAAAAGCCGGCAAGCTCTCGAGGCGGAGAGCTTGCCGACTTTAATGATTGTTATTAATCCGATTGCTTCTCAAGTGCAGCCTTCAGCTTATCAGCCAAGCTGTTCGATAAAGACGTATTATCGCTATATTGCTCTATAAGCTTCTGATTCTGCTTCCGGTTAACTTTGCCATTCTGCTTGTCGCCAAGCATCTCAATGACATTACACGGCTTGCATTGTGCAAATTTCCCTGCTTTGCCGTCCTTGATCTCCATTTTTTTATGACAGTTCGGACAGCGCTTGTTCGAGAGCATCGGCTCCGCGGCACGGCGGTAACCGCATTCGCGATCCGAGCATACTAATGATTTGCCCCGCTTGCCGTTTATTTCAAGCAGCGGCTTCTCACACTCTGGACACCGTGAGTGCGTCAGATTATGCGGCTTGTATTCCTTCGTCTCCGCAATGACCTCCGATACCCACTTGGCTGCTTGCTGGCGTACGTTTTTCATAAAAGCTGCTGGATCACCCTTGCCCTTGGCGATCCGCTCCAAATCCTGCTCCCATTTGGCCGTGAAATCCGGGCTTCTAAGCTCCTTTACCACTAGCTCAATCAATTGCTTTCCTTTGCCGGTAGGCATCAGCTTATTCTGCGTCCGCGTAATCGTATCCGTTCCCAGCAGCTTCTCGATAATATCGGCTCTTGTTGCTGGTGTTCCAAGACTGTGCTTCTCCATCCGGGTGAGCAGCGTAGCTTCCGTGTACCGAGGCGGCGGCAGCGTACGGAGCTCTCGTATTTTCTCTTGCTTAACAGCTAGAGTCTGCGCATTCGAGAGCGGCGGCAGAAGCTGAGAAGGCTGGCGGTCGGCTTTGCTTTCTCCAGCATCGCCCGCTCCATCCTCGTCATCGTCGTCATCCTGACTGGAAGCATTCGCACTCGTTTGATAAATTTCCTTCCAGCCTTTTTCCTTCTCGATCTTGCCTTTGGCATAGAACTGATCCTTGCCCACAGTTAACACAACGCTAGTCTCATCATAACGGTAAGGTCCATAGAATAGAGCAATGAAGCGTCTGACGATCAGATCATACAGTCTCCGCTCGTCATTGCTCAGCGCGGCTATGTTAACGAATTGTTCCGTAGGGATAATCGCATGGTGATCCGTAACCTTCGAATCGTCGACAATACGCTTCGTTACAGGAAGCTGCATTCTGCCCAGCCTGCGCGCAAGCTGTGCATAAGGTCCAACGGCAATGCTCTCCAGCCTTCCCTTTAAGGTGGGGACCATGTCGCTGGATAAATAGCGGGAATCCGTACGCGGGTACGTTACGAGCTTATGCTGCTCATATAGCTTCTGAAGCACGTTGGAGGTCTGCTTGGCCGAGAAGCCAAGCTTCTTGTTCGCATCGCGCTGCAGCTCCGTCAAGTCATAGGCTTGAGGATGCGGCTCCGTTTTCTCCACCGTCCGAAGCCTGCTGACCTTCGCTTGCCCGCGCTTGATTCTTGCGGCAATGGCATCAGCTTCCTCACGGCTCCATATTCGTCCGTCATGGGCGTCCTGTTCCCGCCAGATGGCAGAGAACTCGCCAAAATCAGCGAACACATTCCAAAATGGCTGAGATTGAAACGATTGAATTTCCTGTTCCCGCTCCATCAACATAGCGAGCGTTGGCGTTTGTACGCGGCCCGCCGCGAGCTGAGCATTGTATTTGGTCGTCAATGCGCGCGTCACGTTCAGCCCGATCAGCCAATCCGCTTCTGCTCTGCAAACCGCCGAAGCGTACAAATGATTATAATCCTTGCCCGGCTTCAATTGATTAAAGCCGTCCTTGATCGCTTTGTCCGTCTGCGAGGATATCCACAGCCTCTTGAACGGCTTTCTCCAATGAACAAGCTCCATGATCCAACGGGCGACAAGCTCGCCTTCGCGCCCTGCATCGGTTGCGATAATGAGCTCGCCGATGTCCTGCCGCTTGCATAGCTGGGCAACTGCTCTGTATTGCTGGGAAGTTTCCTTCATGATCTTCAAATTCATTTTGTGGGGAAGCAGCGGCAAATCTTCCAAATTCCAGGTTTTATATTTCGGATCGTAATCCTCTGGCTCAGCCAATGTCACAAGATGTCCTAGTGCCCAAGTCACCACGTATTTTGGACCTTCCATATAGCCCTTATGCTTCTGCCCGCAGCCAAGCACACGCGCAATTTCCTTCGCTACACTCGGTTTTTCTGCCAATACAAGCGATTTCATTTCATTATTCGCTCCGTTTCCGTTTATATGCGCTATTCTCTATGACGAAACGATACCATAGGCTAGCAGCCTGCGCAACGATTGAGGCGTCGGCGCACTATTCTATAGGCAAGATAGCAGGCATAGGATGATCGCCTTTTGCCAATCTCGCATTTTTTGCTGTGCCAAGTCCCTGTATGCTATAGTAAATTCAGCTTAGAAGCTAATAGATAAAAAGCTAGGGAGCGTTGAGGGATGAAGCTGCGTTTTATTGCTATTATTTTTTGCGTATTGCTTGTATACACCGGTATTTCCTTCTATATCGGCTGGAATGGATGGCTTTTCTTATCCACTCTGTTCGACTTGGAATCCGCAGGCTGGTACACGTTGGCCGCCGGTCTTGTCGCTTATGCGTATATCATCGGCCGTGCTGCCTATGGCACGCCGCTGCGCCCGATCGCCGAAGCGTTTAAGGTCGTTGGCTCCTATTGGTTCGCCATCCTGGAATACGCGGTCCTCATTCTACCGCCGGCAAATATCATTGCTCTTATTCTGAAAGCATCAGGAGCAGAGCCAGCTGTTTATATCGTTGGTGTAGGCAGCGTCGTCTTCGGTCTCATGGCCATTCTTCTGCTTCGTGGTAGCTGGAACGCATGGAGCCCTATCATTCGAACTTATCAGGTTCAAGTACAGAAGCCTGCAGGAAAGCTGAAGAAGCTGCGGATCGCCATGGCGTCGGATCTTCATCTTGGCAATATCGTCGGCAATCGACATTTGGAGCGGCTGGTGAGCCACATCGAGCAGATCCAGCCTGACCTCATTCTGCTGCCCGGCGACATTCTCGACGATGATATTGAGCCGTTTCTTCGTAAAGACATGTCGGCGGTGCTCGGCAAGCTGAAGGCGCCCTTAGGCGTATATGCGGTAACTGGCAATCATGAATATATTGGCCGTAAAGTGCCTGAATTCATCACTGCCATGGCTGCGATTGGCATCCGAGTGCTCATGGACGAGTCAGCGCTCATCGCAGACAGCTTTTATCTCGTCGGCCGCAAGGACAAAGCCTCCGCAGGCTTCGGGGCTGATGGAAGAATGACAATCGGCGATCTCATCGCGCCGCTCGATCAATCCAAGCCGCTTATTATGCTTGACCATCAGCCGTCCGACATCGCGAAGGCTGCTGAGAATGGCATCGATATTTCCGTATCCGGCCACACGCATCGCGGCCAAATGATGCCTAACCATCTTATTACGAAGCGCTTGTTCGAGCTGGACTGGGGTTATTTGAAAAAGGGCAGCCTTCACGCTATCGTATCCTCCGGCTTTGGTTCATGGGGGCCGCCGATCAGAATCGGAAGCCGCTCCGAGGTTGTTCATATTGAGGTAGAGTTTGTAACGGGCTAATTGGAAAATGACAGTAATAAAAAGCGGGAGCCGATGACTTAACCAGCCATCGGCTCCCGCTTTTTTAGTCGACATCGGCAATGCGCCATACCGCCCCTTGCTCTTTGCCGCGATGAAAAACATAAAACGTGCTCGAAGGATCGCCGCCATCGCGGCTTTGCATCGTATGGACAGTCGCCTCGAACAAGCTTTTCTGTTCTTTTATCGAAATTCCGCCTTCAATCCGTATGCTCGTTACCGTGAATCCATTAAAGCTTCCAGCTCCCTGCCTCGCCTCTCTTGCCGACTCCGTATACAGCTTCATAAGCTCATCCCAATTGCTGTCATGCATAAATCCAATCCGCAAATTAATGAGCTCGATTATAGGGCGCTCATCATCAGCATATGACACGCTGTCTAAATAGGCTGGTGCATAGGCCCCTCCTGTCGGCGAAGGAGACTCGTAAGGCAGGTCCTGCAGCTCCATGTCCTCTAAGATAGACAAATCCATGCTTCGCTCCGCCTCACTCTCAGCTGCCGAAGCATTGCCGCTAACCGAATACGCCTGCGCAAGAATCGATTGCAGCTTTGCTGATGATGATTTCTGCAGCTTATACAGCGTTCCCGTATCTCCTTGCTTCATGAACGTACCAACTTCATAATCGTCCGACACCCATAGAAAATATTGACGATTGCCGAGTGTGACTGCGTATGGAGGGAAGGCGACGTCAGCCATGCCCGGCTGCTTCTTTCCGAATCGAAAAGCGTATTCGAATGCTCTTATCGTCTCACGGTCTTTCCAAACGACCTGAGAGTTCGGCTCTGCTTCCTGAAATGTTATCATTCGCTGAACGGTAACCTTATCCACGCTTACCCGAAGCAAAAACATGGAAATAGCTGCAACCGCAATCAAGAGACATGATATAAGAATAAGCCTTCGTCTCAAACAATCCCACTCCCTCCTGAGCAAGTCTCGCTGCAAAGCAGCTCTACCTGTTATTTCTGGTACGGTACAGCAAATAAATAAAGAATGGCGCCCCTATGCCGGAAGTAAATACGCCGACCGGTATGTCAAGCGGCAAAAAAGCCGTCCGAGCGATCAAGTCGGCTAATGCAACGATAATACCGCCGAATAAAGCCGATATGGGAATGAGCCTGCTGACCATCGGTCCGACCATACGCCGAGCCGCATGCGGTGCGATCAGCCCGACGAATCCGATAACGCCGCCTATTGAAACGGCAGAGCCTGCCAAACCGACGCTAATCAGAATGAGTATAAAACGGTGCCTCTGTACCTGGCTTCCAAGACCGATAGCCAGCTCATCGCCAAGGAGCTGCATATTCATCTGTCTCGTGTAGAAATACAAGATACCCAATAAGACGATGCTCCATGGCAAAAGGTTCCACACATAGCTCCAAGTCGAACCGTAAACCGTCCCGGTGAGCCATATATAAGAGGAGCTTGCCGAATACGCTGGGCTGAATACGAGCATAAAGGTCGTTATCGCCGATAGCAGCGATGCGATTCCGATGCCAACGAGCACGAGCCGGAACGGATTAACGCCGTTTTTCCACGCGATGAAATAAATAAGCAAGGCTGCTCCGAACGCCCCAAGTATAGCCGCAAACGGCAAAAAATGAATGCTCACGGCGCTTGGCATATAAGTAATAAAAGCTACGGCTCCAACGGATGCGCCGCCTGTGATTCCAACCACATCAGGTGCGGCAAGCGGATTGCGGATAACGCTCTGCAGGATCGCGCCTGCAACCGCAAGCGATGCGCCGACGAGAAAAGCCACGATGACCCTTGGCGCGCGCAGCGACTGCACGATTAGAACATGATCAGGGTTTCCTTTGCCAAACAAGGCGCCCCATACGTCAGCCGGCTTAATCACCTGTTCGCCAAACGCTAAATTAGCGATGAGAACAAGAATTGCAGCTGCTCCAAGCAGCAAGGCTGCCCGAAGTGTTTTCACGTGGAAACGCCGCGTTATGCGGCCTGCGCCTGCAACGGATTGCTTCATCTTGTCATCAGCTCCTTTCGGGCGATGTAGATGAAGAATGGCGCACCAATCGCCGCTGTCATAATACCGACCGGAACCTCTTCGGGCAAAATGATGAATCGAGCGATTACGTCTGCTGCAAGCAGTAGAATCGCCCCAAGCAACGCACAGTAAGGTAGAAGCCAGCGATAATCCTGGCCGCAAATATACCGGGCAATATGCGGTATAACGATGCCGATCAAACCAATCGGACCTGCTACCGACACGGCGCCGCCAGCCAGCACCACAACAACGATGCCCGCAGCCAGCTTGACTAGACCCGTTCGCTGGCCAAGCCCCCTCGCTGCTTCCTCGCCCATTCCGATAATATTCAACTGCCTGGATAGCAGAACCGCGGCTACCCAACCGACCCCCATATAAGGAATAACAGCCTCCAGCGTTTGGATGTCCCGCCCTGCAATTGAACCGGCCAACCAGAACATAACATCCTGTAAGCCATTCTCATTATGGACAAGCATTCCTTGTGTCATAGACACGAACAATGCGGTCATCGCAGAGCCTGCCATAATGATTTTGAGCGGAGACAACCCGTCTCTGCCTAGCGAACCGAGTGCATAGACGGCTGCCGCTGCCACAGCGGCCCCGCTGAATGAAATCCATATGAGCACACTCACTTGCGTCACTTTGAAAATCGTAATCGCCGCTACGATCCCTACGCTTGCGCCTGCGTTAATGCCCATTACGCTTGGGGAGGCGAGCGGATTTCTCGTTATGGCTTGCATCAATGCCCCGGCCATCGCCAGGCTCGCTCCAATCGCTGCCGCCATGCATGCGCGTGGCAGCCTTGTCGTCATCACGACAACCTGCTCCATCGAGCTTTCATCGTAATCGGTAATCACTGCCGTCAGATCGCTCCATTTGACTGTCGTAAATCCGAATCGGACGCTGGCAATGAAGCAGCCTAACATAAGAATGAAGCCTGCAACTAATCCTGCGATCTTGCCTATGGTACTGTTTCTTCCATTATTCATTCCGTCGAACGCTCCCATTACGTTTAATGAATAAAGCACAGACGGCTCCCGCCACCCACGGATGGCGAAAGCCTCTAGCTTGAAACGATATTTCAGCCGCAGCCCTATTGCAAAAAGTCTTATAGTCGCACAAAAGAATGAGCACTGTGGCTCATTCTTTGTAGGCTCCCAGCTATTAGTTTGCTTGCTTAACGGTTAGTTCAGGTCAAAGTAGAAATACAAATCATCAAGCATTAGCTTCGCAGCCATTGCGCCACCGGATAAGTTCCAAGTTACCGCGTTAACTTTGTAATATTTTTTGTTCTTAACGGCGTCGAGATTTTTCCAAAGCGGACTATCCGTCCATTCCTTCTGGTATTTGAAGATCGCGCCGTCGCCGTCCCAATCCGTTGTAAAGTCAAAGATATAATCGCCGTCAAGCAGGCTTACCTGCTCCTTCGACGTTACGTTTATAATTTCTTGCTTCGTCGCAAGCTGCGCTTTCGGCGTTGCGAAGCCCAGCTCTTGGAAGATCTTATAGGCAAAGCCCGTATTATAAGCACGTGCGCTTCCGTTTGGATTGATACGGATGACGGAAATCTCAGCGCCTTTATCCTTTGCAGCCAGCATGCTTTTGAAATCCGCTACTTTTACTTTCCAATCGGCGATAAACTTAGCTGCGATTTCTTCTTTGTTCAAGACCGAAGCAGCAACGTCCAGATTGTCCTGCCAATCGGCGAGATCCTTCGTTACGATCGTTGGCGCGATCGCTTTGAGCTGATCGTAAATTTTCTCATGGCGGTCTTTCGTTGCGATAATCAGATCAGGCTTCAAGCCAACGATCGCTTCAACGTTCGGCTGTGTCTCGTCGCCAAGCGTTTTTGTACCAATTAGACCCGAACGGATATATTCATAGAAAGGCTGCTGCACGTAGGACTCTACTGCGCCTACCGGTTTAACGCCAAGCAATACGGAGATGTCTACGCCGCCGTTGAATAAAATAACGATACGCTTCGGAACGCTGTTCAGCGTCGTAGTGCCAAGCGCATGCTTAAACGTCTTTTTCGTCTCAAGGACTGCAGTTGAGGTTTTCGCATTCCAATTGACCCATACGCCTAGTGACTCGCCTACGAACCGAAGGGGTACAAGCACACTGCCTTTCACGTTCGCTGGAGCCGCATCCAATGCTACGGAAGCGCCATTGATCTTCGCCGTTTTGCTGCCAAGCGTTAATTCAACCTTCTGGCTGCCTTTCGTAATCGTCGCTTTTTTGGCTTTCTCGTCATATTTCACAGCTCCGCCAAGTGTCTCCGCGATTGTGCGGTATGGGACTAGCGTACGCCCGTTAATCGTTTGCGGAGCAACAGTGAAGGATACCTTTTTGCCGTCAACCGTAACGTTGATTGCTGCCGCTGCTGCGGTAGCCGCTGTAACGGGAATGATTGAAATCACAAGAGCGAGTGTTACTAATAGACCGATGAACCGTTTTTTGACCGAAGACATGTAAATACCACCTATTCTGTGTTTTATTGGTCCTGCAGCTCCAGCTTTAAATCGCGGAAGCTTTGGTAGAGCTTGTAATCGAGCTGAATAATCAGCTCTTTGTCCCATTTGCTTGCTTGAACGGCTTGAATAAGCTGGCTCAAATCCTCCTGCAGCATCTGAGTCCTTGCAGATTCGGCTGCTTGTACGTCTGGCTTCAGTGCAACCCACAGTCCTGCCATTTGCTGGGCGAACGCCTTTGCCTCATCTGTTTGATCGGCTTCCACCGCTTGTTTAAGCGATTTGATCAAGCCTGACATATCCGAAATACCAGACTCCGTATCCGGGATGGCAACAGGGTCGGCTTCCGCGAACGGATCGCCGTTACCAGCTGTTTCTGCCTTTTGCTCCTTCGGATTGGCTTCCGTTTCGCTGCCGGCTGTTCCACAGCCAGCGAGTATGACGACCAAGCATAATGTGTATGCAAGCAGCAAGCAGCTGCGTTTCCCTGTCCCCGCCTTACTCCAAATCATCATATAAGAAATGGTTCCATTCCCTCCCGCTATGTGAATGATAATCATTTTCAATACTATTCTACAGATCAGGATTTCCAATTTGTATACACGATATTGTCCGATTCATATGGACAAAAACTTCATTTTTTATGCGTTTGCTTCTAAAACCGCTTTTTTTGTCTTTCCATTTTTGTTAAGATGTTATTGATAATGGTTCTCAAATCTAAATATCCACCATTCATCGCTAAGGGGATGTACGCTATTGCATACTGATCATCCATTGCTGTCTTTTGCTCCGCTATCAATAAAGCACCATACATACAAGCCTGGCTTTCGCTCCAAACCGTTTATAACTGGGCGGAGCTCGATCTGCTGCGTCCAAAATGGCAGCGGCTGCCTTTTCATAAATGAACAGCCTTACCCGCTTAAAGCAGGAGCTATCTTCTTGCTTGAGCCCGCGATGAAAATCCAGATTATGAATGATTCGGATAACCTCATTCGGATTCATCTCATCCACTACAAATGCGTTAGGCTAGCTACTAATGAACTTAACTTCGCAGGAGACCCTGACCACTCACCGTTATATGATGAGGAGCAGCTCGTCCGCTATGCTTCGGCTGCTGTCACAGAAACATTGGTTATTCAGCTGCATCAGGCGTTTAAGGAGCAAAGCATGCTGAGCCATATAAAAAAACAACAGCTCTTCTGCGAGCTGCTGCTGCACATGCATGTCCCTCTAAAAACAAACAAACAGACGGTTAACGAATCGGTGCAGCAAACGATCGCCTATATGGAAGAAAAGTTTGCGAAGGCCATTCAGATGAGCGACCTTCCGATAATGGCGGGAATGACACCCAGCTCTTATTGCCGCGCCTTCAAAAAAATGACAGGGCTGACACCCGGCCATTATTTAACGAGACTGCGCATGATGCGCGCAAAGGAGCTCATGAGCGAGCCAAGTGCCGCGCTGCGCGACGTCGCGACGTCAATCGGCTACCAGGATGAGCTGTATTTCAGCCGTGTATTCAAAAAGACGGAGGGAATTTCCCCCTCCGTCTATCTCAAGCGGCGCGACCGAAAAATCGCTGTCGTCAGCAGCTATTTTCTGCAGGATCATTTGCTCGCCCTCGGCATATTGCCAATTGCGGCACCTAGCTATCCGAAATATTTCACGACGCCTTCCGGTTTCCCGACCTATTTGCATGACCGGTTGTCCGGTACGATTCCGCTCAACGCGGAGCGGACCATTATGACGAGCGACGTCATGCGGTTATCTCCGGATATGATTCTCAAAACGGAGTTTCAAAAAAATCCGAATGACCAACTATGGAACGCCAACAAAAATACGATTTTTATTGATCCCTCCACAACCTGGGAGCATTATCTGCGAAGCATCGCGGTTCGCGTCCAGAAGGAGCGGGAAGCAGAGCGCATCATCCGGCAGATGACCTTGCTCGAGCAGGAAACAAGAAAAAAGCTCTCCCACGCCACCAAACACGGCAAATGGGTTATTATTCGGCTGCTTCCAAACAACTGTCGGTTGTACGGAATTAAAGATCACACGTTCACAGAGCTGTTCTATCGGCGGCTGCAGTTCAAAAATGATGAACGGATCACGCATTCGGTCTACATCGATCATGCGCTTGAGCAGCTGTTTGACCTGGACCCTGAGAACATCTTGATCATTTGGAGCGAAGAAACCGAAGTGAACGAGCTGGCGGGCAACGAGCGATGGCAGAATCTTCGAGCGGTCAAGGAAAATCGCGTCTACTATCCCGATTCGCGCGAATGGGACCCTTGGGGCCCCATTGGCCGCGAGTATATGATTCGTGCGATGACGCGTTATTTTGCAAAGACGGGTTTGACAAGCAGCGCTATGGATCAGCCAGACTGGCAAAGGAGTCGCTCGATGGTTTAGCTGTTCACGATTTTGTTGAATGAGGTTACGGTCAGAATATAATAGAACAAATAAATCATCACGTATAAGGCAGTGGAGAAAAGTACGGGTACCGTAAAGTTCACATCAACCAAATTGGAGAACAGCTTAGACATGGCGTTCACAACGACAATGCTGTGCGTAATGCCAAGCAGCAGCGGAAGTCCGAATATGAACAGGGACTGCTTTAATATGGATGCCCGAATTTCTTTCCTCGTCACCCCTATTTTACGCAGAATCGTATATCGCTCCTTATCTGAATGCGCTTCGGTAAGCTGCTTGAAATACAGGATGCTGCCGGTAGCGGCCAAAAAGACTAAACCCAAGAACACGGCGACGAACGTGCCGATTCCCGTGTCCTCCAAGCCCATTTTATACTCATGATAATAAGAAGTTAGACCTGCTTTCTCCGCTCTGTCCAGCCGCATCAGCTTCGTGGCTGTCTCAACTGTCGATGACTCTCCCTCCACCTTGTATGCCTTATAGAGGACCTCGGTACTCAACTGCTCAAGTTCATGGTAAAGCTCGTCGCTTATTACGATTACGAAGTCAGGGAACGTCCAGCTTAAAATCCGATCCTCCAGCAGGTCGCTGAATGACAGTTCCCAGCTTTGCGTTGGCAGCTCTAGCGTCAGCTTCTCCTTCTTGTAATCAGACAGGCTGTAGTCGGTGTACATCGTCTTAACGGCTACGGCTTCGCCTTTCGCTGGATTGACTGCACGTTCAAGGTGGAGCGCCTTGGCTATTACGCCATAAGTAGTCGTTGAAATGATTTTGACCGGCTTATCATCTTCTTCGGAATAACGCTCTGGAAGCACGGCTCCGCTTGATGTGCGGCCGCTTGATTTAATGACCGGAATGTCGATGGCTGCCGTTATCGCATGCTTGTTGTCAGCTGCTATGATCCGATTGACTTGCTCGTCGAACGCTTGCCCCTGCGATAGATGCATGTAACTGAACGGCGAGGTTTGCTCCGCATGCTTCGTGTTCGTGTAATATTGGCTGAATGCGATATCGGTTGCAAGCAGCGTGAACGCGCTGAGCAATGCAATAATGGTCAGCGTTCCAACGTTGCCGCGCATCCGGAACAGCAGCTGTGACGTTCCGACTACGCTCAGACCTCGGTAGTACCTAGCTTTATTCTTTTGCGCAAGACGCAGCAGAAATACGGTTAAGCAGCGAAACAGCAAATACGTGCCCAAAGTAATTCCGACGAAAGCCACTCCATAATTGCGCATCAAGTCGGACTCGGAATCAAAGGATAAGGAAATAAATACATACCCGGTTGCCAGCAGAATGGCAGCCAGCAGAGCCAGTAAAGGAGATGCCTTCGGAACAGACTCGGCTTGTTTGTCCGCTTGAAATAGATCAATGAGCTTGAAGCGGTAAATAAGCCTGTAGCCTTGAATCGACGTGATCAGAATAATGATGGCGAATACCAGAGTCGTATTCAAGATCGCGCTGCCCGACACGTGAAACCCGATCTCCGCCGTTGTTCCGAGCAGCTTGAGCAAGAGCATTCCGAACATTTTGGAGAGCAGCGTGCCTATCAGAATGCCCGCAGCAAGCACGATGGTGCTGATGATCAGATTTTCGTAGAAGAGCATTTTGCCGATCGAGCGTTTCCTTACGCCAAGCAAGGAGTAAAGTGCCACTTCCTTCTTCCGCTTCCGTGTGAAAAACGAGTTCGAGAACCAGATGAAGATGAAGACAAACAAGATAAGGACGAACGAAGCGGTCTTAAAGGTGACCTCTACGTTTTTGGATAACGCTATGCTTGCTTGAATGTCCGTGCTGTACTGCAGCGATACGAATGTATGATAAATAACGACGCTGAACATCATCGACACGAAATAGATGAGATAATTGCGAAAGTTGCCCTTCATGTTTTTGACTGCCGTACTAAATAACGTCACCCGCTCCACCTCCAAGCACCGAAAGAACATCTAGTATTTTCCGAAAAAAAGCTTTGCGCGGTGTTTGCCCTTTCACCAATTCGGTGAAAATAGTTCCATCCTTAATAAACAGCACGCGGCTGCAATAGCTCGCGGCGAACGCATCGTGCGTCACCATCAGCAGCGTAGCCCGATCCTGCTCGTTCAGTTCCTTTAAGCTTTCCAGCAGATCGGTCGCCGACTTGGAATCGAGCGCTCCGGTCGGCTCGTCGGCGAGAATCAGGCTGGGCTTTGCTATAATGGCGCGCGAAGCGGCCGTTCGCTGCTTCTGACCGCCCGAGAGCTGGTAGGGATATTTGGCAAGCAGCGGCTTTATTCCGAATTTGTCGGCGATTTCTTCAACGCGCAGCTCCAGCTCCGCAACAGGAACCTTGGCGAGTGCAAGCGGCAGTAAAATATTTTCCTTTACCGTCAACGTATCAAGCAAATTGTAATCCTGAAACAAGAAGCCCAGCTTGTCGCGGCGGAACTTCGATATTTGCTCCTCGTTCATCGTATGGAGATTGCTGCCATCGATATGGATGGAGCCAGCCGTCGGCTCGTCGATAGCCGCAATTAAATGCAGCAGCGTTGATTTGCCCGAGCCCGACGGCCCCATAATGCCTACAAACTCACCTTCAAGCACCGTCAGGTCAATCTCCTGCAGCGCGGTCGATACGCTTCCCTTTGAGCCGAATAACTTTTTCACTTGCCGTGCTTCAACGATCGTTCTCATCTATGTTTCCTCCGTACTTTCAAGTTTTGTAGCTTTCGCCTGCCTCTATTGTAGCTTAGCTATCCTGTGCTGTGGCTTACAACAATAGCGCCAACCTTACAATTTTGTTAGGATCGCGGAAATAGGTTTACGTCTTCGCCAAGCTTCCGTAGTATAAAGACGAAGCCGTTAACAGCTAACTATCGGAGGAGCTAAACATGAAAATATTGCTAGTGGAGGATGACCGTGTCATCGCTGAAATGCTCGGAGAATCACTGGCCAAGTGGGGCTTTGAAGCCGTGATCGCCGATGATTTCGACCATATCCTTCCGCTTTTTATAAAAGAGCAGCCCCACCTCGTGCTCATGGACATTAATCTGCCTTCCTTCGACGGCTTTCATTGGTGCCGCAAAATAAGAGAAGTGTCCAATGTGCCTATTCTGTTTCTATCCTCACGGGATACGCCGCTGGATATGATTATGGCCATGAATATGGGGGGCGACGATTTCATTCAGAAGCCCTTTTTCATGGATGTGCTGCTCGCCAAAATTAACGCCTTGCTGCGGCGCACCTATTCCTATGTTGAGGTCAGCGCCAGCAGTATCGAGCATGATGGCATCGTACTCAGCCTGAAGGACGGCGACGTGAGATCCGGCGAGCTGAAGGCTGAGCTTACCAAGACGGAATTTATTATTCTGCATATGCTCATGAAGCACAGAGGCGCAATCGTTACCCGCCAAAAAATAATGCGAAGCTTATGGGAGGATGAAAGCTTCGTAGACGACAATACGCTGACCGTCAACATTACGCGGCTGCGCAAAAAGCTTGCCGAGCTCGGCAAGGACAGCTTCATTACAACAAAGAAAGGACAAGGGTATATGGTCCAATGAGCTTCCCCAATTATTTGAAGGATAAACGTTACTTCATCATGCTATACGCGGCGCTTATGCTCTTTGTATCCCTCATTCTGGCCATAAGCATTCCTTCCCGATCCGCGCTGAGCAATGTGGTCTATGTCAATGCCGTCTGCTTCGTAATCGCTGCATTGTATATCGTCATCGGCTTCTATTATCGAAAGTTGTTTCTAAAGGAGCTCACCGCCGTCATCGAGCAGGGCGGCGATTCGATTGCCGCCGCTATGCCTTTACCGCAAAATGCAGAGCAAGCGCAGTATCTCCAGCTCATTGGCAAGCTCCAGCGCGAGCATGCGGAGCAAATGCAGCAGCTGGTGAACGAAAAACGCGATCATCAAGACTTCATTATGTCATGGATTCACGAAGTCAAGCTTCCTATCGCGGCGAGCAGGCTTCTCATCAGCAACAGCGGGGATAAAAGCGTTGACTATATGGTAGATAAGTTCGAGGACGAGCTTGGCAAAATCGATGGCTGCGTCGAGCAGGCGCTATATTATTCGCGTATCGACTCCTTCTCGCGGGATTACTTCATCACTGAGGTTCATCTTGCCCAAATGATGAAGGATTGCGTTAAAAAACATGCGAAGCTGTTTATAAACAAGCATATCCGCTTTGAGATGGAGCAGGCTGGCTTCGAGGTGCAGAGCGACGGCAAATGGCTGGCCTTTATCATCGACCAAGTGACGTCGAATAGCTTGAAATATACGAAGGAAGGCGGGAAGATTGCCGTTACTTTCGAGGAGGACAGCAAAGAGAAGCGAATGCTCATTGTAGATACCGGAATCGGAATCTCCACCGAGGACATCGGACGCGTATTCGAGAAAGGTTTTACCGGGGCCAATGGCAGAGCTCAGACCAAATCGACCGGAATGGGACTTTACTTAGCGAAGCAATTGGCGCTTAAGCTCGGTCACGACTTATCCGTGCAATCGGAGGAGGAGCGTTTCACGCGATTGATCATTCATTTCCCGAAAATAAGAAATTATGGCGAATGGTACAGTTCCAAAGGATAGGCGGAGAAGTTTGTTTGCTTTTTCCGCCTCGATATCCCTATAATTGTTATTGACAAATATTTATTTTTGTGATATAATAAAATATTTTGGTATTTACCATTTTTCGTTTTGTTGTTAAACTATGACCTGAGAACCGTTTTTATGCTTTCACGATAGCTTTAAAATGACGGAGGGTTAACATGAACATTGCAAACGGAGTGAATATGCTGCCGATATCAGCAGTTATGATGGGGAGAATGGAGACCATTTATCCGACTTTACTGTGGGACGGAAATACGGTCATTCTAGTCGATACCGGTTATCCGGGACAGCTCTCTTTAATTAAAGAGCAAATAGAGCGGGCTGGCGTTCCGTTCAACAAGCTTAGCCATATCATCGTTACGCATCAAGATCTCGATCATATCGGAGGCTTGTCGGCGATCGTGAATGAGCTGCCTACACCTGCCGAGGTGCTCGCGTCAGCGATCGAGGCTCCTTATATTCAAGGAGCAAAGCGGCTTCTCAAGCTGACCTCGGAGGCCGTTCGGCAGGCCATTAACTCGCTGCCGAAGGAAGTTCCCGAAGAGTGGCGTGCCGCATTCCGCAGGACGCTCGAAAACCCACCGAGAGGCTGCGTAGATACGCTGATCGAAGACGGCCAAGAGCTGCCTTATTGCGGCGGCATTGTCATCATCGAGACTCCTGGCCATACGCCAGGCCATCTATGCTTGTATCATAAAGCCAGCAAAACTTTAATTGCTGCGGATGCGCTGCTCGTCCAGAATGATGAGCTGCTCGGGCCAGACCCGCAGCTATGCACGGATTATGGTCTCGCCAAGCAATCGATTCGAAAGTTAACAGCCTACGATATCGAAACCGTTATCTGCTACCACGGCGGTTTGTATGGCAGCCATGTCAATGAGCGGCTTCAGGAGCTCGCTGCTGAATAAGCAGCTGCTGCTGCAATTAGAAGCATGAATCCAGGATGATAGTGCTTATGCATTACGCCTGCATATTTCTTGAACAAGGGAGGCAACCAAGCAATTGCAGCGCAGTAGAATGAAGTTGAATAGCTGACGTATACATTCGTTCAACTAAATAAGAGCTGCACGATCCGTCATGAAAGGCGTCTAGGCAGCTCTTGTCTGGTTTGCATTTAACGATCCAGTTCCATTAAATTGTACGCTTCGTGGTAAAACCCGAGCTGTTTCAGCGCCAGCTTGCAGTGCGTAAGCAGCCTCCTGTCAGCCGGTATCCGATTCAAATGCTGCGCGTCGCGAATGATCGCAAGCTTCGTTTCCGGCTCGTCTTCGCGAAGCATAGCAATAAGCGCTCTGCCATCCTCCCAGTTGATCGAAAGCGGCTTCGTAGCCCTTTTTGCTGCTGCCGCAGACAGCGGAACGATACCAATCGTATCCTCTGTTTCCATGCATATCGCCTTGCTTCTTTCTTCGCGCAGCGTTTGTGCATGATGCGATAAATCCGTTATTCCTTGCAGCCCGAACATCTCGCGAAGTCGCACCATCGCTGGCGCTGACGCTCTTTTCTCGTCCGCAAGCTGCTGCTTATTCGCCAGGTAGGCTTCCAGCATTGCAGGATTATTGTTCAGCAAAAACCGATCCGTAATAATCATACGCAAAAAGTCATTTATATTTCTAGCGACCAACCAGATGCCGGATTCCGAATCCATCGGCGATACTACCGCAATAAAAGCTTGCTCCAGATCCGCAGCCGTGCCGAAATCGGTGACAAAGCAATAATGAATGCCATCCCCGCCCGAGCTGGCAAATGGAATAAAGTCAGGCGGGGTAGAGGGATAACGAAAATCATGTTTCTGCATAATGAGTCCTAGCTCTAAATCCATTGCGCCGCCGAGCTCAGCCTCTAGCTCATACAATCGACTAACCGTGGGAGGAACGTCGTAGCTTCCGTACTGTTGATGGATGCGAGGTTGCTCATGAGCCTCTTCCTCCAAGTCGATATGTCCGAACGATACTCGGGAGGATAGTTTGCTTGTATCCATGCTCGCGTATGCTTCTAATAGATTCGGCACATGCAAGCGTGTCAGCCTCATTCCGGAGACAATCTGATATAGTGTGGCGAGCTCTTTTTCCTCCCATCCCAGCAAGCTCTCCGCCGTAAGTTCACCCTTTCTGCCGAATATCCGCTCCATGCTTGCGTCAAACTCACGCTTATCTATGCTCGTATGCGACATTTCCTCCATGATGAAAGCAACCATAGCCGACTTTTCCATGCTGCACTCTCCCCGTTCATTTGATCTTCAGGATCTGGAAAACGAATCCTAATTATACCAAATGAACGGAGCAGCTGACTATATAAGTTGAACGATTCAAGACCATTTCGCTGCAACCCCGATCGGAAGAATGACTTTGGTCACGCAGCGCTAACGGCATACTCATGTTTAGTTCATCTTATATGGCTCTGGATACTAGACTAGCTTTGGATACGATACCAGCTTTGAATCGGCTTTACGAGAGACACATGACTCGCTCTTTCGCTGCCATTCAGCCGCAGCGATATGCCATGATCCAGCAAATCCAATTCAAACAATTGCTCAATATGAAAAATCCCTTTGGGCATGCTGCCTTCGTACATCTCCTTTGCTGCCGCAGCGGCAACCGCAGCCGTTACATCTGCTTCCCTCTCTCCTTGAATGCCGTACTCTGCCACCGTATCTGCCCCTGCCAGCTTGCCGTAGCCGGCAATTTTCACAGCGTATCCCTCTGATCCGAATTTAAGCTTACCGAACGCTTGAATGGCCAGCTTTCTTAGGCCACCCCTTCGTAAAAACCGAATGAAGCCCGCTTTCCTAAGCACAGACACCGCAGTCGTTGCCATACGGGAATCAAAGCATAGTCTAGTCGAAATACTCGGCACGTCCAGCGTTGACGGGAGGGTCTGCTGATCGGAGAAAGGAAAACGAAAGGCGGTTCTTATTCCCCATTTCCTTCCAAAATCAGTCTTCCGACCTTCGGAGAAGCTGCTTACCTTCCGGAAAAGACGGTTTTCGGTAATCTCGAATTCTCGATTGAGGCTGTCCACCGTCCATTCGATCGCTGCCTTTCCGTGTGCATCTCCCAGACCGAGCATAATGCCTATCTCGATCCGGTCTATATGGTCCATCGCTTGAACGGCCTTCAATGCCAGAAGATTAGTTAGTCCCGGAGCAAGCCCTACGCTCAATAGCGCAGTACCGTTCACGTGCCTATCTCTCCGTTTCAATTGCTCCATCACTTCAAAAAAGCGGCCGTTTGCCGATACATCGACATAATCGGTTCCAGCTTTCAAGCATGACTCCGCAAAATCCGCGGCAGTCTGGTCCAAACACATAATAACGAGCTTAACGCTGTCCAAAAGCTGCCTGGAAATAGGTTTTCCAACATCAAGGCGCAGTGGCATAATACCGCCTCCAGCGTCTCTGCAAAACTGCTCGGCACGCTCTAGACTTCTTCCTGCAGCATAGACACGTCCAGGATATGAGGCTGCCAACAGCCTGCAAATTTGCCCGCCAACATGTCCATATCCGCCTACGACAAGGATGTCTGTTTTCATAGCAGCTTCCTGCTTTTCTTTATGGCAAACATGCCGTCAATCAAATACGTGCCGAAAAAACGGGTCACTTGCTCAAACCCGGCTTCCGCAAGCAACCCTTCAAGCTCGCTTGCAGGAATGGGATCGGATTCGGCGCCGAGCGAGCTCGCAAAACGTTCCCATTCAGGCAATGATATCCCGTTGTCCAGCATATGGCTTTTCCAAGCCAATAGTTGAACAGTGAAGGCTTCCGTCCCGAGCTTTCCATTGATAGCCGCAATAAATAACGGAGCACCTTCGTCAAGCCGATCGGCAATGCTTTGCAGGAGCTTTAGCTTCTGCTCGGCACCTTGAACAAAGTGCAAGACGAGCAAACAAGTTGCAGCCGAATAACGTATATGTGCATCCAGCTTATCGATCTCCCCTTGAACGAGAGTCACCCGGCCCTTTAGTCCTGCCAGCTCCGTACGTTGACGCGCAGCAAGCACCATTGGGGCAGAAGGATCCACGCCAGTGAAGCTCCAGCTGCTGTGCCGTCCGCCAAGCGTCGCCAGCTCCTGGCCGCCGCCTGCGCCTACAACAAGAATATGCGCCGGCTCTTGCATGCCTGCCAGCTGGGCGGTCAACAGGCGATCCATCATATCGTACAGCAGATAATAGCCCGGTATTTTCAAAGCGATCGTACGCTCGTAATTGCCCGCTTGGGGGTTGTTCCAGTCCATGGACGCGTTTGTTTGATTCAAAGCCGCTCACTCCTATTTGCGTTCGTCTGTTCATCCTCCCCTTCTGTTTGGTAAAATGATGGGGAATTACTATTCATTATTGATGAGGATACAAGCGACCGCTATCCCACAAATGTGGGATTTTAGATAGGAGCCGAAGGCATGATGGATCGTTTGGAAGCTTTTAAACGAAAATTAGATACGTTGGGGCCGGCCTCTCAGTCAGCAAGGCACTGCCGGGAAGCAGCTCTCGCGTTGATCCGCAATGCGGTTCCATTTGCCGCGGCTTGCTGCACCTCCACTGATCCGATCACGCTGCTCTCGACCGGTTCATCCACCGATGACGCCATCGAGGCCATTCATCACCGGCTGTTCGATTATGAATACAGTCATGGGCATGAGGATTTCAACAGCTACGAGCATTTGATTCATGCTCCGCTTCCAGCCGCCAGCTTATACGCTGCGGCAGAAGGACAGCCGACTCGCAGCGGGCGATACCGCGAGGTGCTTGAACCGGCTGGATTCGGAGATGAGCTTCGTGCTGTGTTGATACACGAGGGGGCCTGCTGGGGGTATTTAACAATGTTCCGTCGCACGGATGAACCATTCTTTCGCGAGGAGGAGTGTTTGTTCATCGCCTCGATTGCACCCAGTCTAGCCAAATCGATAAAAACCGCCGCACTGAGGCCAGCTGCGTCTGATAGGGTGGCGAGAAGGCAGGAAGCAGGCCTCGTTATCCTGAGTGATCGGCTTGAACCGAGCAGCTTCAATGCTGCCGCTATCTATTGGCTGGACGAGCTGAGGAAGATGGAAGGGCTTGGTCCGTGTACGCTGCCAAGACCACTGAGGGCTGTTGGCTCGCGCGCCTTGGGACAGCCAGGCGAGAGCAGCAGCGCGGCGAAGGTTTGCATCCTTATGCCGGATGGTTCGTACCTGGCAATTAAAGCGTCCAAGCTTGCGAGCTCAGCCAGCCTGATCCAGATTGGGATTACGATCGAGCAGGCCAAGCCAGCCGATGTACTCCCGCTGATCGCGCAGGCGTATGGCTTATCTGTACGCGAGAATGAAGTGATTGAACGGATGATTAAAGGCTTCTCCACGAAGGAAATGGCATTTTCCCTTCATATATCCGCGTATACCGTCCAAGACCATCTCAAATCCATTTTCGCTAAAATCGGCGTGAACAGCAGACGGGAGCTGTTATGGGAATTGGTCGCCAGGCACAGCTGATTCGATGCTATCGAAATTGCATGAGTCGAGTCATAAGGCGCTAGCGCATTGGAAGCTGCTGCGATTCAGGCAAATGCTCACCATCAAGCTATTGCCGCAAAAAAAGAGGCTGACGCATATGCGCCAGCCTCTTCTCATTCCACTTATTCGCCCTGCTCGATTGCACTCGGCTCCATAAACGCAAGCTCCCACAAGTGATTATCAAGATCCTGGAAGCTCCAGCTGTACATAAAGCCGTGGTCAACAGGGTCACGGTAAGGCTTAGCGTCCGCTGCCAAAGCCCGCTTAACGATCTCGTCCACTTCCGCTCTGCTTTCTGCAGATAGGGCGACAATGACCTCGGTCGTTTTTTCGGCATCGGCAATCTCTTTGTCAATAAAGGATTTGAAGAAATCTTCAACGAGCAGCATCGCGTATATATTGTCGCCAATAATCATACAGGTTGCATTCTCATCGGTAAATTGCGGGTTGAATTCAAAACCGATCTTCGTGAAAAATTCCACTGATTTATTCAAATCTTTAACCGGTAAATTGACATATATGTTGCTGGACTTAAAAGCCATTACCCATCACCTCATCTTTAGAATAGTTAGCTTTGGTTTGATTCAGAGCGAATCGATTTGATTATATCGTTATTCTAGCATTTTTCACAGCCTATGATTTCTTACAGATTGCTATTTTTTGAGATTTATTTCCACAGCAAAAAAAAAAGGAAATCCCGCGCCTCGCTACTGCTGCCTCTCAAAAAACGCGGGCCGCTTGCTTTCATAGAAACGTTCCATCTTGTCGATCTCACTCGATATGTCCATCAGCCATGCTTCATCCCCGGTCATATTCGCCATATAGCCGAAGTTGTATTGCTCGGCAAGGCGCTGCGCATATTTGGCATTCAGCTTCAAACAGGAGTTCATTTCCGACTGCTCCTGCTCATTAAGGCCCCGGCTTTGCTGGAGCAGCCACAGCTCAGCAAGCCGCCAGTGAATATTCATCATCGCGATCATTCCTATCCGTCGAAATGTTCTTCTTTTCCATTCTCTCCTTTTTTTCAGAAATTTAGCCCTCCGGCTCATTGTTTCATTACGCTTGCTTTTGTTTTATTACTTAGTAACGCATATAAAGGGGAGTGAAGGTTATGACGCAGAAAAAATTTTACTACGTATCCATCTCGGGAAAGCGGATCGAGCCCGAGCCTTCCATTAACGATCAGCTGACGGTAGTAGGCACTTCCGAACAGATCAACGAGCTCCAGCAGCAGCTGGACCAAATCCAGCGTGACGATGAATTGACGCAATTCCGAGCACCGATTCCTTATAAATCCGCGGATCACGATCAAGCGACCGATAAATTCAATGAAGATCTGATCAAGGTCTATCACACCGTATATGAGCTAGGAACAGACGAGACTAGAGCCCATATCCGCCAAATGAACATTCTGTCCAAGCTGCAGGATACCGATTACAACTATCCAGGCTATGAACGATGATACAAAGCAAACAAAAGCTGCTTCACAAAGGTCGTCATGACCTCATGGAGCAGCTTTTGTTATGCCTATCTTAGGTTGAAGGGGTAGACCTGTCGCCTATAAGGCTGTATAGCAGGCTTCACGGAAAGACGCCTCTCCTGTTCCGATAAAGCCCGGTGCGCCTCCTAGCCCATCTATCGCATCAGCAAACCATATATGCTCGTCTACGCGGATGGTGAGACTGCCGCCGGCTGCCGTGCTGGATATCGTATGCCAGCCTGTCCAATCAAAGGCATCGGCGGCTAGCGATGCAGTCAAAATGACGTTCGCCGCACCGTCCACGCGCTGTGTGACCGTAATCGATTCAGCAGCCCGGCTCAAGATGACCTCTACCCAGTTGCGTTCATCGGAGTACGAAGCAAGCATGCCGAATGAAGCCCCCCGCTTAATCAGAATATCCGTTTCGAAGCGGAAGTTTTTGCCTGCCTCAGCGGTACCGAATGGCTGCATTTTCCATGAGGTGCGGCTATTCTGATGGCTGCGGCAGTGCAGCTCTCCGCTGCTCACGCGGCAAATGCCATCACCGTCCACACGCTCAAGGAGCTCTGCAAACGAGCTTCCGTTATCAACCGTCAAGGCAGCATGCCGCGTGACCTCGAAGCCAGCGAAAGCTGCCGATGTGTAACGCGTATGCATGCCTACGCTGCCGATGACGATCGGGAAGTTTGCCTGAATGACCGCAACGCCGTCGAGCTTGATCACGTAGTGCCTCCCCGTTTTTTCCACGCGCAGCAAATGAAAGGCTGCATAGTGAAAAGTGTCCGGCAGCGCATGCTCGATCGCTTCATGCTGAACGCCTTTGTAGACAGCCTGTGCCCGCAATACCCTCCGGCCAACATCAAACAATACTGATACATAGCTGCTCTCGTCCAAATATGCTGCATAAATTCCGTACAAGCCGCCTGTATGGTCGTTATGCCACTTCATGCTTGCCTCAAGCACATATTGCGTATATCGTTCACGGGTTACAGCTCCGGCAACAACGGCTCGGTTCGCTTGAAGGGCCTCCCTGCTTGCTTGCGACCAATCGCCTGCAATCGTCAGCCACTGTCCGCCTAAACCTTCGCCGCTGCCATCGAACAAATCACGCAAAGCTGGCCGTGCAGGTGCCGGCTGCACCGCGTATGAAGGTCCAGCGATATAGAGCTGCTCTCCGCTCCAATGCAGCGGATCGGCACGCATCGTGCGCTGCTCACGGTTCATGTCCAGCACATCGTCTGCATTGCGTCCATGATAAAATACCCATTGATCGACGTTGTTCGGTCCGCGGATTACGGAGTTATGTCCGACTCCCTCTACGCCCTCATTTTTGCGAAGCAGCGGCTTATATTGATCGTCAGAAGGATATTTGAGCCAATCCAGTTCAAGTAGCGTCTGACCCTTTCTGGCATCCGCCACCGAGTAGCCTAAGAAATAGTTCGGCCGAACATAGGCATTTCCGCTGTACATCATATAGTGCTTCAAGCCGCGCTTCAAGTAGAAGGCACCCTCGATCGTATGCCAATCACGGCCGTCGCCGAAACGGTTTTCCTCATAAATCTCCTCGTCAATCGTAGGCACAACGACAATTCGCGGCTCTCCGGCCGGCGTTACCATATCGAGGAGCCGATCAACCAGAATGACTGTTCCTGCGCGGTCACGATCTACGCCGGAGTATTCGTTGTTGGAATAAAACATATAATAATCGCCATGCTCATCCTTTACGACATGCGCATCCAGCGAGAACGTATCATAAAAAGTCCGTACATACTCATATGGCCCCTCTGGCGTATCGGATACGGCTACCATCAGGCGTTCCTCGTGCACATCCTCTATATGCTCGGGCATGGAGGAAACGTACAAATAGAACCGGCCGTTCTCGTAAACAGCAGCAGGCGCCCAATAGTTTTTGCGTCCTGCCATTTGAAAGCCAATTCCAAGATGCTCCCAGCTCAGCAGATCATCCGAGCGGAGTACGACTACTCCCGCTTCACTTGTCGCATAGGTGTAATAGCAGCCATTATGCTTCAGCACATACGGATCGGGATGCACGAGCGTTAACGGCTCTGTCTGGCCTGCTCCTGCTTTAATAGGAAGCGGATTGCGATACGAATCGGCGCTATTCAGAGGCATTCCTTCTGCTTGCGTTCTTTTGTCCATATAGGATCATCCTCCATTTTTTCTGATTTAGCTTTTTACCGCCCCGGCAGTCAATCCGGATTTCATCGCATTCTGGCCGAACATGTAGACGATGACGGAAGGAATGGTCATAAGAATAAGCGCTGCATACAGCTGGGCGACCATTTCCGGTGTTTGATTCGTTGTTCCCGTAAAAAACTGCGTAGCCAGCGTTACCGTATACATCTCCTCGTCGCGAATGAGCAGCAGCGGGATAATGTAATCGTTCCACGAGTAAATAAAGGTCAGAACCGCAATGTTGATAATGGCCGGCACGCCCAGCGGAATCATAATCGTTCTGTACATGCGCAGCGACGAGGCTCCGTCAATCATGCCCGCCTCCAAGATCGCGTTCGGAATGGAATCGAAATAGTTTTTGAGAATAAGCAGCATGAATGGGGCATTGAAGGCTACCAGCGGCAATATAACACCGGTATAGCTGTTCATGATGCCGAGCGTCTTCGCCGTGAAGAACAGCGGGGACATTACCGCAGTTGCCGGTATTGCCAAGCAGGCCACGAGCGAATAGAACAGGACATCTTTAAGCTTGAACTGCATTTTGGAGAAGGCGTAGGCAGCAAGCGTAGCGAGCAGCCCGACAACGATCGTCGTACACACGGCGATGAAGAAGCTGTTGAATACGACAAGGAAATAGTTGACCTTCGGATGCTGAATGACCGCCAAATAATTGCCGAAGCCATTAATGCCAAGCGATTTAATAACCGATTGCACAAGCGGGTACAGCCAAATGAGCGCAAATACGGCCAAGACCGCCTGAATTGACCACTTATCTATTTTTCGCAAATTAATAAACAAAGGACTCACCTCTTCCTGTTATAGATCACGCTGCTGACGGTTGGTGAATTGGATTTGCAGCACGGCAAGCACAAGCGCAATAATCAGAATAGTAACGCCTGCTGCCGCGGACATGCCTCCATTAAATTCCTCAATCGCCTTTTTATACACATAGGTTGTCAGAAACTCCGTAGAGCGTCCAGGTCCGCCGCCGGTTAGCAGCGAGACGATATCGAATGTTTTGAGCGATCCAACGATGCCCAGAATGACGAGCGTAGACGTTGTTCCTCCAACGAGCGGGACCGTAATCTTGAACAGCGTCCGCCAGAAGCCGGAGCCGTCGATTTTGGCCGATTCATAGATTTCATCCGGAATAGCTAATAGCGCCGAATAATAAAGCGTCATGCTAAAGCCCATCCACTCAAAAATATTTACGATAATAATCGACATCAGCGCGTACTTGGGATCTCCCAGCCAGGATACGGCCAGAAAATCAAGCCCCATTGCGCGAAGCCCTTCGTTCAAGCTGCCGAAATTCGTATCCATAATAATTCGGAAGATCGCCGCGATAATAATCGGTGCCATAATCGTCGGTATGAAATAAACCGAACGGAAAATCGAATGACCCTTCAGCTTCGCGCGCAGCAGCACCGCCAGCATTAAGCCAAGCGCCGCTTGTACGCCGACCGTACATACGAAGAAGATTAAATTGTTGCGCAATGCGATATGGTAAGACTTATCGTCAAACAGCTTGATATAGTTATCGAAGCCGATATATTTCATGTCCGTGTCGATGCCGTTCCAGGAATGAAAGCTTGTGTATACGGTAAATCCAATGCAGTAATACAAAAACAATCCCGACAAAACAAGTATCGGTAGCACATAAAGATAAGCTCTCCAGCCGGAAAGCACTGAACGGTTGCCAGTCATGGTGCATCACTCCTCCAATTGCCAATTCTCTGTCTAGCACAGCTCTCTACTAACAAGAAAAGAGCATGAATACCAACTCGCATATCCATGCTCTTTGTTTTCTTTTCCGATTAATTGCGGTCAATGCCGTCCGAAATCTTCTGAATATCCTTGAGTGCTGTTTCAATGCTTTTGCCTGCTGCGACATCCTGCATCGCTACGCCGATTGCATTCGTAAGCTCTGGATAATCGAGCAGACGTTTGCCTATCGCATTGGCAATGGCGTCATTTACGGTTTTGATGCCTTCGCGCTCCGCTTCGAATTTGAATTGATCAAGCGATTGGATTTGTACGCCAACCTTGGCAGGAGAGCCTTGAATGAAGTCCGCCATAATTTGCTGGCCTTCGCCTTGTGTCATGAACTCAAGCAGCTTCCATGCCGCTTCCTTGTGCTTCGAGCTTTTGTTGATTGACAGCGCCGTATCAACGCTCGCTACCGCTCTTGCTTCATTCGGTCCGATTTGCGGAAGCAGGAAAATACCGGTTTCGTCATTTTCGATTGCGGTGCCGTCTTTCTCACCGCCCGGCAGGCTGAAGCCTGCATGCCATGAGCCCGTTAGGAACATCGCTGCTTTGCCGGAATAGAAGTATTGGTCACGCGCATCCGGATAAGTCGACAAGCCGAGTGCTCCGTCTTGCATCACTTTGTCTGTGAACAGCTTGCTCCAAGCTGTCATCGTGTCTACGAAAGCCTGATCTGTCCATGCCAGCTTGCCTTGCTCGGCCTCATAAATTTTACCTGGCGCGAATTGGTTGCTCAGCGATACGAACATATCAACATCATGCCAGATATCCTTTGCTCCGAATGCTACCGGCACGATGCCGTCGCCTTTTTCGCGAATGGTAGCATTGACGCTAAGCCATTCCTCATAGGTTGCAGGCACCTTAGTAATGCCAAGCTTATCAAAGATTGTTTTGTTATAGAGCACGAACTCTTGTCCCGTAAGATTAAGCGGCAAAGCTACCATCGTGCCATCCGTCGCTTTGACTTGGTCAATCGACGCTTTCACGAAATTGTCTTGCCAGCCTGATCCCCAGTTCTTGTCCGCAAGCGCCTCAATCGGCTCCAGCGTATTCGCGTATTGATTCAGCATCCCGCCTACTTGCATGCCTAGCAGATCCGGACCTTCATTGGCAGCCATGGCAACCTGAAGCTTCTTTTGGAAATCCGTTTGCTCGCCGCGCCAGTAATCAACCTTGATGTTCGGGTTAGCTGCCTCGAAAGCAGCAATGGCCTTCTCAGCTTGAACGTCAGTGGGTACCCATGACCAGAAGGTCACCGTTTCCTGCTCGCCTGAAGCGGCGCCCCCGTTGTTTCCTGTGTTTGATTCTGCATTCTTATTCCCGCATGCCGCAGCTGTCAGCAGCAAGCAAACCGACAATGCCAGTACAAGCGCAAATTTAAATGATCCCTTTTTCATTTTCCCATCTCCCCTTAGATGTGTGCTTCTCTTCTAGCTCCTTAATCATAAAAAAGAAGAGCCCGTTCGCGGACTCCATTATTTTTACTTTTACTCTATCTTTTTTACTTTTTATACTAGAGCTACCGCTTCTGCTGCTTTTCGTACTCCAGCGGAGTCGTTCCGGTTATTTTTTTGAACACCGTAAAAAAGTAATTATAGTGGTTAAACCCAACCTGCTTCACCACATCCTTGAGGTCTGTGTCACCGGTTCGGATGAGCAGCTTAGCCTGCTCCACCCGCACATGGTTCACATAATCGGTGAACCCCTGTCCGCACTCCTCCTTGAACATCCGGCTCAAATAGGAGGCATTGACCCCAATGACCTCGGCAGCCTCCTGCAGCGTTATGGGCTCTGTGAAATGCCGGCGTATCCATTCCATCGTCCGCCTCGTGTTATCGGAGTACAGCGTATCGTGCACGAACGGGCGCAGCGCCTGAACAAGCTTGCGGTAAATCTCAACGATCCACTCCTTCAGCTCAGCCAGCGTATCGAACTTGCCTATCGCTTGGTAAGGGTTATGATCGTTCTCGAATAAATCCTGCTCTGCTATGCCCGCCTCCTTCGACTTGCGGTTAACGAGATGAATAAGCTCGACCGCGACCATCTGAGTCGTCTTATGCGGAGCTCGCGCCTTCCCCATCCGGGCAAACAGCTCCTCGATTTGAAGAATGAGCTCCTCCTCATTGAGCGTCGCAAGCAGCGACAGCAGCTGCCTCTCCAGCTTTACATCTACGGAGAAATTGACGCTGGAGGCTTCCTTCCGCTGAAGCCCAGGCCAGATTACGACGTCCCCGCCTTCATAGAATCGCTCCTGCAGCGCCTTGTCCGCGTCTTTGTAGCAGCTCGGCAGCGTTTCCACCTTGCTGCACATTTCACTAACGCTGCAGCTTATGGCTAAATTCAGCTGACGCTTCGCGCTCACTCTAATGCGCGACAACGCCTCCGATATGATGGTGTGCCATATAAACCTGCTGTTCGTATCAAAAGAAAAAACAAAGGCGAATTTCCCGTTTTCAATAGGAGTCATATACGCATTTCCTGTATCAGCCAAAATGTTATCCGTAATATCCATAAAGGAGCCGTTCATGAATGCAAGCTCCTTCGCATCGAATCGGTCCTCGAGCTTCCTTCGGCTATCCCATTCCGCAACGACTACAGTCAGCATTCGCAGGTTGAGCGTCACATCAAGCTTATCGGCCATCAGCAAGATCTCCTCTTCGCTGCCATAGCTGCTCTGAACAAGATCTCTTATGAAGTCCCGAAGCAGCGTCGTCTGATTCTGCTGCAATTGCTTCTGCATATGTATCGTCTTCTCCTGCGCCTCCTGCTCTTTGGCAAGCAGCTCCTTCGCGCCAGCCAGCGCTGCCTGCAAGATTTGTGCATCCAGCTCATGCTTCAGAATATAGTCCACGGCACCCTTGCGCATACTGTTTTTCACGTAATGCACATCGCTATAGCTGCTGATTGCAATCACTTGCGTATGGGGAAATTGCTCCGCGATATAATTAATAAGCGCGAGCCCGTCCATGCCGGGCATGCTCATGTCCGTAATGACAATTTCGGGATTGCGTTCATGCAAGAGCTTGACTGCCGCCTGCCCTCCGTTTGCTTCTCCGCATAGGAGGAAGCCATGCGCTTCCCAGTTCATCATGTTTTTCAGCTTGCTCAGCATGGGCAGATCATCGTCAACAAGCAGCACGTTAAGCATCCTCATTCCCTCCTTCCGCTTCAATCGGAATCCTCATCGTCACCGTTGTGAACAATCCCGGCGCGCTTTCAATCTGGAGTCCGTAGCCCGCACCGTAATGAAGCTTGATCCTCTCCTGAACATTGCCAAGCCCAATTCCGCTAAACCGCGACTGATTTTTCTCTGCCACCTGATCGAATATTGCCGCAAGCCGCTCCGGCTCGATTCCAACGCCATTGTCAGATACCTGCAGCACGATATGGCCTTCATCGCCATATCCTTTCACCATGAGCTGACCTCTTCCCTTTAAAGGCTCCAGTCCATGAATCAGCGCGTTCTCCACGATCGGCTGCAGCAAAAACTTCAGCATGCGGGCTTCCAAAATGCCTTCTTCAATATCAAAGACCGCATCGAATTTATCATAATAGCGAAACTGCTGGATGTTCAAATAATGCTCCAAATATTGCTGCTCCTCCTGCACCGAAATAAATTCGCCGCCCTTGCCCATGCTGCTGTGGAGCAGCGTAACCAGCGATGTAACCAGCTGCTTGATATTGTCGGCCTTCTGAACATCGGCAAGCCATTTGATCTGGTTCAACGTATTAAACAAGAAATGCGGATTGATCTGGGCTTGCAGCGCCTTGAATTCGAGTACCCGCTTCTGCTCCTCCGTCTTCTTCACGTCATCGAGCAATACCCGCAAATTGGTAACCATAGCATTGAAGCCGCGGCTCAGCTCCTCAACCTCGTCCCCGGACGAAATCGCGATCGGATCGGACAGATTGCCGGCGCTTACCTTCTTCATCGCATGCCGCAAGCGTCCGATATTTTTCGTGATTTGGTTCGAAATAATCGTCGCAACGATCAAGGCCGCGATGAGCGTCAGCACCGGAATCAGCATGATGTTGTTCGCTGCTTTCCGGCTCTCGGCAAGCAGCTCGCTTCGCGGAATGAGTCCGACCGTTGTCCAGTTCGTATAATCCGACGTATGGTAGACAACGAGATGCTCCTCGCCGTTTATGCGCATGCTAAGCTTTCCTGAGCTGGCAGTGAGCAGTGGAAGAACGCTCGCATAAGCCGTTCCAGCAATCGGCTTATTAATATCCTCCGCGCGGGGCGAATACACAAAGCCCCCTTTGTCGTCCAGCAGAAACAGCTGGCTCTTATTCGGCAGCGGCGTATTGAATATGCGCTCGACCACCTCGTAGTTAAAATCGACATTTACATAACCGACTGCCTCGCTGCCGTTCATAATCGCCCGCGAGATCGATACGACGTTTTGGTTCAAATAGGCGGACACCTTATTCAGCTTCGTATTGGCATGCGTCGTAATAAATACTTTATTGCCCCGCTGCTTAAGAAGCTGCTCGTACCAGCTTGAGCGCATGAATTCATCGGCAGGCACCGTGGATCCCTGCGCATAGCTGCGCCCTCCGATGCTTGCGACGAGGATGCTCGATATGTAATATTTGTAGCCGTACAGGCTCGAAATGAAATTGTCGAGCTTTCGGTCCTTTTCGAGCCGTTCGATCAACGTTTCCGTCGCATCTGGCAGCAGCATATCAATGACATTCGGTTTATTCAAAGAAATGATCGTACTGATATAATCGATATCCTTCAATGTGAGCTCAAAGCTCTTGTTCGCATCCAGTATCGTGCGTGACATAAAGCTCTCCGCCGATTCTCGCTGGCTATCGTAATATTTGTTGTACCAAAGTATGCTTACGATAGACAGGGAAGCGATGATCACAACCGAGAAGCTTGCGAACAATTTGGCGCGTATGCCGGATCTCATGCTGAATCTCCCATTCTTTTACTGCTCGTTTTTGCCATTTATCATACTCCTGATAAGCGAGGAGGACAAGCAGCACATGCAAAACACGAGCGGATAAAATGCTGAAAGAACCGCTCGCGGCATCGCGAACGGCTCTTCACAACCTCATTATTCAAATAAGCTAATCGCCTTGCTCTTGACTTCCTCCAACATTTGCTTGCGAGCATCGTCATCAGTTTGCGGAACGCTGCCAAAAAAGATATGCCCTACGGGCTTAATGCCGCAGAACTCATAAATACCGGTATCTGACGTCATTTTGAGACCGTCATACATGCCCGTTCGGCTGTAAATCTCAGAAGGCGTGCCATGCGTATTGATAATAAGTCCCTTTTTGCCTGAAAGCAGCTTGTTGATGTCTCCGTTCTCCCCGTAAGCATAAGCGAAGCCGTAAGAAAAAACGCGATCGATATATCCCTTAATCAGCGCCGGGAGTCCTGTCCACCAGATCGGGTACACCATCGTGAATGCATCCGCCCATTTCACATGCTCCTGCTCGGTCTTGATGTCAGTAGGCGTTTTGCCCTCGCGCAATGCTTCGAAGTCGCTCGCCTTCAGCACGGGATCGAAGCGCATCGCATACAAATCCCTTACGACGACCTCATGGCCTTCCGTCTTCAGCGAACCGATAAACGCATCGACAATCGCATTGTTAAAGCTGTCTGGATTAGGATGGCAATAAATAATCAAATGCTTCATAAAAAAGCGACACCTCCGAAGATATGAGATCCGGTCTGCCTTAGTGTTGCCTCTTCCTTCAGCATTATGTAAGCCCGACTTGCTTCTCGCTCCATGTCCAAAACCGGTGAGCCAGCTCAGGATCCGTTGTTTTGCCTGAAGTGGCAACGATCTTGTTGTCAATCAAATAATGTCCATTCAGACCGGCGGCTTCGTCGCTCGCTGCCAAATAAATGGCCGTTGCCGCGCCTTCAAGCGGGGTTCGGAAAAAAGGCTTGAGAAGCCGGTGCACCGTTTTGCCGAAGCCTGTATTTCTATCTACGCCGATATTAGTCGCCACAGCACCGGGATGTACGCAATTGACGGTAACGTTCGTATCCGCGAGACGCCTCGCCAGCTCCTTTGTAAACAAAATATTGGCAAGCTTCGATTGCGCATACCCCTTTACGACGTTATAGCCCTTAGCCAAGGTCGGATCATCAAAATGGATTTTCCCCGCTTTGTGTGCACCTGAGGATAAATTGACGATTCGGCCTTGCGGTGCCAGCTTGATCAACTCCAGCAGCTCATGCGTCAGCAAAAAATGCCCCAAGTGATTCACGCCAAGCTGCGATTCATGGCCGTCTGCCGTCAATTGCCGCTTAAGCGACACGACACCCGCATTGTTGACAAGCACATCCAAACGGGCATGCTTCTGCTTGAACGCAGCAGCAAACGTTCTGATGCTTGCAAAGGAGCCCAAATCGCAAAGCATAAGCTCAATCTCCGGGCTTCCGCTCTGTTTCTTTGCTTGCTCCAAAGCTTGCTCCCCCCTTTCTCTGCTTCTGCAGATCATGACAACATGCGCTCCCAGCTTAGCCAATTCCACGACAGTCGCCAAGCCCATTCCTGAATTCGCTCCTGTAACAGCTGCCGTTTTGCCCGTCATATTTCCCATATCGTCGCCTCCTTGCCTTTATTAGCTATAGCTTACCATCGGATACAAAAGCACGCCTCATAAATGCGATAAAAGAGCGTACATGCGGCGATAGCTGCTCTTCCTCCCGGTAAGCGAGGCAAATATGCCTACGATTCACGTACTGCGGCAAATCGCGCATAACCAGCTCACCCGCTTCAATCTCGCGTCTCACGCTGCGATGCGGCAAAATGCCGATTCCCATATTGCATTTCAGTGTTTCCTTAATGGTCTCGATCGCGCCGAGCTCCATGACGCTCACCCACTTCAGCCCAACTGCGTTTGCCCACTCATCGGACAAGGTCCGTGAGGTTGAGCCCGTCTCATGGAGAAGAAACGTTTCATTCCTCATCTCATCTAAGCTGACCTGACGTTGATTAGCTAGCGCATGCTGCGGGGCGAGCAGCAGCTTAAGCTCATCGGCAACAAGGAGCTGCACGACAAGCCCCTCTTGCGGTGAATCGCTAAGGGAAACGATGCCTACGTCGATCTCATAGCTGCGCAGCATGGACAGCACTGCCCGTGCCTGCTTCACGGTAAGCTGCTGGTTGACACCTGGGTATAGCTGACGGTAGGCGGCCAGATGCGGCGGCAATACATACGTAGCAGGCGTATAGCTCGCCCCTAGGCGCAGACGGCCTTCTCCTTTCTCCCTTCGTTCCAGCATCGTTAGCTTTGCTTCTTCTACGAGAAACACGATTTTCCTCGCGTACGGCAATAAATCCGCAGCAGCTTCCGTCGGCTGCAAGCTTCTAGACTGCTTGCGAAATAAGGTAACCCCAAGCTCCTCTTCAAGCTTTCTCAGATGGAAGCTGACCGTCGGCTGCTTCAAGCCAAGCTTGACTGCCGCATCAGCTAACGTTCTTCCCGAGCAGACCTCCATAAACACATGCAGCTGCTGCACATTCATGTATGCACCTTCTCCGGCATTTTTCAAATAATATAGATTAAATCTATAAATAGATCAATATATATCGAATACATTTAACAATTTCTAGACATCGCGTTAACAATCATCTGACAAACGGTTGGTAGAGTGAAATAGAAAGCAAAACAGATAGTGGAGGGAATAATAAGAATGAAAACAAATGGGAAACGCTGGTTAGGGACGGTATTGGTTGCCGGATTGACCGCTCTGACTGCCGCATGCGGCAGTACGGGAAACGCAGCTAACGACGCAGCAGGAAATGCGGAAAATGTACAAACAACCGCCCCTTCGCCTGAATCCGAAGCAGCAGCAACCCCGCCAGCGGATAAAGGAACGCTAACCGTTTATTTGAATGATTTTGACAGCATCATCGCTCCTTTGTTCGAGGAAGCAACTGGCTATAAAATGGAGGTCGTAGTCGGAAACGGCGCAGAAATAATGTCACGCGTAGAAGCAGAGAAAGGCAATCCGCACTGGGATGTGCTGTGGCTCGATGCTATGCCTTCCATTCACGGCCTTGGTGCTAGCGGGCAGCTGCTTGAAGATTGGACGCCTAGCAATGCCGCGAACTTGTCCGACTTCGCAAAGGGCTTCTTGCCCGAGAAACAATGGTATGTACCAACCGGCGCTCATGCAGCCGGCGTGATCGTATACAACAAAAACATGGTGAAAGCAGAGGATGCTCCTCAAACCTGGGCGGAATTCGCTAATGAGAAATACAAGAATATGATCGGCATGGCCGACCCTGCGATCGCTGCACCTGCATATCCGTTCGTTTCCTGGTTTTTCAAGGAAAAAGCAATGGACGGAGGCCAAGCCTTCTTCAGCTCGCTTATGGACAACGGAATGCGCGTATATCCTAAAAACCCTAACGTGGTCAAGGCGCTTGCAGCCGGTGAAATCTCAATTGCCGCCCTTCAGGAAAGCAATGCATACGCGATGAAAAATGCAAATGAGCCAATCGAGATCATCTGGCCAGCAGAGGGTGCCCCTGCTTCGGTAAGGGTAGCAGCGATTCAGAAGGATACTGGGAATCCGAATGCAGCAAAAGCGTTTGTAGAATTTCTGCTTGATCCCAAAACGCAGCAAGCTCTTATCGATCAAGGCGATGAAAGCTACTTCCAGCCTTCCGTAAACGGCGTGAATGCAAAAGCCGACCGCGCAGCCGATGCGAAGCTCGTTGCAGCCGACGCTTCGTGGGCATCCGAGAACGAAGCAGCCATTAAGCAATGGTTCGCCGACCAGTCTGTGAAGTAAGCCATGCATACGCTCATGAAGGATCGATTAGGCTGGTTCGTCAGTATCCTCCTCTTCATCCTTGTCTTATATCCCTTGGCAGCCGTCATCGTTCAGGTGCTGCTGCCCGGGGTTTTCTTCGGCAACTGGCAACTTGGCAACCTATCGCTGCTGCTTGAAATTTTCCACCGTCCGCTATGGCAGAAGTCATTAGAGAATTCAATCGTACTCGGCTTAGGCACGACCTTGCTTGCGACTTTGCTAGGCATGGTGCTTGCTACCGTGCGTGCCAACTGGTCATTTAGAACAGCCAAGCTTCTTGATGGCGCAGTATGGCTCCTCATCATCACGCCTTCTTTTATTTTGGCGCAGGGCTGGGTATTATTCGCGGCCAGAGGAGGGATTGCAGTAGGAGCATTCGGCTGGGATTGGGTCACCGGCGCTGTATTCCAGCCTGCCGGCCTCATCTTTATTATGACGCTCAGCAAATTTCCTTTCGCTTATCTGAGCGTATATGCCGCATTGGAGTGGAAGGTCGATCAGCTCTCCCATGCGGCAAGGCTGTCGGGAGCAACGGCTTTCACCGTGTGGAGAACGATTCAAGGGCCGCTGATTCTGCCAGCCGTGTGGGCGGGAGCCGCACTCGTGTTCATGGATACGATCGGCGATTTCGGGCTGCCGGCATCGATTGCCGCTGTCTACCGTTTCCCTACGCTGCCCTATTCCATTTATTCGGCCATCTACACATCGCCAATCCGCTTCGATATGGCTGGTGTTCTTTCCTTCTATCTCGTCCTGCTAATCGGAATGGCCATGTTCGTTCAATTCTATGCGATGCGGCGCTCGCGTTTCGACTTCCTGTCGGCGCGTGCTGAACGGTCAACCCCGAAGCCTGCCGGTAAATACGGCAGGCTGCTTACCGGATTGAATCTGTTGTTCCTAGCAGTCGTCATCGGCATACCGCTTGGCGCAAATTTGCTCATGTCGGTCTTCAAGACGCAATCAGGCGGCTTTGCGATAAACAATCTGACTTTGGACCATTACCGAGAGCTGTTCCACAGCTCGAGCCTGCTGCTGAAGGGCCTCTCCCATTCCTTGATGATTGCGGGAAGCGCGGCCCTTCTTGGTTTGCTGCTTGGCCTTTGCGCAGCTTACGTGCTCACATACTCGCAGTTTAAATTCAAGCGTACCATCGAGGTTTTCTCGATTGTCACGCTCGCTGTTCCAGGTGTTGTGCTAGGCATCGGATATATATTCGTTTGGAATCAGAAATGGCTGGACAAGATAGGGCTCCTTCTATATGGAACCCCATGGATTCTAGTGCTTGCAGCTATCGCAGGCGCTATTCCCGTTATCACCAGGCTGATGGTCGGCGCTATGGCCAAAGTGCCGAATAGCTTGCTGACCGCCGCTCAACTGCAAGGCGATACGTTCATAAGCCGAATTCGTTTCATTCTCATACCATTAGTGCGCGGCGCCTTGCTGTCCGCGGGCCTTGCCGCGTTCGGCTCCAGCGTATTTGATCTCGCGGTCAACTCGATCCTGTTCCCGCCTAATTTCCTTACGCTGCCCGTTTCCATTAATAAAGCATTCGAGGATTTGAATTTCGGCTACGCATCAGCGGCAACCGTACTTGGATCTGCGGTAGTCATTCTTATCATATTGGCGATTGAGCTTCTGCTCCGCCGCAAGGAGGCAAAGCTATGACATCCGCAGTTCAGCAACCCAACCAGAAGCCTTCGGAATTAGCAGCATACTCGCCTTCACCTGCACTCGAGAAGGAAACTGCCCCAGCTGTTCCAGCGCTGCTCAGCGCAAGGGAATTAACGAAAAGCTACGGTTCCTTTCAGGCGCTCAAAGGCATTTCCTTCGATATGAGGGAAGGGGAAATCATAAGCGTGCTAGGTCCTTCAGGCTGCGGCAAATCCACCCTTCTCCAGCTGGTCGCAGGCTTATCACAGCCTGACAGCGGACAGCTGCTCCTATCCGGAAATGTAATCGCGTCATCCTCTGTCATGATGCAGCCGGAGAAGCGCGGCGTTAATATGGTTTTTCAGGATTATGCATTATGGCCGCATATGAATGTCTACGACAACATTGCATACGGGCTAAAGAGAAGCAAGCTGACCAAAACAGGCATTCAGCAGCGCGTGCAGGAGCTGCTCGCCATGCTCCACCTCGAAGGACTGGAGCGCAGACTCCCGCCTCAGCTTTCCGGCGGACAGCAGCAGCGCGTGGCCATCGCCAGAGCAATTGCGACAAGGCCGCGTCTTATGCTGCTCGATGAGCCGCTCTCGAACCTTGACATGCGCCTGCGCGTTGAAATGCGTACGGAAATGGCCTATTTGTTCCGGCAGCTGGGCATGAGCGTATTCCATGTCACGCATGATCCTGAGGAAGCCTTTGCGATGGCGGATCGGCTGCTCATTCTGCGCGACGGGCAGATCGACCAAATCGGAACGCCGCAGCAATGCTTTACAAGGCCAGCCAGCCGCTGGGCGGCTTCGTTGCTAGGCGCCATCAACGGCCTTCGCGGTTCAATCATACAAGATGAGAAAGGCTATGCTGTGCAGATAGGTGCTTCCCGTATATATGGCTTGCAGCCTCCTGACATGCCTCAATTGGGCCATAACGAGAAAGGCATCGTCATGTTCCGTCCAGAGGAAGCCGTCATTATCGAGAGGCATTCAGCAGTTGCCGAGATAGACTCCGATGCCACACCTGCTGCATCAGACGAATCAGACATTAATAGCAGCATCATTCATCTCCATGTTAGCCATTGTACGTTTGAAGGCAACAGATGGCGTGCAGTCGCTCATACCGCTTGCGGTCAGAAGCTTTATCTCGTTCACGCAACCCCGCTTGAGCCAGGCGAGAAGCTAAGCGTGAAGCTGCCCGTGCAATCAGCTTTTTTATACCCTATTGAAGAAGAAAGGTAGTCGATGCTATTGATTACACCAGCCCGTACAGACAATCGACTTCTAGCCATTTCCGATATTCACGGCTGTCAGGAAGAGCTTCTGCTCTTGCTTCAGGAGGCAGCTTACAACCCTGCGCAAGACAGGCTGATCTTGCTCGGCGATTATATCAATGCCGATGACCGAGCGACATGGAGCACATTACCCGTAATCCGGCAGCTTGTTGCGCGTGGGGCTCATGCATTGGCCGGCAACCAAGAGCTGCGGCTGCTAGCCTCCGATTCGAATGCTCGCCTGCTTGAGCCTAGCGTCAAGAATTGGCTGCAAGAGCTTCCTTTCTATCATCTGGAGGCTCCTTATTTATTTGTCCATGCGGGCATACGCCCCGGCGTTTCTCTGCTTGAGCAGAGCAGGCAGGATCTAACCGAAATCCGTGATGCGTTTATTCATAATAATCTGGCAGAGCATGACGATTGCAAGCCTTACATCATTATTTTCGGACATACGCCTACGTTCAAGCTGAAAGCCATCCCAGGCAGCATTTGGCATGGACACAGCAAAATCGGAATCGATACCGGTGCCAAGCACGGCTATCGTCTCACGCTTCTCGATTTTAGCAGCCAAGTGAGCTATTCCTGCTCTACCGCGCCTGGATCAAGATGCAGTGATCTGCGCACGGAACGTCTAACCATTGACGAATAAAAGTCATTCATAATGTGAACAAGGGATCGCAGACGTTATCTGCGATCCCTTGTTATTTGAATTTGCCAAAGTCCTTAATAACGATTCTAGTCGAGATTCGGATATCTGCATTCGAATACACTTTGTCCCAATCCAACTTTTTCCATTCCTCGTAGCTCATGCTGTTTCTGATGTTCTTCCCGATTCCAAGGCTATCGACATTGTGCTTCTGCATGGTCTCCATGAGCGCTGCTGCTTCCCTCTCAACATATTCAGCCATTAGCTTTTCTATTTTTTTGCGATCCTCATCTTTGCTAATTTCATGAATACCCGAATATTCCAACACAGAACCTTTAACAACGATATTGATTTGAATATTGAATTTCCCCTTTGCACTGCGCTTCACTTTGACATCGCGGTCATTGATGATGGAACTGAAAAGAAGACGCTCTTGCTTCTTGCTCCCGTCGCCAAGCTCCATGCTGACTTCTCCTTTTTTAAAGTTATGTTTCATCATGGAGAAAATAAGCGATTGTTTAGCGTCGATTTTCGTTATATATCGATCCTTTTTGAATAGAGCGACACCATCGAACGAAATGTTTTTCTTACTCTCTCTAATTATCGGAGCGATCGGTTCTATGCCGTCATCGAAGTAGTCTCTAGTGAAGTCATAGATCGTTACCAAAGGGATGTTCATCGAGGTCGATTCTTTTTCCAGCATCCTGTCTATATACTGGCCTGCCCTTGGATGCTGTGGGTAGTCTCGAACGAGTAAATCATGCGCTCTCCCGTTCACGACGACTATTTTCACTCTTTGCGAGATCGCCGGGTCCCGAACGAGTGTATCGATGTGCTGCCAAATTCCCCTTTTGGCCAGACTCAAACCGAACAAAGTACTCCTAAGCTGTCCGCTGACCAAAGAGAGCTCGGTTTGACCCGCAAATAATATTTTAGCTTCCTTGCTCGAATGAGCTATGGTTGTCAACGTTTCCCTTTGCATTCGCTGCTCCGGATCCGCTTTGGGAATATCAACGGTAATCATCAATCGATTATCCTCTTCGTTGTTCTTCGTTTCATTTAAATCATAGCCCGTCGATTGAATAAAGCCTTGCTTTTCCAGTATGCGCTGGTCACCACAGCCTGTAACTAAAACGATCACAAGTAGAAATGCCGCTGCTTTGGGCAATGTCCTCAAGATGGTTTGGCTCCTTTATGAATCACAAGGATAAGAATCAGCAGAAGCGGCAAGCCAATAGCTATTCCTAGCTCTGCATAGCCCAAATATTGCAGCCACTGCCCGACTTCCGAGAGCGTGTCCGGGAACCATGCCACGGCGTATCCAAAGGCTAGAATAATTAAAGCCAACATCTTCTTATTGGCTTTGGGAACGATTCTAGCGAATGTTTCTTGGGCTGACCATGAATACATCACGACAGATACAATCGTAGTAAACAAGAAGAACCCAAACAATAAGTTTTCAATACGCTCGATAAAGGGCAAACGAATGTAAGACAATAAATCCAACAGCGGGTACATCATGTTCCTTAGTTGATCGTAGCTATAAAAACCAAAGCAAATCAAACAAAAAACCAAATAGGAAAGCGTGGTTATCCCATTACCTATATATATGGATTTAATAAATTTCTTATGGTTTTCCGCATAAGGGAAAAGCATGAAGCAAAGCTCATAGCCAATAAAAGCGGTAAAAACCAAAAAACTGCCCGTCAAGAAGTGAGTATCCCCTTTAAACAGAAAAGGAGTCAGCCTCTCCCATTGGAAATCTTTAATGAAAAAAAGCTGGAGAAAAACCATCCAGATGGTAATCCAAAAAAAGCTGGTTGCCGCTTTTGAAATCGTGTAGATGCCTTTTATGACAAGCAGATAGGCAATAATATCAATCAGCAATTTCAGAAGCATCGCATGCGTCGTGTTATAAGATATGATTTGGTAAATATACACATAGTTTTTGATCACCATACAACCCGTCAATGACCATACTCCAATGAGAATGACATAGATTGGAAAGGTAATCACACGGGGAAGTGATCTTTCCATTATTTGAAAGATAGATTTCCCCTTCCCTAACCGATAGACGATCGAAATGATAAAGATATTCAGGTTCACAACCAGCGAGATGAGAAAAACGCCCAGCCAACCGTTATAACCGAAATTTTCAGCGAGCAAGCGGGGAAGACTCATGATGACTACCCCAGTTTGGTTCATATAGATTAATATCATAATATGAAATGGATGCAATTTCTCATTCAATGATCGGACACTTCCCTTTATTGCCTCATTTTATTTTTCACTTTGTTAGTCGATTTTGACTGGCTAGGCCTCTCTTTAAGCATCCAGAATGGCGCTCTGATAAACGTATCCCGCCAATCTTGTAAGTTAATTGGAGCAATCGGTGTTAAATACGAGCTCTTCAGGCTTGTCAATCCCGATAGATGAACGACCATTAGCGCAAGTCCCAGCATCAATCCGAAGTTGCCTAATAAGCCTGCCAAAATAATGAGGCCAAACCTGGCAAGCCGTATGGAAGCGCTCATCATGTAGCTTGGAATGACAAAGGAGGCGATCGCCGAAGACGCGACCGCTATGATTAGGATGTTGCTGGTCAAGCCTGCCTGCACGGCTGCTTGCCCAATGACGATACCGCCAACGATACCGATCGTTTGTCCGATTTTAGTAGGAAGCCTTGCGCCCGCTTCTCTCAGCAGCTCGATTGTAACCTCCAGCAGCAGCGCTTCATAAATAGGCGGAAACGGTACCCTGCTCCGAGACTCTGTTAAGGTAAGCAATAAATCCTCCGGAATCATTTCATAATGAAACGTAGTCACGGAAACGTACAAAGCCGTAAAGGTAATCGTAACGATAAATGCAGCAAACCTCAGCACTCTTGTTGCCGTACCTAATGCCCATCTTTGATAATAGTCGTCCGGCGACGAGAAAAATTCAAAGAAGGAAGCAGGAGCCGAGATCACAGAAGGACTTCCATCGACGATTGCGACGATCCGGCCCGCAACCAGCTTCGATACAGCGGCGTCCGCTCTTTCTGTCGTCGGAAACTGCGGGAATATCGAATTGGGGTCATCATCGATGCACTGGACCAACATATTCGCGTCATGGATGGCGTCCATTTCAATCAGCTCAACCCGCTTAATAAATTCCTGTACATATTCCATATTGGCGAGCCCGTCCATATACAGGATAAATACATTCGTACTCGTTACCTCGCCGACCTCGCATTTAATAACCTTCAACCGCGAGCTTTTGACGCGGCGCCTGATCAACGACAAATTCAAAGAAGCAGTCTCCACGAAGGAGTCATGCGGGCCTGTTATGACGACCTCCGATTCCGATTCTTGAATGGAACGGGATTCCGGTTTATAGAGATGAATCGCATAACATTTATCATGAAAGAAAAGGGCTACAGAGCCGTTTAATATTTCTTTGATAAGAGCATCTGAATCCGCTATTTCGATAAATTGGGACCTCTCGAGCATTTGGGACACTTCCTGCTCTTCTGCCGATCCGAATGGAATAGCAATTTCGCGCGTGAATTCCTCTCTTCCCGTTAAATGGTCAAAGTACACCATTTCCAGCGCAATATTGGGCAGGCTTCGGTAGATGACATCCGCGCAATTCTCAAATTCTTTTAAGGTAAGTGAGATGGAGGGAGGCACTTTTTCCTTTGCTGGTCCATCCTCTTTTGGTATGCTTTGCTCCGTATTCTTCATGCTGCGCCTCACTTAATATTCGACTTCTTATTATTCAATGTGGTCATAATAAACGGTTTTATACTCCTTGCTGAAACTTAGGGATAGACAAGAGAAGATTGGCTGACTAAATAGAGGGTAGGCTGAGGGAAGGATCGACAGGCATTATAGTGGAAACGGTGTTATCGCCCAAACCTTGTTCATTGCTGCTGCATAATATGCTCTAGCCCAACTAATTAGGAGTGATAAAGCATGTCATTTTTGCCTCCTCCCGGACCTCCGGGTCCGCTTGGACCGTTTGGCCAGTTCGGACCTTTCGGTCCGCAGGGACCTCAGGGACCACAAGGACCTGGATCGCAGGGACCTCAGGGACCGCAGGGACAACCGGGCATGATGCCGACCTCCCCGCCCCCTTCGTTTACGCCGCAGCAGCCTTCCGCTTCGCTGTTCGCTGTTGATCCCGGCGCTATATCCGGATGCTTGTTTCGCAACACCTATGTTTGGCTCAGGAATGGCCAAGGCTTTTGGTTTTTCCCTGTATTCGTAGGCCGGAACTCTGTGGCAGGCTTTCGCTGGTTCGGAAGATCCTGGATGTATATGGGAATAGATTTGAGACAGATTACCACTTTCACTTGCCGATAAATACGGCTCAACAATGAAAAAAGGCTTCCTTCTCTATTTTTGAGAAAGAAGCCTTTTGCATATAAAATCATTAAGCACTTGCTCCGCGAAGCATGCTCTTCATATAGCTGCTGCACGCAACGAGGAAATAAATCGTCTGCATCGCAATATAAATGCCAATTACGATAAAGGAATATATCCAATTGGAGGATTGCATCATATTATCGAGCGCCTTCATCGCGAACAACGCGTGGGCTATGCCTACCGCTACGGGAACAAAAAACACGATGCCAACCTGCGTGACGACGATTCTCCGAATCTCTCCCCTCGTCATCCCAATTCGAGTCAACGCCTTAAACTGGGCTTGATCGTCCTGCAGCTCTGTAAACAGCTTGAAATAGATCATGCTGCCGGAAGCGATAAAGAACAGCAAGCTTATGAACATGCCGATGAACAGCGTCAAGGACACCGCTTCATTGATATCCTTCAATCGGTCAGCGCGCTGAAAATCCGTCTGGCCTTGAAACGCTTCGGGAACCAGCATGCTTAGCTTTGCTGCCGTTTCTGATGAATTCTCCCAATTTCGCAGCTCGTAGCCGTACATCGTAAATAATTGATCTTCCGGTACGCTTGAGCGCAGCTCCATGTAAGAGAAATCATCCATTACGAACGTATAATAATTGCTGTTAAGCCAGTTCATGACATTCGCTTCCAGCACGCCGCCAACCTGGATCTCCATTTGATTGCCGTTAATAATCCCACTAACTACGCCACTCTTTTTCTCCTTTCCGATAAACTGCGTAACAAGCGTCGCCTTCCCGCTCTCGGGATGAAGACTAGGCTGATCGTTGAATGCAGCAAGTCGGTTGTAGTCTGTGGCTGATATGATTAATGCATCGTCTTGCGCCTCCCAAGGCTTTTGATTGCCCCATTGCATCATATACTTATGAATGAGTACGCCTGCTGCTATCGATTCTTGCGTAATCGTGTAACCGTCCTCGGCCACAATGCGTTTCAGCTCAGCCGGATCGATCACATCATGGGTATGAAGCCCTTTTTCGCTAAAGGCTAGCGTGTATGGAGAACCGTAAAGCAAATTTTGTTTCGAGCCGACCTGCAAAATATACACGGTACCCAGCGCCGTCATAATGACCGCGCTCAGAATTGAAACGATAAACAAAATACGCGCATTGTCTCTAATTTTATAACCGAGCTGCGCGAAAACGATCATATTTGTGCGCTTATAGTACAAAGCGGATCGCTTCTGGATGAAACGCAGCAATAAAATGCTGAGCTGGGTAAATAGGAAATACGTTCCGATGATTACGGTAACAAGTATAGGCAACGCCAATACAAGAAACGTTCCGCTATCCATAATGAATGCCATTCCGTAAGCCGCTAGAAGACAGAAAACAGCGACGGCAACCAACCAGCGTGAAAACACGAGCTCTCCCTTCGGCTTTCGCGCGGCTTTCAGAAGATCTACAATTTCTGTGCGGCCGATACGCAGCGCCGTCCCTACGGAAATGACCATAAATAGGACGAAAAAACCGCCTGCCGTCAGTCCGATGGCTTTAAACGGCGCAGCGAACGGTATGGATTCTTCTACTTTCAGGAGTACTGTCAAGGCCATAAAAAACAGCTTGCTGAACAGCATGCCGAGCCCAATTCCAACAACGATCGCTATGATTGCAATCGCGGCATTCTCATAAATAACAAGCTTGCGCAATTGAGCCTTTGTCATGCCGAATAAGGAGAACAAGCCGAATTCCTGCTGCCTCGTTTTCAAAAAAGCCGAATTCGAATACAGCACGAATAGGAATGAAAAGATAACGATAATGTATTCGCAGAATACCATCCCCATACGAATCTTCGAAGCCGCCATAATATGGCCGCTTTCAACGCCTGGATGATAGAGAAACGCCGCATAAATATAGAAGATCATAACGGAGAACACGCTGCTCAGAAAAAATGCGCTGTATGACCGCCAGTTCCCCCGGATATTGCTAAGCGCGAGCGAACGGAACGTCATCGAAATTACCTCCCAGCACGCTGAGCGCATCTAAAATTTGTTGAAAAAAAGCCTGCCGGTTTGAGCCGCGGCGAATTTCCGAGAAAAATTTGCCGTCCTTAATAAACACGATCCGCTGGCAATAGCTCGCGGAGAATGGGTCATGCGTTACCATAAGCACCGTAGCCTTAAAGCGCTCATTCAAGTCCTTAAGCGAATCCATGACATCCTTGGCGGACTTGGAATCCAAATTTCCAGTAAGCTCATCCGCAAGCACGAGCGAAGGCTGATGGATGATGGCCCGCGCAATCGCTGCTCGCTGCTTCTGGCCCCCTGATACTTCATAGGTTCGTTTGCCCAAAATCGGTTGTATTTGCAGCAGCTCGGCGAGCGTATTCAGTTTTTGTTCAATTTGCTTTGGCGCTATCCCATCAAGCACGAGCGGCAGAATAATATTTTCTTTGATCGATAACGTGTCCAAGAGATTGAAATCCTGAAATACGAAGCCAAGCTCGCGACGACGGAACAAGGCTAGCTTCTGGTCACTCAATTTGCTTGGATTAATACCGTTTATTTCAAGCGCGCCTGAGGTAGGACGGTCGATCGTAGACAGCAGGTTAAGCAGCGTCGTCTTCCCGCTCCCTGACGGGCCCATTACCCCTACGAATTCTCCTGCCTCCACCTGCAGCTCAATATCCTCAAGCGCTTTATACGCTACATTGCCTTTGCTGCTGTATATTTTGCCTAACCCTTGTGCTTTAAGTACACTCATTGCTTTCTTCCTCCCCGAATCTATCCAAGTCCATTCCTTCAATATCCTTAGTATAGACGGGAGGGAAGCTTTGACCCATCGATTTCCCTTTCAATCGCGCGCTTGGAACCTTACAAAGTTGTCACGTATCCAGCTTGCCGTCACTTGAGCTTTTCAATATATGGATGCCTCGCGGCTTGAATGTCACCGTCATCGTCGTACTCTCGCCTATCACCGAGGATGCACTCATCTCATGACCCAGCCGCGTACAAACCTGCTTGGCCAAATATAGTCCCATCCCTGTCGATTCTCCCGTCGTTCGTCCGTTCTCGCCCGTGAAAAACGGATCAAATATTCGCGGCAGCTCATGAGAGGCGATACCGATTCCATCATCTGTCACCTTCAGGCTCCCGCCGCCATTGGTGAAATCCTCCAGAGTGAAAACGAGCTTCTTGGGGCCAGGCTTGCTTTTGCTGTATTTAATGGCATTGCTAACGAACTGGTTCAAAACGAACGTCATCCACTTCTCATCGGTCTCCACCCAAGCCTCGCCTTCTATACGCGGAAAAATAGAATGACGGATGCACAGCTTCTTATGCGCGTTTACGACCTGCCTTGCCAGCTCATGAAGAGGAGTGCGCTCCACATGCAGATCGATTTCGAACTTTTCGAGTCTTGCCGTATAAAGCATCATCTCAAGACCGCGCGACATCCGGTCCGTCTCCTCCTGCAAGCTAAGGGCAAGCGAGCGCTGCTCCTCCTGTGTAGACGCCGTTTTTTGCAGCGCTTCCTGCGCCAGCAAATCAACGACAGAAACAGGTGTCTTCATATGATGCACCCATTGGAGAACAAAGTGGTTGTGAAGCTCCTGCTGCCGGCGATACTTGCCCAGCTCGTTCAAGTAAGCTCGGTTCTGCTCTTCGAGCATTTTGGAGACAAGCTTCTGCTCCYGTGTCACGGTTGATTGGATGATCCTCGTAGCCTGCAGCTCATCCGATCGAGATATAGCTTCAATTAATTGCTTGAAATAAGCACGCTGGCGAGCATAGTCGACCGCGAGCCACGTGCCAAGAAAGAATAAGCCCAGCACAATGAAATAATACACCACTCCAAGCTCTACGAGACCGGGATAGCGCTCCCGCTCAAGCAGCAGCATGCTGACAGACAACAATAGCAGCAATAATGCCATAAATATAAACAGCAGACGATCACGCAAAAACAACGCCAGCGACAGCCCTCTCATCGCGGCGTTTCCTCTGCCATGTTCAATTTGTAGCCTTGTCCTCGCACCGTCTCTATCGCTTTAGGAAGACCAAGCTCCTCCAGCTTCTTGCGGAGCCTAGTCACATTGACCGTTAACGTATTGTCATCAACAAATTGCACGTCATCCCATAACGCCTCAAGCAATTGCTCGCGTGATACGACAATGCCTGGCTGCTTCATGAAGCATTCAGCCAGCAGCTGCTCATTTTTCGTAAGCTCTACACGCTGCCCTTTCCACGCAAGCTCATTCCGGGCCAAATAAAGACGAAGGCCTCCTGCTGCTAGCTCCCCAAGCGACTGGCCTTCTAATCCGCTCGAAGCCGCTGAGCTTGGCGCCGCATATTCCCCGTATGAGCGCCTAAATACGCTTTTCACCTTCGCCATCAACAAATCCAAATGAATAGGCTTCGTAATATAGTCATCGCCACCGTTTTCAATCGCCATGACCTGATCCATTTCCCCCGCGCGTGCGGATATGAAAATAATTGGAATGCTTGAACGCATCCGGATTTGCCTGCACCAATAGTAGCCGTCAAAGAAAGGCAAATTAATATCCAGCAGCACTAATTGCGGGTTAGCAGCTATAAATTCCGGCATAATATCGCGAAACTGCGTAACGACCGAAGCCTCGAACTCATACTTGTCCATATTATTTTTCAGGATGGACGCAATCTTATCATCGTCCTCCACAATCAGAATACGGTACATGTCCTTTCATTCCTCCTTATGTTGCGCCTTGCGAGTGAACCTTGCTCGCTTCTTTAGGAACAACAAGCTGCACCGTCGTTCCTTTGCCCAGCTGTGACGTTATATCCAGCTGGCCGCCAATACTCCGGGCACGTTCCTCCATGCTGAATAAGCCTACGCCTCGCTGCGCTTCCGAGGCAATAAACCCATGTCCGCCATCCACTATGCGGATTACCACCTTCGTTGGCAGCTCCTCGATCACGACCTCTGCCTCCGCAACATCCGCATATTTGGCAATATTCGTTAGCGCCTCTTGAATAACGCGGTAAATCGCCGTTTCCTTCATAATGCCCAGCCGGCACTTCAGATTGCAATGCAGCAGGATGCGAATGCCGAAATGCTGCGAATAATTATCGGTATACGTTCTTATAGCGGGTACCACTCCCAGGTCATCAAGGACGGAAGGACGAAGCTCCCACGCTAAGCCGCGAATATCCTCCATCATACCGGATACATCGCTGCGTAGTACCTGCAGCTCGTATAGTCCGTTATGATCGCTTATTAAACGGTCCAGCCGAATAAGCAGCGAAAATAAGCCTTGACCGATCCCATCATGCAGCTCCCTTGAAATTCGTTTGCGCTCATCCTCTTGTATCTCGATGACCTTAACCATCATCTCCTTCAGCTCCTGCTCGGCCCGCTTTCTTTGCGTCACCTCGCTGCGGATCGCTAAATACTGATAAGGCTTCCCTTCCTCATCAAGAAATGGCACAATGGTCGTGTTCACCCAATAAAAGCTTCCGTCCTTCGCGCGATTTTTGACTTCTCCGCGCCATACCTCGCCAGCGGATATCACTTCCCACAGCTCGCGGAAGAACTCGCGCCCATGATACCCGGAATTAATGATGCGGTGATCCTTTCCTAGCAGCTCGTCACGGCTATATTGGGAAATTTCGCAAAATTTATCGTTGACGTATTCAATCTTTCCCTTATGGTCCGTAACCGCGACAATGGAGGATTCATCGAGTGCAAACTTTACGTCGGCCAGCTGTTTCAGTGACTGATTCACTTGTGCAAGCATCGATTTATCGTCGATTTCGTTCTCAAGGACAGACAGCAGATAATTGACATCCGAGCCAATAATTTGGGCGTAGTGCTTGTCGCTGTGCTTATTCAAAATTCAGCAGTCCTTTCTTGAGCGCGAATTTGATCAGTTCCGGCCGCGTTCTAAGCCCTAGCTTATCCATGACATGGCTTTTATGCGTTTCCACCGTTTTGACGCTAATAATCAAGCTTTCGGCTATTTCTTTGTTTGAGTAGCCCTTGGCTATCCAGCCAAGAATCTCCTTCTCCCGCTCCGATAATGTGTCATAGGGTCCTTGATCCGCGCCGCCTTGGTTCAGCTTCACCAAATATTCGCTCATTAGCCGTTTCGTAGCGGTTGGATATAAGTAGGCATTTCCTTGAGCTACCGATTGAATAGCGGACAACAGCTCATCATGCGGCGCGTTTTTCAGAATATAACCAGAGGCTCCGATATGAATCGCTCTGAACAGATATTCGTCATCGTCATGCATCGTTAGAATAAGAACCGCCGTTTCCGGCAGCAGCTGCTTCAATTCCGTAGTCGCAGTCATGCCATCCTTGCCGTGCGGCATGCTAAGATCCATCAACACCACATCCGGCAGCAATTGCTTCGCAAGTGCTATCGCTTCATCGCCTTCCGATGCTTCCCCTACAACATCAATGCCGTGCTTGCCGTGCAGCAGCATCGCCAAGCCGGATCTAACCATCGCATGATCATCACAAATCAGCAGCTTAATCATTATGTATTCTCCTCGCCTAATGGCCTATTCCACGCCTGTTCTTTTATCGCTATTATACCTTACATTGCCATATGAAGCGCCTATAACAAACAAAAGGCGTCCTTATTCCAGCAAGGACGCCAGTTCTATAGCGGCATGAGTGGCCTGTTTGAGCTCATCTGCAAGGTAGCTGCTATCTGAGCGCCTGCCTATTAGCACAACGCCGCTTATCTTATTATTTATCGCAATTGGAACGCTGACGGCAATTCTAAGCTGCTCCGTCAACAATATCGGCTCGCCAAGCTTGAATCGCTCCCGATCCGACATTGCCGCATTCGCCGCTGCCTGTCTGCCTGAGCGGATTGCTTTGCCTGACAGCCCTGCTGTGGCCTTCTGCTCAACGAGGTTCGTTCGTTCGCTTGTCCGGCCCGCCGAACGTGACCAACGCAGCCTGCGTCCGCTCGGATCCATCATGCCAAGTATAGCGAAATCACTGTTTGTATCTAATTGAAGCCGATCGATGCAGGCAGCGATAGCCGATTCAACCGTGTTCATTGGCACGCCTCCTTAAGGAATGTCGGACTATCCTATCGCTTCATTATAAATCGGTACCTAAGCTTTGTATGTCAGGGAATTCCCTGAATTATTGCAAGGGAAGCATAGAAAAAAGGAGCCCTTTGACAGGCTCCTTCTCCGACGGTGTTTGATCGTATGAGTCTCTTCGCATCTAACACTTCACAATATTAAGAATACTTGGGCACCGCTTTTTCACAATCCTGTTTTAAGGGATTGCTTATGGCGTGTGTGTTCAGATTGTCTCTGCGACACAATCCCCTCGCTTTCAAAAAAGCTTAGTGATTAAATAAGTTCCTCCTGCAGTCCTAGCACCAAAAGGTCCAACGGAACCACACCTCTCTTCACACCGTCAACACTATCTTGTCCGTTTTTTAATTCCTTTATTCAAATGCCGCACAATTTTTTTTCAAATGGCTTACGAATGAAACATATAGGTCATTTCCGTTGCGAAAAATACGATAACGAACCCGATGACTAACAGCATTTTGACTGTCGTTGCTTTATTCCGCTTCGGTATTGCACTGTTCTCGGCCTTGCTTGTCCATGTTCGTTTCTCCTTGCCGGCTGCGCTTGCCGTATGACCGCAAGGGCAGATTAAGGGAGAATGAAAGGTATAGCCTTGCATCGTTAGGTTATAGCTTCCTTTGGGAATCGTATGCTTTCTGCCGCACGACGAGCAACCGACTTCGATAAAATGTCTATAATCATGAATAAATTTCATACGCTGATATCCCCCAAGATGATTGATCGATAGACGTAAAGCTAAGAAACGAACAAAAAAATCTTCCGGGAAGCCCATCGATTCGATGAGCTTTCCGGAAGATACAATTCATAATGGCTGACCGATTAACACTCGCCAGCAGCAGCTGGCTTGCCTGCATCGCTTGCTGTGCGGAATGAAGATCCACAGCCGCATGTAGCGCTGGCATTCGGATTCTCGATGGTGAAGCCTCCACCCATTGCCGATTCCTTGAAATCGATAACTAGGCCGTTCAAATATTTGATGCTGTCCTCATCAACAACAACCTTTAATCCTTCCATGTCGAGCGCTTTGTCGCCTGCATGCTCCTCGTCGTCAAAGCCCATGCCGTAGGAAAAGCCGCTGCAGCCGCCTTCCTTAACTCCGATACGCAGGAATAGCTCAGGTCCGCCTTCTTCCGCGAGCATTTCTTTTATTTTGTCAGATGCTGTGTCACTGATCGTGATCATGCTACATCCCTCCGTTATCCATCTAGTTCATCTCTTATGCAACTCACTTACTTATTTACAGTATAACGGAATGTTTATACGGTATCAATCGGCAAGTTGCCAAGCAGCGCTCATTTTTATTGAGAATGGAACCATTATGAGGATGTTATTCAAATATAACGAACTTTAATTTTTTATTTTTAAGATATTTTATGATGGCAGGCAAAGCCTTTACGGTCTTTTCTTTTTCATGCAGCACGTAAATGCCGCCAGAAGGATCTACTTTTTGAAAATAGTTCATAATCGCAGCAGAGCTGTCTGCTTTCCAATCCTCGGGATCGCGGTTCCACATTAATACCTTCATTTTATTTTTTGATAAATCTTCAATAAGCGTATCGGAGATCGAGCCGTAAGGAGGACGGAATACGGTATTCGTTTGTTTCGTGAGCTCTTCAATTGCTTTTGCAGCCATACCCACGTTTTCTAATTTCTCAGCTCGTTTAAGATGCTCCAAATCGGCGTGATCCCAGGAGTGATTGCCCACCGACATCATCTGCTCGCTTGCATAAGCTACCGCTTCAGGAAATTTCCGCGTGTTCTTCCCAATAAACAAAAACGTCGCAGCCACTTCCTGCTCTTTAAGAATGTCAACGATCTCTTCCGTATAAGCCGATGGGCCGTCATCGAATGTCAGGGCTACATATCCCTTAGGCAAGGCATATATGGCTTTATCGCCTTCAAGGACATACCTTTCATATAACTTACCGTCAACTTTTAGCTCTGCTTCTTTTACTTCTTCGTCTTTTAGCTTTTCATCATTTAGATCTTCTTCTTTTACCTCTTCTTGCGCTGTAGAAAGCGAAACAGGTTGGGGTTTCTCCTCTTGATTCACCGAATATACAACCGTATTTGCTTGTAACCTGTCTCGGTTATCAATCTGGGAAGGCTGATCATAAAGCGAGCTGGCCGCATTCACGCTCAGTGTAAGCGAATCGTCCTCTTCATTGAACAGTCTGTCGCTCGTGCTGATTACCGCAATCATGATGAACAGGCTAAATGCGGCCAAACGAAAGAAAACCTGTCTCTTATGTTGGCTTGTTCTGAGCTTGGTTATACGGACTGGGTTAGGCGTAACAAAAGCTAACTTTTCCGTCTCGATGGCTGGACTGTTGCTTCCTTGCTTAAGCAACTGCAGCTTCGCTAAATATTCGGTACTACAGGCAAAATACAAGGTTGAGCGCAAGTCGCCTTCTTTATAGGTTATGTGGCTGTAATGGAGCTTACGGTACGGGTCCCACTTTGAATATAGTGACAGCCGAGACCTGCCTCTACCCTGCGGCAATATAGAAAGAACTTGATTATATGTATACTCGTCTAATTCAACAATGCAATCTGCACAGGCAGATTCACGAGATATGCGAACCGCCATCTGATAGCCGTTTGCACTTTGTTGAAGCGACAGTAGCTCAATCATTTGGACTGGGTCGCTTTCCATAGTTGTCTTCAAATCTCCTTTAGCGGCAGCAGGCGGAACAGCAGCTCAATGCTCATCCGAACCGTCTATCCGTTTTGATTGATTTTGGCCTAGAGGCAATGACATTCGGCTGGTGAAATCGCTGATCATGTTTGCCAAATATGCTTTTTCTTGGCGCATCGTTTCATATTTTTGCTTCAGATGCGTGTTTTCCACTTCCAGCCTGCCGATTTTTTCTTCCAGGTCATTGATTTTCAAATTTTTATCAGCATTAGCTTCATTATGTTTTTGCAGTAAACTACTGTATTTCTGCCGTTCCAGTTCGATAACGTTTTTGAGTTCATCAGTTTCACTGGACATCTCGGCCTGGAGCTCCCGAAAGTCCTCCATCACTTGATCGACCTTCAAATTTTTCTCCACAAGCTTGTTCTCAAGCTCAAGAATATTTTTTTCACGCTCTTCGATTACTTTGTTTAAATTTCTCGTATCCCGGTTTAGTCGCTCTACGTGACTATTGGAGTGATTAAGCCGATCTTGAAGCTCATTGATGTTCAGCTCGGTATGCTGCCTCGATTGAATAATCTGTTCCACCGCAAATACGAGATCAAGCGATTTCTTGTCCATATTTGCTTTGCTTGCCGAACTCATAATGGAAGCGAACTCTTCCTTAATAACCGCTTGCTCCAGATCCATGTCTAGATCCTTAACTTCTACAGCTGACCCGGAACCTTGCTCCCGGTGTTTTTCTGCTGGGTCTTTCTTCTTAAAGAAAGGAGTAGCCAATTCCAACACCTCTTCCATATATATGTCAAATTTTGTCGAACACTGTTAAATCTATTATAGAATAATTGCCATTTGCATAATCGAGACTTTGTATCTATATTTGCTAATAAATCATAAGTCCTAATTTTAATTAAAAAACAATAAAACTAGTACCAAATATCCATAAATTATTGAGGAATGGTTAAATTTCAATTCATTTGATGGATTACCTTTAAATTTGTACTTCGTGGATATTGCCCCTGCTACGTAGGAGGTTTATAATAGTTACAGCTTCTTTAATCGGAATAGAAAGTTCTTTTTTTCACAATCTTAAGAAATTGAGGTGGCTACACCATGAACGTCGTTATACCTACAGAAGATTCAAAAATGCAGCACATCATTGAAAAAGTGCGTCATGGACAGCGTTTATCATTAGAGGATGGCGTTTACTTATATGAATCCGATGATTTGCTCACAATAGGGCAGCTTGCCAATGAGGTTGCAATTCGCAAAAACGGCAAAAAGGTTTATTTTATTGAAAATATGAGTCTTTACTTTACGAATGTGTGCGAGGCGCACTGCGCATTCTGCAACTTCCGCAAAGACGAAGGCGACGAGGGCGCGTATACGCTGAGCGGCCCAGAGATGATTGAATACGTTGAAAAGCATTTCCACCCAGGTGTCCGTGAATTTCATATCGTAGGCGGACACAACACGAACGTGCCGTTCCAATATTATGTTGATTCTCTTAAAGCATTGAAGGAGCGTTTCCCAGAAGTAACGTTAAAAGCTTACACTGCAGCGGAAATCGACTTTTTCTCCCGTATCAGCGGCCTTTCGTACAAAGAAGTGCTGCAGGAGCTTATGAAAGCTGGCCTTCAATCCCTTACTGGCGGCGGTGCTGAGATTTTATCCGATCATTATCGTAAAAAAATGCGCGTCGACAAGGCGGATGTTACTCAGTACTTAGAAGTACATCGCACTGCCCATCAGCTCGGCTTGCGCACACACACGACGATGCTCTACGGCTCCATTGAAACCAAAGAAGACCGGATTCGTCATTTGATGCATATCCGCGAGCTTCAAGACGAAACGAATGGCTTCCTTGTCTTCATACCGCTCTCCATGCAGCCAATTAACCCGCGTGCCGGCATTCGCCGCCGCAACTCTGCATTCGAGGATTTAAAAACGATTGCGATCAGCCGTTTGATGCTTGATAACTTCCAGCATATTAAGGCGTATTTCATCAATATTGGCGTACAACTGACCCAAGTTGCTTTAACAATGGGCGCATCGGATGCTCATGGAACAATCGTCAAGGAGAAAATCAGCCACGCAGCTGGCGCACTGACTCCAGAAGGCATTACGCGCGAGGATTTGATCTGGCTAATTAAAGGCGCTGGCCGTATCCCGGTCGAACGCGACACGTTCTACAACGAAATTAAAATTTACGAATGAGTAATCGGCAACGCGAAAGCACAAAATAGACTATCATCAAGAGGCGTGGAGTTGGAAATGAAATGAGAAAACTAATTATTTTGGGAGGCGGCTACGGTGGTCTCGCGATCGCTAACGAGCTGCTGGAGAAACAGCTTCCCCTGGACGTATCAATTGTACTCATCGATCGGATGCCGTTTCAAGGCTTGAAAACCGAATATTACGCGCTTGCCGCAGGAACGGTATCGGATCTCGAGCTGCGCGTGAAATTCCCGGTTGATCCAAGAGTTTCGCTGACATACGGCGAGGTGACCGATGTGGATATGGAGCAAAAGCTCGTCCACATCGAGGGCCAGGAATCACTCGTATTTGAGTGGCTTGTAATCGGTCTCGGCTGCACCGATAAGTATCACGGGATTGAGGGAGCTGAGCTGTTCTCGACAAGCATCCAGACGTTCTCGGCTGCAAGACAAACCTACGCTCAGCTGAATGATGTGAAGCCTTATGGGCAAGTCTCTATAGTAGGCGGGGGACTCAGCGGTGTCGAAGTGGCAGCTGAGCTGCGCGAAAGCCGGCCTGATCTCAATATTCGGATTCTGGACCGGGGACCTAGCGTGCTGTCTGCATTCCCAAGCAAGCTGCAATCTTTTGTTGCGGAGTGGTTTCAGGAGCATAACGTGGAGATGCGCGGACATGTCGGCCTGACGCGGGTGGAAGGCGGCATTCTACATGACGGTAATTCAACAACTCCGATCTATACCGATGTTACGGTATGGACAGCTGGCATCCAGCCCGTACCCCTCGTGCAGCGGATGAATTTGCCGAAGGACAATCAGGGAAGACTCATCATCAATGAATATCATCAGCTGCCTGATTACAATGATGTATTCATCGTTGGCGACTGCGCTGCCCTCCCGCTTTCGCCTAGCGGCCAAGCAGCTGGCGCCCAAGGCAAGCAGATCGCTGAGGTGCTGCAAGCCATCTGGCATGATAAGACGCCTCGTCTTGGCAAGCTGAAGCTCAAAGGCGTTCTTGGTTCGCTAGGCAAAAAAAGCGGCTTCGGTCTGATGGGTGGAACAGCCATCATGGGCCGAGTGCCGCGTCTAGTCAAAAGCGGTGTATTGTGGCGCTCCAAGCGCCACCTTGGTTAGTACGGGGAGCATGAAGCGTTACAGATCATCCAGCAGCTTGTCCAGTGCATCCTTATCGGCCTGCTGCTGATCGATCGCCTTCAATATCTGCTCATAAAGATCATCAACCGACTCGGCAGATACAATTGCGCCATCTACTAATGCGAATGGGTTCAAATAGCATTCGCCGCAATTGCCGAGACAGCCGTATTCCGTAACCTCGAATTCATCATTATCTTCAAATATTTTCATTATACGGTCTGTGCCATGATGCATATTACTGGCACAAAACTCGATCATTGGCTTAAACATCATGCTTCACCTAACTTTACTTAGTTACTATCCATTTTCAATTGCTTCACTTTGTACTATAATAGGGGAGAAAGGAGATGATTGCAATGAGTGAACAAGTACAAGATACGATGTATGACGAAGTGCTCGACGTACTCGATAAGCTTCGTCCGTTTTTGCAGCGCGATGGCGGCGACGTAGAACTCGTCGATGTCGAAGGCGGCATCATCAAGCTTCGCCTTATGGGAGCATGCGGCAGTTGCCCAAGCTCGACGATCACGCTTAAAGCGGGTATCGAACGCGCCCTTCTTGAAGAAGTTGATGGTGTCATCGAAGTCGTTCAAGTATTCTAAAATATAAGAACGCATCTATACCGCCTCTGCATGGCAAATGCTGAAGAGTCTTATCGGCGGGAAGGAGCTTTGCTCCTTTCCTTACCGGTAAGACTCTTTTTTTGCACGTATGATTAGAACATGCCTTTAATATTGGCAACGATCGGATCAAAGCCTCCGGTAACATCAATGACATTTCCCGTTAGGAAATTAGACTGTCTATCGCATAGAAACAGCACGACGCGCGCAACATCCTCGCCGGCGCCAGGCCTTCCAATCGGCGATTCATTGTCGTACTCTTCTTCCACCTCGGCAATCGATCTTTCCTTGTTAACGCCCCGTATATCACCAGGTCCGATTAAATTAACGGTGATGCCGTGCGGGGCTTCTTCTACCGCCAACGATTTCGTAAACGACACAAGTCCTGTTTTCGCAGCGGCATACACGGCACGATGCGGCCAAGCTCTAGCCTCTCCAGCATGTCCGAAGCCAAAATGGATGACTCTCCCCCATTTCCGTTCACGCATGCCCGGCAGCAGTCGATGATCGAGCAGCATCACACCTAACAGATTGCCATGGAGCAGCCTAACAATCGTTGCCTCATCGTATTCGCTGAAGAGCCGCCGCTTGCGAACGAAAGGCCCAGCGTTATTGACAAGAATGTCTACACCGCCAGCCCAGCGCTCAGCAGCTTCAGCCAGCTTCTCTGTCCCTTCAATGGTCGCGACGTCCGCCTGTACCGTAATCGCTTTGACGCCAAGCTGCTCGATCTGCGCTTTTACCTGCTGAGCTTCGAGTTCGCTCTCGTAGTAGTTAATGACAACATTACAGCCTTGCTCAGCCAGCTGGATCGCCGTTCGCTTGCCGAGTCCTTTCGCGCTCCCTGTGACTAATGCTGTTTTGCCTTCCAGTCCCACGAGTTTTCCCCCCTCGGGATTATGTGTTCTTCTTCCCCATTAAACCACAAGCATACTTATACGTAAGCAGCAATGACTCCATAGCCAGATACAAGCCCTGTGTCAGCTCAGCGGATTGCTCTGCCACGTTCTCAAGCTTAATTTCTTCCCCGTACATGCGATTGCTTTGGATCAAATCATCCTGCATTTCCGAGTTCATGTAATGAATCTCCGTATTCCTGCGTTTGCGCAGCCTAGTCATCGACTCCTTGTACTTCTCCTTCACATCGTTCAGCTTCCAGGTTAACTCAGGATGTGCTTTCTTCTCCCGCATATTGCGCAATACGGTGAAATAGGAGAAATGTGCTTTAATCCGCTCCGTTCTCATATCCAGCAGTTCATTAAGCAATGTACCCAGCTTGTCGAGAAGGGAAAAGACACGGATAAAGGCGTTTTTATCAAAGTAGATATAACGATTATAATAGATTCTTTCCTCATCTGTCATTTGCTTAAGGGAGGTTGCCTTTACTTTATGTTGGAATTTCAGTGCGACATAGTGGCTTTGCTCCAGCTCGTCCAAAGAAGACCGCAGGCCGAGCGTCCAAATTTCATATTTGCGGAGCTGCTGGGAATCAACGGCTCCTGCTTTTATTTTTTTGGAAAGAATGGCATTAAACTGATCCATATGGCGAAACGTTTCCGCCAGGATGCCCTCCGCTTCTCTCATCGGTTCATCAAACATGAAACGCAGCATGATTGTACAGTCCCTCCACGTGAATTTGACTGCCGCCTGCTCTGAACAGCAATCCGTAAAGCTCTAGATAACAGGCAAACCTGCAAGCGAAATATACGCATCTGCAGGCTTGCTGGATGGGGATCACGGACTGAAGCAGCATTTGCCTACCTTCAGCATGTCCCATATTTAGTTTTCTCTCTCCAGCTTGTCATACGCGTTGGTTCCAAAGAACCGCTATTTAACGCTACAACCCTGTTTTCCCTTCGCGTAACCGCCAAGATCGAACTAATATATCCATTAATAAGCCGAACAAACCAGTCACAATGAGGTTATGGAGCAGGTTCGTGAACAAAAACCAATCTGTATTGGTAATCGTAATTGTCAGCAATGCACCGCTGAAAATTTGAGTAATGACAAGCCCGAGTGTCCATCCAGCGTGCTTCGTTAAGCCTGCTCCGCCTTCGCTGACCTTGCGAATATGAAGGTATAAGCCTGCTAAGCTGATCGCTAACACTAAAGCAGCTACGCGGTGAATGAATACGGCCCCAGTAGCTCCGTTGATTTCCGGTACAATCTCTCCGTTGCATAGGGGCCAGCCCAAACATCCGCCGCCTGATTCGGTGTGCCGAATGAATGCCCCTAAATAAATGACGACATAGCTGTATATCGCTGTCGCAAGCACGCGCGGGAATATCGAACGCGGCACCGTAAACAATTTCGCAGGTCCGTTTTTCACGCGGAACGTCCAAATTACTAGCAGCAGGGTCGCTGCAAAGGCAACTAACGAGATACCGAAATGAATGGCCATAATTGGCGGCGATTGCGGCCACATAACGGCAGCAGCACCCATTAGAGCTTGAATAATCGTAAATAAAAGGGCTCCGCCTGCGTAAAATAAAGGTTCTTTATAACTAGCCTTGTCTTTCCTGAATTTGAGTATGAGGGCAATGACAGTAGCGAGTACAAGTAGACCTTCGAATCCTGTAATTAGCCGATGCGAATATTCGATTAGAGACTCGATCGTATAGGCTGGAACAAACTTACCGTGGCACAAAGGCCAATCATCACCGCAGCCGCGTCCAGAATCCGTATTCGTGACAAGCGCCCCTCCGAGCAGTACAAGAAGCATTCCGATGCACGCGGCGATTGCCAACGCGCGAAAACGCCCGGTTACCATTATGAAATCACCTTATTTCTTGTTTTAATAACAGTTCAATTATAGCTATAAAAAAAAGCAAAAGCCATGTTGAAAATGTGAAACTTCAGCGCACATTCCTCAAAAAAAATGAAAGCCCGCGTTTCAGGGATGGTACATTCCCCCAAAACGCGGACTGGCATTTACTTTTAATTGAGCGCTTCGCTTACTTGTATGGCACGATCAACGAACGACTCAATTTCTTCCCTCGTCTTCCGAAGCTTGCTGACAAATCTGATTATTTCTGAACTGCTGCGAAATGCGATAAAACTTGGAATTCCTAGAATGTTCAGCTCTGAGCAAAGGTCGGGAAGGTCGTCGCGATCCAGCTCAACGAAGCTCACTTTGCCTTCATATTGAAGTTCCAAATCCGGCATGAAGGGATCGATAAAATGGCAATCCGCGCACCAGGTCGTTTTGAATACGGCAATGGTAAGACCTTCACTTGCGACTGCTTCGCGGAAAGCGGCATCTGTCGTTAATTTTCTCATGTTGCACCCCTTAACGTTCTGAATACATTTCAATCGCTCGTTACGTTATCGCTTATACTTCCCGATCAAGCGAGAATACTTTCATGTCATCGCCAAGATCCGTCCAACCAATCTTTGCTTTTAATGCATTGGCCAAATTGCGGGCCGGCACATACGTTACTCCGTCAATAACGGTAACGGGGAATGCCCACTTCACTGTTTTTCCATTAACCACAGCGGAATCGCTGCCATTCTTCAATACAATCGTCGTATTCGTCGCTTCGTCAAACACTTTGAGGCTTTTTGTTTTCTTGTCAGAAGTCAGTACGCCGCCAAGCTGTTCAACCGTAGAGCGAAGCGGAATAATCGTTACATGGCTTGCCGTAATGATTACCGGATTATAATATTCGTCGGAATACCACGTAAGGTTCTGTTTATTCACGTGCAGCTTGTTTTTCAATAGGTCGTAGACGACTGATTTGTCATCAAAAATTTTCAATGCTTGATAGCCTTGCATATCAACAAGCTTTTCAATGGAAAGATCTGATTTGGAAGCAACAGGAGCTTCAGCTTTGACCACGCCATTCACATTCCATGACTCGCTCTCGAATTTCAGGGTAATCCCCTTGATTGGGAGCACGCCGAATTCCGGATCCAAGCTCGGAGCGTATGAAAGCTCGTAAGCCTGCTTGCGGATATCCAGTTTGTTGTCTACGTACATATCAGCTTTGATCGAAAGATTCTTGTTGAATATTTCGTCGAACGTTTCCTGATCCTCTTCTTCAACCAGCTTCAGCTCGCCTTGCAGCTCCGTAAGAAGCTCCGCGATACCTTCGCTTGCTTCCGCAATCAGCTCAGCAGGATCTTCGCTATCGAGTCCGCCTTGATCGAATGGAATCACATCTTCAGCAGCTCCCAAAATTTGCGGATTGCTATTCAGCACCTCAAACACGCCTGCCACCATTTTGTCTAGGCCAGCCCGGTCCGCGATCAACGCATCCACATATTTTTTCACCCATGGCCATATCTCGGTACCGTCAAAATCAACATGGACCTTCATGAGGGAGGTAGAAACGCCGTTAATATTCTCGAACACCGGTTTCACGTCAATGCGTTCTGGGTTCGGAAGATTATGTATGACATAAGAACCCACCGTATCGAGAATCTCATGGCCCAGCGCCGTTGCCGTTGCTTCGTCCAGCTCAGGAGCTGCCGCGTCGGTTGCTGCATCTTCAGGCAAGCCAGACAGGCTAGACAAGCCCGTCAAACCGAGCAAGCCATCGCTTGTCAGATCAATCGCAAAAGGCTGCTTCGCGCCTTCAATCTCCATGATCGCTAGCGTATCGGACATTTTAAGTGAAAACTTCACGCTAGCTGTATCCCCGAATATCAAACTCCCGTTAAAAGAAGCGTTCGAGCTGTCCTGCAGCTTCACATTCTCAAACTGCAGCTTAACGTTCGATACTAGCTTCATAATCGCAATATCCTCTTCGGTAGCACCTTCATAAGCAGTATCATCAAGCTCCAGCTTAAGCTCAACCGACTGTTTGCTCTCGCTTGAAGTTACCTTCAAGGAATTTTTCAGTACAGTATTGAAATCCAAGTTGGAAATGGCTTCACAGCCCGCAACAAAAACAAGTGTAAATGCTAATATGAGAGCAATAAACTTACTAGGTCTTGCAAAGCTTTTTTTCATTCTTTCGTCTCCTTTATGATTGCAAAGTAGCAGGCCTTTTTTACTGATAAACTCCATTTATTGTACAGGAGACTCTATCTAATGTAAATGTATGGAAAGGTCTAATTTTGTCGAATTTGATAGAATCACAGGTTTTTGCAATACATTGTACTTATTACTGCGTACATTCCTTTAACAGCCATCCGACCAGCATTGCGATTGCCACTGCCAATACGATTCCAGTCTGTTTCATCCGATCCAACCCGCATCTCCTCCATCCTGAAGCTAATGGATAGTGTAAGGCAAGGATCTTACCGACTGCTTTCATATAAGCTTATCAAATGCTTAAGGAATGCTTAAGTTACAAGCTTCGCAATCGGAAACCTCGTTTCAAAGCAGGTTTCAGCAGGCGTGCTGCTAACGGAAATCAGCCCGCTATGCGCTTCGACTATACTTCGAGTTATAGCCAGCCCAAGTCCTGTTCCGCCCATCTCAGCCGTTCGAGAGCGATCAGCCCGGTAAAAACGGTCAAAAATATAGGCAATATCCTTAGGGGGGATCGGATCGCCGTAATTAATGAACCTGACGATAGCCTCCTCATCCGTTCTCGTGATCTGAATATCAATAAATTTACCTTTGTGGCCATACTGGATTGCGTTTGCCATAAGGTTGTCGAAGGCTCTTGCGAGCAAATCTCCATCTGCCATAATCACTAAACGCTGCGCTGACGCTTGGATCCGGCAGCTCATATCCGCTTTTTCCAGACTGGGTACGAATTCTTCGGCAAGCTGTGCCGCAAAGCGTGCAATATCAAGCTCTATCAAAGCAAGCGGCATATCGTTGTTCAGCTTCGTATATTCGAATAAATCATCAATTAAGCCCTTCAAGTGCTTAGACTTCTCATATGCGATAGTTACAAAATATCGAAGCTCGACCTCATCCTGATAACGGTCATGCTCGATAAGCTCCAGATAGCCGAGGATGGATGTCAAAGGCGTTCGTAGGTCATGGGATACGCCTGTAATTAGATCATTTTTGGATCGCTCCGCATTCCTCTCTTCTTGAAGCAGCTGATTGAATTGCTGGCCTAACTCATTGATGCTTGTTGCGATTTCACCCAGTTCATCGGACGATTTAACCGGTATCGAATAATCCAGCCTTCCTGCAGCCATTTGCTTCAAGCCATTTCTAATATCCTTCAAATCCGCTATCATCTTGCGGCTCGTCCAGAAAAAAAACGCAAGAAATAATAAACAGCCGAACATGGCTGCGATCGGAGTCGAGCCCATATGATTGACCATCCAGATCAAGATGCGATCATAGGAAGTATATTGAATTAAAGAATATGCCAGCAGATGTCCAGCTATGACGAAAAATATCATCAGAACGAGGCTTTGCAGAAAGGCCGCCATAAAAGTCCAGCGTATTGTGCGGAACAACGGATGGCTCGTAGGGGGATTTAATGCTGCTTTGCTCGCTCCGCCTTGGAACCAAGCCAGCTTTTGTTTAAATAGCTTGATATAACAAACGCCAAAGATCAACACCGCGACAGCCAGCATGATTGGCAATGAGCCAACGTGCTCGATTACCCATTTGAGCGGCTTGTTATAAGGCGGAACCTGAAGCATGAACGCCAGCAGCATTCGGGCAAGCAGCGCTGTAAGCAGGGCAATAGCCAAGCTTGCTGCTGCCCAAGTATAAGTAGGATTCTTTTTCATATGATCACCTGAAGTCAAAGTGTTTCGTCAGCCTGCAGCTGCCGAGGATAGTTGGAAGCTTACAGCGCCTCCATTTTATAGCCGATTCCCCATACTGTTTTTATGTATTTCGGGTTTTGGGTGTCCTTTTCGATTTTTTCTCTTAGTTTGCGAATATGGACCATAACCGTGTTTTTCGAATCCATGAACGGTTCATTCCATGCCTTCTCATAGATTTTGTCCATGCTCAGCACAATGCCGCGATTGACGGCAAGCAGACTTAGAATGGCGAATTCGCGCGGTGTAAGCTTAACCTCTTGGCTATCGACGGTAACCGTGTAGTTAGCCGTATTGATTACCAGCTCATCGATAACCAGTTCATCCTCATTCGGAATCAACCCCGAACGGAACTGCTTTGCTCTTCTGATATGTGATTTGACGCTCGCTAGCAGCACTAGCGGACTAAACGGTTTTGTGACATATTCATCCGCACCTAGGCTGAGTCCGGATATTTTATCTATATCCTGCGTCTTCGCCGACAGCATGATAATGGGAATATGATTTTGCTCACGTATTTTCATGCAAGCCTCAAGACCATCCATTACAGGCATCATCACATCCAAAATAATCAGATCAACCTTATGGCTGTTCAGCATGGCAAGCGCCTCTGCGCCGTTGGACGCTTTCAGCATCGTGAAACCGTCATTTCTGAAATAGATATCCATCAAACTTAATATTTCCTTTTCATCGTCCACCATAAGAATGGTCTCTCTCTCCATCTTTAAGCCCCCTCCATCCAAAGCTAAAATAAATATAGCATGATCTGGCGCTTATGGAAGGATAAAACGGCATAAAAAGAAAAAAGGCTGCACCCAGACGCAGCTTATGCCGCTTCTGGTGCAACCTATAATCTCAATCGCAATTAGAGCATGTTCGTCTATTTGCCACTTTTCACTTCTTCCAACAAGGATAGATCTAGAAACTTGCTTAGATCAAGCGTATCCACTGTAATATCCTTGATATAGCCGGCGTCGATTGAAACCTTAGCCATTTCCTCAATAGCCTCTTGGCTCACATCGGTAGTCAAACGCATATGCGACAACGCTGCTTTGATCAGCTCAATATCAAGACCTTTTCCGCTCAGCTCGCTTAAGCGCTTGTTGATAAGCTCATAAGACTCGTCAGGATTTGCCGCGATGAAATCAATCGCTTCAAGATTAGCTTTAACGGCTGCTTTCGCCAAATCACGATGCTCGCTCAAAAACTTGTCGCTTGCTACCAGAATCACGAGCGGATAGTCGCCGTTGTTTGGCGGAATTTGATCCCAAGGCACGATTACTTTGCCGATTCCTTCTTGCTCGATTTGCGTGCCCCAAGGCTCTGGAATAAGCGTAGCGGCTACTTCGTTCTGACGAAGCGCGACAAGCGTATCTGCCGGTGCACGGGCAACGATTTGTGCTCCTGTTTTGTCCGTCGTAATTTTCACGCCTTCTTGCTCCAACAGCAGGCGAAGCGAAATTTCATTCGTGCTTCCTTTTGTTGGAATGGCCATCGTCTTGCCTACCAGATCTTTAACGGTGCTAACGCCGGAGTCCTTGCCAGCGACAAGAACGGCACCGCCGTTATCCGCACCGGAGATCACGCGGAAATTACTGCTTTTAAGAAATTGGTTCGTAGAAGGACCTGGACCAACATAACCTAGATCAATTTGTCCCGTAGCGATAGCCGTCGAGAAATCCGAACCGTTATCGAAAGCTTGAACTTCAATCGTTACGTGTTCGCCAAGCTGCTTCTGGAAAAACTCCTTCTCCAAAGCGATATATCCTGCTGCATGAGTAACGTTTTTGAAGATGCCTAGCTTAACCGTTACCGGATCTTGCTTCACTGGAGCATCCGCAGGCGCTTGCGTCRCTTCTGCTTCATTACTCGCGGCTGGTGGATTATTGTTCGCAGCGTTGTTGCCTCCGCAGGCACTTAATAACAATACAAATACAAGCGTTAGTATAAGGCTAATCTGTTTTTTCACTTCTTTCTCCTACCCTTCATCATAAACATTGTTTTCTCTTTCTTCTCCAACCAATTCTATCGGAATAGTTAAAATTGTCAATGTTTTTTTTATTTAGATTGATTTTCCAACCCGTAGCGAATAAGCAGCTTGTCCTCCAGCTTTTTGAAGCAGAAATGATCGGACAACGTCCCAAGCACCGCAATAATGATAACGACAGTGAGCATTAACGCTGTATCGCCAAGACCCCTGCCGTCCTGCAGCAGCTGGCCCAGGCCCGCTCCGTTTGCGATCAGCTCCCCGGCAACAAGCGCCCGCCAGGCGAAAGCCCATGCGACGCGAATGCCGGTCATCAGATGCGGAAATGCACCCGGTATTAAAATTTGCGTGAACATCCGCCAGCCCGTGCCGGTGCCAAGCGTCTGTGCTGCTCGAATGTATATCGGAGAAATATTTTTGATCCCCGTTCGCGTTGCGATTGCCATCGTCCAGGTTGCTCCGAGCGCGGTAATGAAAATGACTGATTTATCATTAAACCCGAACCATATAATCGCAAACGGAAGCCAGGCTATACTCGGCACGGTCTGCAAGGCGATCACGACAAAACCAAGCGTGTCGTCTATCATTTTGGATCTCGCAAACATGAAGCCCAGCAATAAGCCTACCGAAATGGAAATGGCAAATGCGATGAGGAGCCTTCGCAGCGAATTCAGAATGGCGTCCAGCAATTGGCCATGTGCAAAACCGTTGTAGAAAGCCTCTACCGTCTGGAACAAGGATGGAAACTTCCATTCCTCCCAGCCGATGATTCTATATGCCGCCTCCCATGCCACCAAAATTGCGATCAGAAACAGTGTTCTTCTTAAGACTGTAGGTGTCATCGCCCATTTCCTCCTTCACTACTTTCTCCAGCTCATCGGCCAGGCATTCCATAATTGATTTCTCTACATGGTGAAGCAGCGGGTCTGAGCTGTCGCGCGGCCTTGCAGCCTGCACAACAAATTCTTTCTTGATCTTGCCCGGACGTGTCGACATGACAAGGACCCTGTCCGACAGCATAACAGCTTCCCTTATATTATGAGTAATGAATAAAATGGTTTTCCCAGTGCGCAGCCAAATATCCTCCAGCTCCTGATGCAGGACTAGTCTCGTCTGTTCATCGAGCGCGGCAAAAGGTTCATCCATCAGCAGAATTTGCGGGTTCATAATAAGCGCGCGAGCAATCGCCGCACGCTGCTTCATGCCGCCGGACAATTCATGAGGATAACGGTCTGCAAATTTGCTCAAATGCACGGCCCTTATTTGCTCCAATGCAAGCTCTGAACGTTCTCTCTTCCCTACACCCTTCTGCTTTAAGCCAAACGCTACATTCTCGAGCACGGTCAACCACGGGAACAACCCATGCTCCTGGAACACAACGACCCTATCCGGTCCAGGTGCCTTGATATCCCCACCATTTAATTTTATCGCACCCTGATAACTCCGATCAAAACCCGCAATCAAATTCAGCACCGTCGATTTCCCGCAGCCAGACGGACCGAGCAGCGATACAAATTCGCCTTCTTTAATTGATAGGCTTATGCTTTCCAAAGCTAGGAAGCTGCTTCCGTCTCGTTGGTTGAACTCCTTGCTGACCTTGTCAATGTCAATCATTAAGCATCCCCCTATTTTTGCTTACAAGTACAGCACATACATTCATTCTCATGCTGCCAATCGGCTTCTGCATATACAAATATATAGTCCATTCTTATTGGAATGATATGAATTGTCAACCCAGATTAAACGAAAATCAATCATTTTGCATTAAGCACAGCTTTCAACACCATTTATTCATCCCTTAAAGGGGCAAAGAGCCGCCACACGGCAGCTCTTTGCATGCTAGCAATACGGATAAACCGCTGTGAATCCCCCGTTACATGGATTGTTAAAGCTCAAATACCATTAAATCACGGCCCATCGTAATTCGGTTCGGATAAATGTCGCTCATCCCTTTCGTATATTCCGCTTCCGCTTCCTCCGTAGGCATAGGTGCCGGAATATGGTGAGTCAATACAAGATGCGGGACCTCCGCTTGCCTTGCGATTTCTGCGACCTGATGCGTCGTTGAGTGGTATTTAGCGGGATTGGACAAGGACTGCGCCTGCTCTGGGAACTTCTCAATCAATTCATCCAGCCATGCTTTATTATAGGACTCGTGGATAAGCAAATCGGCGCCACGGCTGTACTTAACCATATTGGCAACCGGAATCGTATCCCCCGAAATGACGACAGACTTTCCGTTATATTCGATCTTATAGGCAAGCGCCGGATAAACAGGACGATGATCCACCTCGAATGCGGTAATCCGAATGCCTTCCGCATCGTAAACGACGCCTTCATTGTTTTCGAAATAATGAATATTCGCACCTTGATCGGCTGACAAATTATAATGGACGCGAAGATTCGCATCAAAATCAAAGGATTCTCTCATTTTCCCGATAATCTCTTTCGTCGTCGTTGGCCCATATACATTCATAGGCACCGAGCGTCCCTCGAATACACGGTCAGGGAGCACATGCGTGCGCCAGCTCGAAATAAACACATCAAAGAAACCGGAGTTGTGGTCGCTGTGATGATGCGTGAACAGCACGTTCTCAATTCGCTGCGGCATGACGCCTGCTTTTATAAGCTGGTCAACTGTAGCTCCTCCGCAATCTATCAAAAAAGCTTTGCTTCCCGCCAATACCGCGATGCCCGATTTGGCTCTACCGCTAAATGCCCGCGGCGTGCCCGTTCCAAGTAAAATGACCTTTAGATGCTCATGGTAATCTGGCAATAGCTTTTCTTGCTGTTGAATAAACAATGCAAAAACCCCCATTCAGTAGTGGCAAACAGTATAATGTTCATTTCTATAAGTTAAAGAGAAAGCGGCTGGGATCCAAAATAACAATTTTTTTCTTGTCGTACGCGATTAATGCCTTCTCTCGCCACTTGTTCAGCAGCTCCGTCACCGTTTGGCGGCTGCATCCGATGACATATGAAATTTCCTCATGGCTGAGCTGCAGCTGTACCTCGGCAATTCCCTCTTCGCGTTTCCCCATCTGGATGAGAAACCAACCGAGTCGCCAAGCAACCGGCCGGCTGATCAGCGTTTCCACCATATTTTGCGTTTGCAGCAGCCTTCTTGCTGTAATGATCGCCAAGGAATACGAAAAGGCAGGATCCTCTTTGGCCAAAGCCAGAAACTGCCTTGCTTCGAATGTGAGAATTTCGCTGTCCGTTAAGCATTTCGCATACCGTCTGCGCGACACATTCGCAAGAAGCTCCGCATTGCCGAATACTTCGCCCGGATAGCGTAAAAAAAGCGTTATGCCTTGCCCCTCCTGCGAAGATTGCGAAATTTTGATTAATCCCTTTTCCACATAGCAGGCAGCTGCCGGAGGATCGTTCTCCTGAAAAATAAACTCATTTTTTTTAAACAATCGTTTCGTTCCGTATTTATAAAAGGCACGCAAAATGGTTTCATTGTGATGATCAGGCTCAGGGAATCCGTTTTGTGCGCTTATTTCATCCACTTCTCCAACACCTCTCATTTCGCAAGCCGTATTATTCCGACTAATCTGATGTGTTAATAAAAGAATAACATATCCTTTTGTTTAAAAATGTCGGATAGCTGACAAAATCATATTTTCATGCCCATTATCCTATAAAAAACAGGACATGCTCCTTGTTAAGGGACATGTCCTGTCTTCAGCATCCGCAGCTTATACTGCTCTTTTGTAGAAGGGCTTCAGTACAAGCGTCAGCACCTTCCGAAGCGGACCCGGGAATGAGCGGACATCCTCCGGCGTTATCACCCGAAGCGCTGCCAGCATAATGAGGTAAAGGCCGCCTACTATAATAGATGTAACCGCCGCTGCGAAAAAGTATGACACTTTGTTCGCCCATGCATCCGTTATATGCAGCACGAGGTATTCAGTCCCCCAGCCTGCAAGCGCAGGCACCGCGATTGCGGCGAGGTATGCAAACCATTTGTTGCCTAGAATGTTCAGGTTAATCTCTTTGTTAATCGTTTTTACGTTAAGTAGCGTAATTACTATGAAACAAATCGATGATCCGATAATAAGTCCGTAAACTCCAAGGAACGGCGCTAGCGCCAAGCTGCAGACGACCTTCAGGCCAAGCCCGATAAAGGTATGGTACATGGGCTGCTTCGGCTTGTTCAAGCCGTAGAGAATCGAGTTCGATATCATCATCGTAATTTGAAAAATCGCGCCAGCTGTCAGTAGAGCAACCGTATCGTAGCCGCTCGGGCTTTTGAATAGTAGTCCCGTTACCGAATAGGAAGCAACAGTAAGCAGCAGTGCAACCGGAACACCGGTGAAAAATACGATTCGCATCACAAGCGAGGATTGCCGCTGTACTTCCTCCATGTTCTTCAAGGCATAGGCCGAAGAAATGACCGGAATGATCGAAGCGCCAAGCGCGATAGCCAGAATGGGCGGAATACCTGCGATTCCCATCGCTCTATTCGTATACTCTGCCAGTACTTTTATTGCCGTATCATGGTTGTAGAATGCCGTTGTCAGCCTCATGAAAAACGACTGGTCGAAGAAATAGACAAACTGAACGGTCATTGCTGTTACGACAGCTGCGATAGAGGTTCTGAATATTTCCCGGTAAATCGTACGGAACGGCAGCTTGGAGCTTGGCTTCTCTGCCTTGTCTGTTGCTATCGTGCTCTCTTCATCTCGATCCTGCTTCTTCAGCTTTCTCGCAAACCACATCATAACCGAAAACGCGCCAATGCTTCCAAGAACGGAACCAAACGCCACTGCCGCTGCGCCGTACTTATCTCCCCAGCCTAAGCCGAGTACGATAAAGGCTAGTCCTATACCGCCGATGAGCCGCAATATTTGCTCCATAATTTGCGAGATGCCGCCCGCGGCCATAATTTGCCTGCCTTGAAAATAACCGCGCATCATCGCGATAATCGGAAACAGCAGCAGCGCAGGCGCTATCGCTTGAAGCGATACGGCGGAATCCGGGACTCGCGACAGCCGTTCATAAACAGGCGCAAGAACGAACATGGCGGTTGCGAGCAGCAAGCCGGTCACGGCGCCGAACATTAAAGCGGCTTGGTAGATCCGTTTCGCCTCGTCGGGCCTGCCGAGCGCATAACGCTGTGAGATCATCTTGCTAATCGATAAAGGTATGCCGCCCGTCGCGATCGTCAACAGCAATAAATAAATCGTATTCGCGGAGTTGAACGCTGCCTGCCCGATCGAACCAAGCATGTAATCGAGCGGTATGCGCTGGAACAAGCCTAAGAAACGGACAACCAGCGCAGCTGCAGCTAGAATAATAGTGCCTTTTAGTAAAGAGTCTTTTTTTAACATGATGGTGTTTCGAAGTCTCCCCTATCCTTTATTGCCAATTGGCTCTAGCGGCTGATGGTTGCCGCGAACCGGCACCGCTGCGTGTGATGGTGCTGCCCAGCGCACGCCATTCTGAATGACCTGCAAAATTTGCGGGTTATAGTAAGTCGGGTACGTCTCATGGCCTGGGCGGAAGTAGAAGATTTTGCCTTGTCCCCTGTTAAAGGTACAACCGCTGCGGAACACTTCGCCCCCCTCGAACCAGCTCACGAATACGAGCTCATCCGGCGCAGGGATATCAAAGTGCTCACCGTACATCTCCTCATGCTCCAGCGTAATATGCTCGGGTAAGCCGGATGCAATTGGATGCGCTGGGTTTACGACCCATAACCGCTCCTTCTCGCCTGCTTCGCGCCATTTCAGATCGCAGCTCGTACCCATCAGCTTTTTGAAAATTTTCGAGAAATGGCCCGAGTGGAGCACGATTAAACCCATGCCTTCCCATACGCGCTGCTGGACACGCTCTACGATCGCACCGTCAACCTGGTCATGGCCCATATGTCCCCACCAGATTAGTACATCCGTATTCGCCAGTCGTTCGACTGTAAGACCATGCTCCGGCTCCTCAAGCGTTGCCGTTGCCACTTCAAAGTCATCGTTTGCAATGCCCTTGGCAAGCGCCTTATGGATGCCATCCGGATATACGTTCTTTACTTCCTCATGGATTTTCTCGTGCAGGAATTCATTCCATACGGTTACTTTAATCATCGTCAGTTCCACCTTATCCATTAGAATACGAGCCAAAGGACAAACAAAACAATCATCGCGAGCTGTAAAATAAATTTCACGACTACGCTGCTGAAAAGGCCAACTACGGAACCGAGTCCAACCTTGAGCGCTTTATCAAAGCGTGTTCCGATAATCATTTCGCCAATAACGGCACCTGCAAACGGCCCGATAACAAGGCCAAACGCCGGAATAACAAAAGGACCGAATATGAGTCCGATCGTGCTGCCGATTACCGAGGCGCGCGAGCCTCCGAAGCGTTTGACGCCCCAAGCGCTAACCGCGTAATCCGCTACGAACAGTACGACTACGATAATGGTTTGGATCAACCAGAACCAAACGCCGAATTCACTGAAGGAGAAGAACCATCCATAAATAAAAAATGCGCCGTAAATAGCAAGCGCTCCCGGCAGGATGGGATAGATGGCTCCGGCCATGCCGACAACGAACAATATGATTACTAATGTCCAGCCTAAAATATCCATTCGATACTCATCCTTTCATAATGTATCGTTTAATAACCTCCGCAACCCCATGCTTATTATTCGTAAAAGTAATGAAATCCGCAGCTTCCTTCACAGCTTCCTGTGCATTGCCCATCGCTACGCCAAGGCCAGCCTCGCGAATGGCCGCGATATCGTTCAAGCTGTCGCCCACTGCGATAACTTGCGACATCTCGATATCAAGCAGGCCGCAAAGCTCCTGCAAAGCGCTTGCTTTGGACACGCCAAGCGGATTCAGCTCCAGATTCCAAGGAGAAGAATTCGTAATTTCGAGTGCTCCCCAGCTCTGAACCTCGGCTAGAATTTTTTCGCGAATGCTGTCATCCTCAGTGTAATAGCCGAACTTCAGCCAATGATGGGCTGCGTAGTCATCAGCGGGAGAAATCCATTTCTCTTTGTTGAATATATCGTCGGCCGTATAGGCCCAGAACCATGGCTCGCCGTGTGAGAGTGCAAGTTCATGCATTCTTTGTACATAGACATGGCTCAAATGCGTCCGTTTGTGCAGAACATGGGGGCGATGCCAAATTTCGCTGCCATTGACGGTAATCATCGGCGTCTCCAGCTTCAGCTGCTCCGCGTAAGGGAGCGCGCTCCGAAAGCCGCGTCCAGTTGAGAAGCTGACAATCACGCCAGCATCCAGAGCTTTCTGAATCCATTCCGCATTTTCAGCGCTTATTTCACTTTGCTCGTTGAGGAGCGTACCATCCATATCGAGCGCTAACAGTTTATAATCTCCCAAGTTGTATTCCTCCTCGTAAATGCCGTTCCTTGATGTAACCTACTAGTAAATTATTTTAGCACATTTGCAGCAGATTCCAAACGATAGACATTCATTCCTATCCACAAGGAGTATCGGAAATAAAAACAGCTTCCGCGCGAGCGCGAAAGCATGCTTCTTCTCCATAAACGGCTAATCGTTATTCAACAATCGAGTCCACTTGCTCCTCGGTCGTTACTTCTTTCGTCGCAGGCTCAACTTTATTCACTGGCGCTTCCTTCAAAAGCATTTCCTGGCCTTTGACCTGCAAAATGTCGAGCGCTTCATTAATCGTCTGTTTGTCATCCTTCACCTTCTGAAACTCCTGCTGGGTCGCCGCCCTAAATTCACCCCAGAAGGTTTCCGGAAGCTTGTCGTAATCACGATAGCTGTTGAAGGAGCTTGGTTTTAAACGATAGAATGCCGCATAATTACGTCCTTCTGTATCCGATATGTATTTCGTGCGAACGGGCAAACCATTGTAATTGTTCGATTTGGACTTCACTCTCGCGTACTCGTCGCTCGTAATATAGTGGAGAAACTCCCACGCCGTTTCCTTATTTGGTGATTCCGCACGAATGGCAAAAAGGTTCTGAAAGGAAATCATATTCGATTGGTCCGGATTTTGCTGCCCTACCGGGACCGTTACAAGATCCCAATTTTTTATGATTTTGTCTTTGACCTGCTCGTTCTCGCTTGCCTGCTTGATTTGGTTAATATAATGACTGTCTCCTATAGCAAGCGCCAACCGTCCGGACAAGAATGGATCCCTCAGCAAATAATCCTCGTACGTCTGCGACGTATTCGACTCCTCGTTATCCATGCTCTCGAAATACAGCGCATTAGAGCCGATTGCGTCCAGTGCCGTCTGAGCCGCATTCTTCCACGAATCGGTATTGATCGTCATCTCTTTCTTCGAAGCATTGACATAGCTAATGCCATCGGCAGATGCCAGCGTGCTTGCCAGCTCGAATAAGTCTTCGTTGTAGCCCATTTTCAGGCCGTAGACACGCTCCTTCCGGTCTCCTTCGGTAGGAAATTGGCGTGCCAGCTGAATCACCTCGTTCCAGCTCATGCGATCCGTCGGATATGTAATCTTGTACTGGTCGAACAGGTCCTTATTGTAGAACATAACCTGGCTGTAGAAATTCGGTGCAATGCCGAACAGCTGCCCTCCGCCGAGCTCACGCAAATAATCGAGCATACCGGGAATTAATCCTTCCGTATCATACTTCTCCTTCTCCATGACAGCATCCAGATCATAGAGCTTGCCGTCTTGCGCCAGATTCTTGAATTTCTCAGGGTCAAGCAGTAGAAGATCAGGCTGCTTCTCTTCGATAAACTTATCGTAAGCAGCTTCAAAGTCCTTTTGTTCCCCTGAATATATGGATTGTGTAGATACGACTTCAATTTCTACATTCGGGTACAAAGCCGAGAAAACCATGCCGTAATCTTGAAAAAAGGCACCTTCATCGTAATACATCACCTTAAGCACAGCTGCCTCATCCTTGCTCTGCCCCTCGTCATTCCCGCCAAAGCTGCATCCTGATAAAATAAGAGCAAAAGCTGCGAACGGGATTGCGAATTTCGACCAAACCTTCATCATTAACTTCTCTCCCTACCATTATCCTAATATGTTCCAAATATAGTACGATAGTTACTGGGTAAAAGTTGCAAATTTGGTGGATGAATATGAATCCGCGTAAAAAATAACCAACCATGTTTATTAATATCCCCCGTACCCATCAACGCAAAAAGGCCCGCTATCCTATAATATTGCAGGATAGCGGGCCTATCTAACACCTTGTAGGCAAGCCTTTAGGCAAGCTTACGCATGCGAAGCTTCTTAATGACAATGCCATGTGACGGTGAGAACAAAAATGCGATAACGAACAGCAGCGCTGCTGCACAAACCATGCAGCCTGCGATCGAAGCATCCAGCACAACCGCTGCTCCATAGCCAATAAATGTGCTGGCTACGCCTGCCCCGACGCTAAGCCCAATCATAACGCCAAGTCGGTCCGTAAGCAGATAGGCTGTAGACGCTGGTATGATGAGCAGCCCTACGACGAGTATTGCGCCTACACTCTCGAAGGAGCTGACCGTTGCCATGGATACAAGGCCCATTAATAAATAATGAAACAGTGCGACCGGAATGCCTATCGCTGCGGCAAGCGCAGGATCGAAGGCGCAAAGCTTGAATTGCTTATAGAACAGTCCGATCACGGACGTAATAATGAGCAACGTAATTCCGAGCAGCCATACTGCTTTGGGTCCCATATTCACGCCGCCGAGCTCCCAAATGTTCCAGTGTACATAGGCAATCTCGCCATATAGAATCGCATCCTGATCCAGATGCACTTGACGGGCGTATAAGCTGACCAGCACGACCCCGATAGCGAATAGCGCCGTAAAGACCACCCCGATAGAAGCATCGGACTGAATACCGCTTTGCTGAAACATTTGAATCAGAAAAGTGGTCAGCAGCCCGAATAACAATGCAGCGAACATCATAAGCAAGGAATCCCGTGAGCCGCTTAGCAGAAACGCGATTACGATACCTGGCATGACCGAATGGCTGATTGCATCACCGATCATAGCCATTTTCCGCAATACAAGAAACACGCCGAGCACGCCGCAGCAGCTAGCTACGAGGGCACCGGTAAGCAGAATCCAAAAGTCGCTCATAGTGCCGCCTCCTTTTTCACATTGCCTTCTAGAAGACGCTCATTCTCGCGGTTATAACGTTGTTTCACCCGTTGGCGCAGCAGCCGCTTCGCAACCAATCCGCGCTGTGGTCCGAATAAAATGGATATGCAAAATAATAGCGTTGCCGCAAGCACGGTTACAGGCCCTGTCGGCAAATTCGAAACCGATGCGCTGATCCATGTGCCAATGCCTCCGCTTACAGCGCCGAACACGCCTGATAATACGACCATTAGTCCAAGGCGATCCGTCCAATATCTGGCCGATACGGCCGGTGTAATCAGAAGCGCAGCAACGAGTACGACTCCTACCGCTTGTATGCCTGCTACGACAGCTACCACAATAAGAAGCATCAGCAGCTGCTCCAGGAAAGCTACCGGATAACCAAGGCCTCTTGCGAAGCCTGGATCGAAGGATATGATTTTGAATTGCTTAAACAACAGCGTGCAAATCGTAATAAGCGAGACACACACAACCGTCATTGTAATAACGTCGGATGCGATCATTGAAGCAGCCTGGCCGAATAGAAATTTATCAAGTCCAGCTTGATTGCCATAATCGCCATGCTGGATCAAAGTAAGGAGCACAATGCCTAAGCCAAAAAATCCCGACAATACGATCCCCATTGCCGCATCCTGCTTAAGCTTGGAGTTCCTTGTGATGTAACCAATGCCGAAGGTAGCCACTACGCCTGCAATACCTGCGCCAATAAGAAAAAGTCCAATCGATTTAATGCCCGTAAGCATAAATGCGATGCAAATTCCCGGCAGCGCTGCATGTGCGAGCGTATCTCCCATCAAGCTTTGCTTCCTCAGATAGGAGAAACATCCGATTACGCCGCTGCTTAAGCCAAGCAGCGTACAGCCAAGGAAAATCCACTGCATATTGGGATCTGAAAGCATTGACCAAATCTTATCCATCTTTACTCACCCTTTCCGTCAAGCCGCGACGGGGATTGCAGGCTGCGGTCAAGAAACGCAAGCCTGCCGCCGTATGTGCGCTGCAGCTGCTCCTGCGTAAAGGTTTGCTCGGTTGGGCCAAACGCTTGAAGCTCCACGTTCAGCAGCAGAACGGAATCAAAATAATCCTGTACCGTCGCAAGGTCATGATGCACAACAATGACTGTTTTTCCTTGCAGCTTCAATTCCTGAAGCAGCGTTATGATCGCTTTCTCCGTTGCGGCGTCAACGCCGGCGAACGGTTCATCCATAAAGTAAAGCTTCGCATCCTGCGCAAGCGCGCGTGCCAGAAATACGCGCTGCTGCTGGCCGCCTGACAATTGGCTGATCTGCCTGCCCGCATAATCGGCCATGCCGACCTTGTTCAGGCATTCCAGCGCCAGCGCCTTATCCTTCGCGCTTGGACGACGGAACCAGCCAAGATGGCCGTAACGGCCCATAAGTACAACATCAAGCGCATTCGTCGGGAAATCCCAGTCGACCGATTCGCGCTGCGGGACGTAGCCGATCATTTTGCGCTGCTGCTTGTAGGGCTTCCCGTATACGAGAACTTCCCCGCCGATGCTCGGAATGAGTCCAAGCGCCGCCTTCATGAGCGTGGATTTGCCTGCTCCGTTCGGGCCGATTACGCCAACCAGCTCGCCTTCATTTACCTCGAAGGATACATTCCGAAGCACAGGCTTCTTCTGGTATGCGACGCTTAAACCTTTAATGCTAAGCGGTGCTGCCGCTTTCGCCGTCGTGTTTGCTGCCGTTTGAGATGGACTCATCATCATCACTCACTTTCGTTCCTCTGTATGTGCTATTTCAGTGCAGCTACAATCGTATCCACATTATGTTTCACCATGCCAATATAAGTGCCTTCCACCGTTCCCGCATCGCCCATGGCATCGGAGAAAAGCTCACCGCCAATGACTACCTCATGGCCTAATTGGCGTGCTCCCTCAATGACCGATTCGATTGATTTCTTCGGTACGCTCGATTCGATAAACACCGCTTTGATTTTTTTCTCAACTAAGTAATCCCGAAGCTTGCTGACATCCTTGGAGCCGTACTCAGACATCGTATTCATTCCCTGCAAACCCGTGACAGTTAACCCGTATGCTTCTCCGAAGTAGCCAAAAGCATCATGCGCAGTAACGAGAATTCGGCTGGATTCAGGGATGGTTGCAATCTGCTCCGTTGCATAAGCATCCAGTTCCTCAAGCTCTTTGATATAGGCAGCCGCATTGTCTTTGTAATAATCAGCGTGGGAAGCATCCTTCTCTACCAATGTATCGCGTATGACTTCCGTTGCCGATATCCACAGCTTGACGTTAAACCAGATATGCGGGTCATGCATCCCTGCCCCTTGCCCAGGTGCAGTGTGCAATTGCTCTTCTGTCAAATATTCAGATACGGCAACGGTTGGCTTGCGCTTCTCCAGCGCTTCGAACATTTCAGCCATTTTCCCTTCCAAATGAAGCCCGTTGTAGAAAATGATATCCGCTTCATCCAGCTTCTTCACATCGCCCTGCGATGCTTTGTATAGATGGGGGTCGATTCCCGCTCCCATCAAACCGCTTACCTCGACGTATTCGCCGCCTACCTGCTGGGCAACATCGGTGATCATCCCCGTCGTCGCCGTAATGTTCAATTTGCCGCTTTGGCCGCCATCCGCATTTTGCCCGCAGGCCGAAGTTGCAATTGCCGTCACCGTTAGAAATACGATCGTCATAATGAATCTGCGAAGTGCTGAATTCGTCTTAAATGTTTTACCCATAAATAAGACCTCCTAAATCCTTGTCGTTTTTTTATATGCGGCAAAGGTTGCCCTTATGAATATTAGTTTGCCTAATGCCTTTTTTTTAATAATACACAAAAATGTTTCTCTAGTGCAACATTTATTTTAAAATGGGCGGATTCACAACAAAAAAGGCAGGCTGGAGCCTTAGCTCCAGCCTGCCTTTACTATCTCTTCCTCACTCATTCGTCTCATTAACCGCTACGTTCGTAGCATCGGTCGTAGTCGTATCAACCGTCGTGCCTGTGGTGCCTGCACTCTTTGCGTTATTGACGGTTTTATTCTTAGGTACGCCATACAAACCAACTTCCTCATTGTAGGCGTCGAATATTTTGCGAGCGATCGGCGATGCTCCGTATGAGCCGAAACCGCCGTCAGGAACGACAACGGCTACTGCAAGTTTGGGCTTGTCAGCCGGCGCGTATGCGATAAATACCGCATTCTCTGCCGTACGCCCTTTAACGGATTGCTCGGAGGTTCCTGTCTTACGGCGATAGGTATAATCTACACCTTCAAAGCCTCCCGAGCTTACTTTGGACATGCCCGTCTCAATTTCGTTCCAATATTCAATGGGAAACTTGACTTCGTTCAGAATCTCAGGCTTATAGCCCTGAATGACATTACCGTCAGAGTCCTTAATTTCGTTGACGAATTGCGGCTTCATTCGCTTCCCGCGATTCGCGAGCATAGCAGCATATTGAGCTAGCTGCAGCGTCGTATAACGTCCCTGTTGGCCGAAGGACGCTTGGATCAATGCCGACTGCGCACTGCCGCTTTCAGATTCCTTGAAATACTCGATAATCCCTTTTGTTTCGTTCGGCAAGCCGCTGCCTGTCAATACGCCAAGCCCGAACTGCTTCATGTAGCTGTCCCAAATCTCCACGCTGCTTTTCCCGCCAACCGATCCTCGCATGTAGAGTCTGTCCCCGACCATCGATGCCATGAACGGGTTTGAGGAGTGCTGAATGGCCTGAGCCCCGTCTATATTGCCGTATACATGACCCTGCGAGTTGCGAATATAGGTCTCATATCCCTTCTTGCCATAAGAGAATAATCCTTTATCCTGATATATCGATGAGGTCTTGAACAATTTCTCGTTCAAGCCGATAAGGACGGACAACGGCTTCATCGTTGAACCTGGAGGCAGAATTGAAGATGGATGCTCGTTGCGCTCCTCCTCCGTATACTTGCCATAAACGGTTCGAATCGTTCCGTTCGACAGAACGTTCTGGAAGTTCTCGTAATCCTCCGGACTGATTCGCCCGCCTGACCATATATTGGAATCATAATCCGGCATGCTCGCCATCGCTACGATTTTACCGGTATCTACTTCCATTGCGACTGCGAAGCCGGTTTGGGCGTATTTTGCCCGTTCATACTTATTTGTTGATGTCGTAATGGTTTTCAATTGATCCATAATAGCTTGCTCTGTTTTAAGCTGCACATTTTTATCGATGGTCAAATAAATGTCGGAGCCTTTCTGCGGATTCGTAATTTGCATTGGGCCAATGATCCGTTCCGCATTGTTGACCGGATACGTCTTCAAGCCGTTTGTCCCCCGCAATACGTCCTGGTACATGAACTCGAGACCATCCATGCCAACGTCCTCTTCTTCCAAGTACTGAAGCGTTGCATCTTCCTCCGTCGTTTTCTCCTTATAGAAATCGACCGTTTCACGGACACCCTTGTATTTCTTCAGATAGCCGACCAATTGAACCGCAATGGAGTCTGTGCTGTAATTCCGGACGCTTTCCTCCATTATATCGATTCCCTTGAATTTGGTACGATTCTCCATGAAATACGCGATTTCTTCATTGGTTAACCCCGATTTGATCCGTCTTGGCGTCGAGATGTTGTTGCGCTTGAAGTCCAAATCCATCTGACGAATAATATCATCAACCGTCATCGCCTTGGCCGGATCGCCGTATTCCGTAAAAACCTCCAGCAGCTTCGCGGCCATCTCCTTCGCGTTCTCTTTCGCATCCGCGAGCTTAAGCTCCGGCTGTACGCTGAAATAGATCGACTGCGTTGACGTCGAGTAAGCAATCTCAACGCCGTTGGAATCATAGATATTGCCGCGTATCGGTGGAATCTTCACACTGCGTGTTGATTTGTCAATCCCTTCCGCGCTAAGTGTCGGACCCTCCACAAACTGCAGAATGGCTAATCGAACGATTAATACGCTAAATAATGCAAAGGTTACGAAAAAAAATAAGTTCAATCGAAATGAAAAATGGCGCCTGTTAATAATTTCCCGCTTCTGCGGATCATCCTGCATGTTGAATCACCTCATATTCCTATATTAAATGTGCCGCTCTATAAGCAAGCTATGCTTCCCTGATATGGGTTTCATCGAATCCTGGCGGGTTAAACCAGTCCCCCGCATTCGCCCATGTAGCATCCAGCGGAATCCAGCTGTCAGCGCCGGCCCCGATACGCACCTCATTCCAAGCATGCGGTCCAAAGCCTCCAGACCCGTTAGCCCCCATTCCCGTTACAACCCGCACCTCGAGACCAACGGATCTTGCCATCACAGCATACAAGCGAGCTATATCTATACAGACGCCTTTACGCGTATCAAATGTTTCGGGAGGGTTTTGTTCCTTCCAAATGCCTTGCTCTTCATAATTGCGGGCTTTGTCATAGTCATAGGCTATTCTCGTACCTAGCCATTCATACAGGCTTCTTGCCTTTGCCTCATCCGTCTGCGCATCCTTCGTTACATAAACAGCTGCCTGCTCGATCTCTGCGGGAATGGCATAATCAATCATTTCGTATTTGCGCTGCAAAATTTGCTTGAACTGCGCTTCGACCGCCTCGGTAAACACGGGTCCCTGTCCAGTGAGAACGTCTCCGGCAACCGGGCTTAACCAAGCAGCAGCTTTGCTGTAGACCTGTGAATTGGATATTTGATCGACATACCAGCCGTTAGGCATTAGCGACACATAAACGAATAGCAAAGCTACGAATACGAATGAACGACCGGCCCCGTGGATAGCGCCCAGCAATGCACCTACTGCACGGCTGGCTTGTTTCTTGCCGCGTATTTCAGCAAGCGGCTCCTCTTTGCTCCTGCTGCGCAGCATGCCCTCTACTGCACGTTCTGCCATAGGCTCGATAAGTGCAGCCAGTGCGCGCAGCAGCAAATAGCTGAGCAGAAACATAACCGCATAGCGGAGCAGCGCGAAATCGCGCAAGCTCGTCACAAGCGTATACCAAGCTTGCTCTATTCCGCTCAGTTCTTGCTGCGGGACCTTTACCGCGCCAGTCAGCCACTTGGCCGCAGCTGGCGACAATCGATTCGTGAGCTGAGCAGAAAGCACGAGGCAGACCGCAATCACAATGCCCTCCCATACAAAAAAGAAGAGGCGCTTCGCTGAACCAGACGCGCCTCTTCTCATCCCTTGCACTAGAGAGCCAAGCAGCAGAAAAAACACAATAACGCCAATAGGCTCCAGCTCATTCAATCGTTGTACCCAGCTCGCCATAAGCATTATCCGTTCTGCTTCGCTTGATCGATGAGGGCTTGAATCGTACTGTCAAGCTTCCATTTGCCGAGCTCCGTTCCGCGAAACGAAACGGCAACCTCTTTGTCGCCCGGCACGCCGGTCAGCTCTAGGTTTTTGGTTTTCACCGTGAACGTACCGTCCGCATTCGTAACAAAGGTTGCATCCTTCGCCTCGCCTACCATTGCATTCACGGCTTCCTGCTTGACCGTATCCGCCACCTTGGTGCCGATCTCCTTCAGGTCGTCCATGCTATAGCCGCTATATACAATTATACCAATGATAATGACCGCCGCGATCGCCCACTTGATAACGGTCTTGACGACACGGACAATAAGCAGCAGCACAATAAGCGCAATAACAAGCACGAGCCAATGCTCTTTGAAGAACGCCGTCCATGTGTCCCAATCATACGTCGAAAAATTCAAAAAATCCAAGTTGTCATCCCCTTCATTATACCTCGTACAAAACCTCATTACAAAATATTATAACCTACAGTTTATAGGGCGTAAACGCTTGCTCTCTTTTTCAGCAGACATATCCTGTCCAACTAAAACGTACAAGTATATAAGTGTGTAATTGGCTAGGAGGGGAAGCCCTGTGAAAACCGCAATTTGGCTTTATTTATTTTTGTTCGTCGCTTTCTTTGACCTGCACGCGCAATACCCGATCTTGACGCCATTCGCCATATCGCTTGGCGCAGCGCCTTCCTTTATTGGATTGATGATGGGCATGTACTCTATCACGCACCTGCCCGGCAATTTAATAGCGGGCTTCGGCGTTGACCGATACGGCAGTCGATTCTTTATCGTGTTCAGCCTGATGGCAGCCGGAATCGTACTCTTATTCCAGTCACATGTCACCAACCCTTGGCAGCTGCTGCTGCTGCGCTCCATAAGCGGCTTCGTGCTTGCCTTCCTGTCGCCCGCCTGCCTATCCTTGCTTGCCAAAATGACTACCGACCGCACGCAGCAAGGCAAGCTCATGGCCGGGAACGGGCTCGTCCATACGCTCGCATCAGTTGTTTCTCCAGCCGCTGGCGCCTATTTGGTTGCCAAAATCGGCTTTGCGACTGCTTTCACGCTGCTGGGCTGGATTCTCATCGTCACTTCCGTTTGTGCGATTTTCTTCATTCGCGATGCACGCGCAGGCAGCGCTCAAGCTGCTGTACCCGATGCAGAGCAGCAGCCTAAGGAGAAACCAAAGCTTCCATTGGAGCAGCCAGCTTCCATCCCGTGGCTCATCTATCTGCTGCCAGTAGCGATAAGCTGTGCCCAAGGCATTCTATCGTTCGAGCTCCCGCTGCTTGCCAAGACCAAGGAAGCAATGATGACGACAGGACTTTTATTCTCTGTAGTCAGTATCGGAGCGCTCGTTACGCTGAGCATGCTTTTCCTTAACCGCGTACCCGCGTACCAACGGACACTTTGGGGCTCGTTATTTCTTGCCATCGTCTATTTCGGCATAGCCTCCCAAATACCGGCTCCGCTTACCCTTATGCTGCTTTTAGTCGGTATGGCTAAGGGCGTCATACTGCCGGCGCTCTCTACGTTATTGATCGAGCTTAGCGGAGGAGCCCGCTACGGAAGAACTTTTTCTGTTCTTTCGATCGCGTTCTCAATTGGCGCCTTTATAGGCCCGATGGCTGCAGGTCAAGTACGTGATCATCTATCCCCTTATTACATCGCATTCATCGCTTTAATGATCGCCGTCACGCTTTTGCCGCTGCATATTTCACGTTCGATTCCCTCGCGCACCCATTTTTCATAGGCATGGGTAAACGCACAGGGCTAATTCCTCCCCGCCACATATCATACATTATGGCAAATGACCAGCCGGTAAACAGCCGAAGCAGGCTAATGGCTATCATCGCTCTCAAGCAAATGAAACGGGGTGACACCATATATGTCTGGAAATGTAGGCGGATTAAATCAAGGTTGCGGGCACAACGGCCACTCGAATATCGGCATCATTCTCGTATTGTTTATCCTGCTCGTGATCATCGCATGCACATGCATGTACTAATTTGAAATCAAAAATGGCTGACTAGGATACCATCCTGGTCAGCTGTTTTTCTTTTTCAGCCTTGCAAAATCTTTATCCCATGTAATATCGGTAAAATCGAAATAAGGTGGTAAACTAAGCATAACGCTTCCGCTCCGCTTTAACTTTCATTCGAGGTGATGACAGATGGAAATAGCCATTATTGTAGAAGGCAAAAACGATAAATCGAGATTAAGACGCGTCCTTGACGAGGAGGTGCGCATTTATTGCACATTCGGCACGCCCGGCTCCGATCAGCTTGATAAGCTGCGCAGACAGGTAGGTCATGATCAAGCATACATATTTACCGATAATGATTCCTCTGGGAAGCGGATCAGGTTCCTTCTCAGGGACGTATTCCCGGATGCCGAGCATATCTATACCCGCAAAGGCTATTCAGGCGTAGAGCATACCCCGCTTGAATATTTAATTGAGCAATTAGAAAAAGCGGGACTCGATGCGCATATTAATTATGCCGCGCTAAGTCCCGCTTCGGTATGGAGCAAAGATGAATTTTAGAGAATCTTGTTAAGCTCGTCAACGATGCTCTTTGCCGTTAAATCCTCTGAGCTTCCGTTGATCCATTTGCGGATTTGTCCGTCCTTATCCACAATTGTAATGACATTCATATGCGTATAAGAGCCGTCTTTTTCTTTGATGACCGCGACGCCAAAGTCCCTCGCCAATTGCAGCGTACCCGTCTCTTCATCTCCGCGCAGGAAATGCCAGCTGCTTGTATCAGCGAAATGGCGCTTCGCAAAGTCCCTTATTGCATCAGGCGTATCGCGCTCCGGATCAAACGTAATGGAAATTAGATCGGCGCTTTTGCCTAGCTTGCCTTCTGCCTCGAGCTGGTCTTGAACCTGCGAGAGCAGGAAGGTGGTCGGAGGACATACATCCGGACAGTTCGCAAAGTAAAAATAAACGACGCGCGCTTTGCCGTTTGTCGATGCCAGCGAAACTGGCTTCCCGTCGATATCGTTCATCTCGAAAGCCGGAGCAGCCTGCAGCACAGGCAGCGTCTGTTTCGGCTGCATGCCGTACGTTATAAACAAATAAATACCCATTGCCGCGCATAGCGCCAGCACTGCAATCTTGAAGCTATGCTTCTTAACAAATGCCACGTTATTCACTCCTTGTACGAATGACTATGATCCCGTCGTATTCAGAATCATTACAATGAATATAACCATTAAGTAATTGACCGATATAAGAAAATTCGTTTTTGCCCACTTTTCCGTATCCTTGGCGCCTGTGCCGCGGAGCGTATGAACGAGCCACAGCAAACCAACCACAACCGAAATAATCAAGAAATAGATGCCCACATACCCATACGTATAGAACAAAATACTAGCCGGAAGCAATAGCACGATATAAGGAATCATTTGCAGCTTAGTCCGTTTGATCCCTTTCACGACGGGCAATAGCGGAAATCCGGCTTCCCTGTATTCCTCCACTCTTCGAATCGCAAGCGACCAGAAATGTGCAGGCTGCCACAGAAACAATAACGCGAACAAAATCCAAGCACCGGCATCGACTTCATTCGTAACTGCGCAGTATCCAATTACAGGCGGCATGGCTCCTGAAATCCCACCGACCGAAGTACTCCATGTAGACGTCCGCTTCAACCACATAGTATAGATGACGATGTAAACGAACCATCCGAGCAAGCCTAGCCAGCCCGACAATGGATTCACGAGCAGGAATAGCACGGCAAGTCCAACAATTCCGAGCACGATGCCGTAAGCAAGCACGGTTCCCGGCTGCATGCGGCCAGTCGGCAGAGCCCGGTCCTTCGTGCGCTCCATTTTCAAATCAAGTTCCCTGTCCCAATAGTTATTAATGACGGTAGCCGACGCAATCGTCAACGTTGAACCGATTAGCGCCCATATAAGCAATAGGAAATCAATATCCCATTTGGAAGCAACCAAGAAACCACCTAGCGCAGCGAACACGTTAAGTCGAAGTAGCCGCGGTTTTGTTAATGCAATTAAGTCTTTCAGCACGAAGCGAGCCTCCCGAGTTTTGCGACAAGACGCCATGCGGCATCTATCATCCATTAATGAACCGTTCTTAATCATACCGAAAAAAAGTAGCTGTGACAATGTTCGACGGGTTTGTTCATCATTTTGCCACGCAAATTGTGACAAATCATTTAGTCACCTTTTGGGTAGGCGCCGAGTACACTGTCTATGTAGTTAGATGCCCATTCAAAGCGAGGTTCTTAAAGCTAGCGAAGGGAAGTGAACCGTCAAGTCTATGGCCGTCATTAAAACCAACTCCGAGGATACGAAGATGCTCGCCAGGCTCATGCGAGCGGAAGCAGAGGGCGAAGGCGAGCTTGGCATGCTGATGGTCGGCAATGTCGGAGTAAACCGCGTACTCGGCAACTGTCTGGATTTCAAAAACATTCGCTCCATTCAACAAATGGTCAATCAACGGCCAGGCGGCTTCGAAGCGACGACAAAAGGCTACTTCTACCAAAGCGCGCGCGATAAGGACATCCGCTTAGCCAAACGGATCATTAATGGAGAACGACAGCACCCGGCGTCCAATGCGCTTTGGTTTTTCCGCCCGGCAGGCAGCTGCCCAGACACATGGTGGGACCAGTCCAACAGCGGAAGATATAAGGCCCATTGCTTCTTTATTCCGACGCGCGGCGACTGTCCAGCGGTTTATTAATCCTATTTCTAATGTGTGAAAGCGAGGAAATTCAACATGTCTAACGGTTACGGCTACAAAAACCCAGTAAGTCCAGCAAATACGGGCAGCTACCCAGGTTATGGATATGGTGGCTATGGCCACTACGGATATCCAATGGCAATGGCTGCCCAGCCTACGACGTTCCCTGCCCAGCTTCCGACAAACATGCAGGTGCAAGGCGCACAAATGCAAGCTCCTCCTAGCGTTCCAAGCGGCGCATTCGTTACGCCTGCCGGAGGCAACATCGTTACCCTTCCAGCCGTTGAGGAATCTTACGTAGAGAACATTCTTCGTTTAAACCGCGGCAAAATGGCAACCTTCTATATGACATACGAGAACAACCGGGAATGGAACGCCAAAATTTTCAAAGGCGTAATTGAAGCCGCTGGGCGCGATCATATCGTAATCAGCGATCCAACGACAGGCATGCGCTACTTACTCTTAACGCTCAATCTGGATTACGTGACTTTCGATGAGCCTATCGCTTATGAATACCCGTTCCAAGGCAGCGTCGTCAGCTCATCCACGCCGCTTGGAATGGCCACCTTAGGTACTGTTAATTCTAGCCGCTAACCGCATCCTGCTTGTTTGGATGAACGGGCTTAAAGGTCCACACATGCAGCTTCGCCTGACCGCCAACAATATAGCTTGAAACCTCTGACCAAGAAGAACGCTCTCCGCAGCGTTCTTTTTTGATTTGTTCCGCCTCAGCGGAAGTAGGTGCATGCCATACCTCAACAAACAGATTCGGCTGATCCGTTCCTTCATATAAATACATATCCATTTCATGCTGAAGCAGCTTATTCGTCAATTCAAGAAATGAAAGGCGGCTCTCCTCTGCAATACGGTATTCCGCAAAACAAATATACATGCTTGTCATGTCCCCTTTTACTTACATTGATAAAGTTCCCCTGAACCGTCGATACTACACCTAATCATTCATTATGGGAGGATTCGATATGGATACTGGAACACATCTTGTCATGGGCATCGGACTTGCCGGTTTGGCTGCAATTGACCCTGTAGTTGCAGGGGATCAAACGATTCAGACTGCCGTATTGCTCGGCACCGTAATCGGATCGCAAGCGCCTGATCTGGACGGCTTGCTGCGACTGAAAGGGAATGCCGTTTATGTACGCAACCACCGCGGCATTTCCCACTCGTTGCCGGCAATCGCCATTTGGACGGTCCTCATTACCGGCATACTCCAACTCTTTTATCGCGGCAGCCTTCCTTGGCTCCATGTCGGAGGGTGGGTACTGCTCGCCGTATGCGTACATGTCTTCACTGATCTGTTCAACACATACGGTACGCAAGCTATGCGTCCTTTTACGGATAAGTGGATTTCTTGGAATATTATCCATATTTTCGATCCAATCATCTTTACCACCCATGTCATAGCTATTTTACTTTGGGCAGGCGGCTTCGTAAATCCTGCCTTCGTATTTCCGCTCATGTACGCGTTTCTGACTATTTATTTCGTATGGCGGACTTTAACGGCAAGAAGCACCGTACAGCGGATGAAGAAGCTGGACTCCGAATATGAAACGGGTGACGTATATATCGCCATACCGACCATTTCATTAACGATCTGGAACGTAGTTAAGCAGTCACAAGATGGCGGTTTCGTTATAGGTAATTTACGGAACGGCAAGCTGATATGGCTGGACCGCGTAAAATGCTCTAGCCACCCCGCCGTTGCCAAATCCAAAAACGATCCGGCCATACGATCCTTTCTTTATTTCACGAGCTTTGCTTGCGCCGATGTGCGGGAGCATCAATGGGGCTATGAAGTAAGATGGTGTGACGTTAGATATCGGCATCGCAAGCAATATCCGTTCGTCGGCGTACTGCTTATGAACAAAAATGATGAAACGATCGGCTCATACGTGGGCTGGCTCAGCGATGAACGATTGATGAAACGATTGCGGATGGACACCTATTAACGCATTATGGACGAAAGCTCCTGCTGAGATTGCACGGAGCTTTCTTTTTTGTCAAAAAAAGAGAAGCGCATCTCTATTCCACCTGTGATAAAATAAGGCATAACGCACAAGCGTAAATGGCTGTCGCCGTCCTCTGTGGCAAAAGCAGTCGTTTCGCGGAGATATATAAGCACATTTATATGTAAAACCATATAAATGCTTATATATTTAAAAAGCCCAAGGCAAGCCTTGGGCTTCAATTCATCATTGTGTATTAGAAACGATTAACGGGAACCGCCAGACAGCTGTTGTTCAGCAATTTGGACTAGCTTTTTCGTAATGTAGCCACCTAGGGAGCCAGCATCACGCGTCGAAACATTACCGTAGTAGCCATCTTGAGGAATTTGCACGCCGAGTTCTTGTGCTGCCTCAAGTTTCAGTTGTTGTATAGCTTGGTTTGCTTGTGGAACAACAAGTTGATTGCTTCTGCTTCCTGCCATAATGTATTTCTCCTTTCGTCCTCTGCACTTTGATGTGTGTTGCAAGCTTGCAAGCTTATTATGTGCACTGCTTCGGAAACTATTCTTAAACATTAAAAAATATATTGATGATTGGTTAAGGAGAGAAATTCACCGTGTCTAAGCCTCTTTCTTTGTTTTTTTCCGTGGTTGCTATTTTGTTTATGAGCGCGATGGCAGTTTCCATTAGCTATAGCGGTTGGCTTGTGCTGTTATTTGGTCTGCTGAGCCTCTTTACGATTGGGGCAGGCTTTATTGTAAAAGCCCGTTTACGCAGAAAAAACCAGGGTTGACGCGATGCGTCCATCCTGGTTTTTCGTTTCATTGACTAGCCGCGTGGAGAAAGAAAGCCCATCCGCTCTTTCACGTCAGCAAGCGTACGGTCTGCTATAACAGAAGCACGTTCTGCGCCCTTTTTAAGAATCTCATGAATTTCTCCTGAGCTGCGGATTTCATGATATCTGGCTTGCAGCGGCTCTATCACGGAGACAACATGCTCCGCAAGTTCTTTCTTGAATGGCCCATAGCCTTGCCCCTCATAACGAGCCTCAACCTCTTCTATGCTCATATTCGCGCAGTGCGAGTAAATGCCCATCAGATTGCTGATTTCAGGCTTATTCGCCGGGTCGAATTTCACTTCGCGGCCGGAATCGGTCGTCGCTCTGCTAATCTTCTTGCGGATGACATCCGGTGGATCAAGCAGTGCAATAAAGCTGCCGACATTCGGATTGCTTTTGCTCATCTTTTTGCTTGCATCGTCAAGCGACATGACGCGCGCGCCTACTTTCGGAATATAAGGCTCCGGAATGGTGAAGTACTTTCCAAACCTCGTATTGAAACGATGAGCCAAATCGCGTGTAAGCTCCAAATGCTGCTTCTGATCGTCCCCAACCGGAACGAGATCCGCATTGTAAATCAAAATGTCTGCAGCCATCAGCGTCGGATAGACGAACAACCCCGCGCCAACCGAATCCTTGCCTGATGATTTATCTTTGAACTGCGTCATTCTCTCCAGCTCGCCCATATTGGCAAGCGTCGTGAACAACCATCCTAGCTCTGCATGCGCGCGGACATGCGATTGGACGAACACGTTCGCTTTGAGCGGATCGATGCCGGCAGCTATAAATAAAGCGGCTACCGCCTCGGTCTGCTCTCTAAGTGCTGCGGGCTCCTGAGGCACCGAGATCGCATGCAGGTCGACTACCATAAAAAAACATTCTTCCGTATGCTGCAATTTCACGAAGTTTTGCATCGCGCCGATGTAGTTGCCTAGCGTAAGCTGGCCGCTCGGCTGTATGCCTGAAAGGACCTTTTTCATCATGTACCAACCTCTTTCCATATTCATGTTTCAGTTATAAAAATACGCAAAAAATCCCCCGCCGCAAGGGACGAGGGACCGTGGTGCCACCCTAATTCGCTAATGGTACGCTTTATCAAGAAACAAGCGTTGTCTGGTACCCATAAGCCTTCTTGCTCCATAACGGGGAGCGTCCGTACAAACATCTTCGGCTTCATCTTCTGCCGGATTCCGTTCATAGGCTCCGGGGTCCATTCTGCATCGAAGCTTGCACCGGTTCGCAGCGACCACCGGCTCTCTGTGCGCAAGTCATTCAAGCTTACTTATCCCCATCATTGCATTTAAGACGATTATACCTAGGATATTTACAAAGTCAAGTGATGAAATAGTTGTCCTATTGTCGTATTCTCCAGCATAAGCTATACTGGTAATCGTAATCCTTACAAAGAAGAGAGGATACTGAATCATGTTGAAATTTTTATTCCGCTATGGCACCCCGCTGCTCGGCGTTGGCTGCCTAATCATGCTTGCGTTAATCGTGACCAACCGTGAATGGCCAACGGAGCTTCTAAATGCTGCCAACCTGCAATCCTTTAAAATATTATTTATCAGCATTATATTAGAAGCATTTCCATTTATCCTGCTTGGCGTTCTATTCTCGGCTTTGCTTCAAGTATTCGTAACTGATGAACTCATTCAAAAATTCACACCTAAAAATCCGATTGCAGGCGTTCTCTTTGGTGCATTGCTTGGCATTTTGTTTCCATTATGCGAATGCGGAATGATCCCTGTCGTCAGGCGCTTGATTCGCAAAGGCATGCCTGCTTATATTGGTATTGTCTATCTACTTGCAGGACCTATCGTCAATCCGATCGTTTATGCCTCGACCTTCACTGCCTTCCGGACGAAGCCTGAGATGGCTTACTCTCGAATGGGACTAGCCTTCACGATCGCCGTTATCGTCGGCTTGCTGCTCTATAAGTTCATGAAAAAAAGTCCGCTCAAAGCTACACCTGCTCTGCATATGGTTCATCATGGCCACTCCCATTCACACGACCACAGCGCACATCACAAAGGATTTAAGGGGCGGGTAGCCTCGATTCTGTCTCATGCTTCAGATGAATTTTTCGAAATGGGCAAATATTTGATTTTTGGCGCTTTATTGACCGCAGTAATTCAAACCGTAATTGACCGCAATACGTTGGCCGCTTTTGCCGACCAGCCTGTATTCTCTTATATCTTCATGATGGGATTTGCCTTTATTCTCTCGATTTGCTCAACATCCGACGCTTTTATCGCTTCATCCTTCAGCGGCATGTTTGATTTCGGACCACTGCTTGCTTTTCTCGTCTTCGGACCCATGATCGATCTTAAGAACACACTGATGCTGCTTAGCACGTTCCGAGTTAAATTCGTACTTATCCTTATTGGATTAACTGCTGCGCTGACCTTTATCGGCGCCATCATTACGGAGGTGCTATTATGATCCATCATTTCATTCGAGCAGCTATTCTAACCGGCTTTGCCATGTTTATCGTCTACTTGGACCGGACCGGCGAAATGATGTTGTACATTGCGCCAAGAATGGAGCTTTACGTCAAGCTCTCAGCTCTGGGCCTTTACGCAGCAGCTATTTACCAGATCTATGCCGCGCTCCAGAAGCGAATGGGCAAGCAGGCTCCTGATTGCGATTGCGAGCATGAGCCCTCACCTTCTATTGTCAAAAATGTGCTCATTTACGGTCTATTTGTTTTCCCGCTGCTGCTTGGCTTCCTCATCCCAACCGGTACGCTAGGAAGCGCGCTTGCCTCCAAAAAAGGAATGAGTTTATCGGGCAGCGCAAGCATCGAACGCACTGACAGCACTGTCTCGCCAGAGCTTGATCGCTCAGAAAGCAAAGAGATCAATGCAGATTCCGATACCAAGGCAGCAGTGCAGCCTCCTTCAAATGAAGAAGATGCTAAAGCGGAAAGCGGCATTGATACTCTATTTCCATACGACGAGTATACGGAGACGCACGCTGCATACGGCAAGAAGCTTTACGAGCAAGCGCTGATCAGCGTGCCTGAGAAGCAATTTATTGAGACGCTTACTACGCTGGACCTTTACCGAGAAGCTTTTATTGGGAAAGAGGTTGAAATAACGGGATTTGTTTACCGTGAAGAGGATATGGGCAAGGATCGCCTGGCTGTCAGCCGCTTCGCCATGAACTGCTGCTCGGCAGATGCACTGCCATACGGTTTGATGATTATTTGGCCCAAAGCGCTTGATTACGTCGAAGATGAATGGGTAACCGTCAAAGGAACGTTGACCACCTCTACTTATATGGACAATGAAATTATTACATTGGATACCATGAAGATGGAGAGAGTCAAAGCTCCCGAATCCCCTTATGTGTATCCCGATCTTGATTTCGGCCTATAGACTGGAAAAGCTGACGATTATCGTCAGCTTTTTGTTTTATTCATGTGACTGTCTATTGTTATCCCATAAGTCATTTCGTTTCGGATAATAACGCGAATTCCAATTAGCCATATTGTAATTAGACTCGAAAAGGATACTGGCTGACCATGAATTTGAGCTTGGGCGAACAGAGAAATCATATAAAATCTCTCCGTGCGTCCATTCCTGCCTGAATTTCAGCGATTCAATTGCCATTTGCTTGAAAGCCTGTACTTGCAAGGATGAGAGCCCCTTGTCCTCAACCTCAAACTTTCCGTTCTTGCTCTCAATGGGATGATGCCGAACCCCGAATTTCCCGACTGCATTATTTCTGATATGTATCATTACTGTTCCTGCAGTGGCATTAGTCAATTCCCCTTCGAGCTGGCGAAAAACAAATTCCACTTGACGTGCGAGCGACGCCGAATCCGTTTGCATACATTTTTTCCTCCTTTATGAATTATTAGGTATGAGTTACCATTTAGGTCTCGTTTCATATTATATAGTTCTTTTCTATCATTTACAATATGTTATTTCAAGTAATTATGGATTAAATGATTTTATTCGACTTTTTATTTAGTATACATTGTAATATTATTACATAATTAAATAAGCTTCGAATAATTTTCACCATTTCCGAAGCTGGCGTGAACAAAATTACCTATTTATTTCATCACTACGTAAGCATCTGTTATATGGCTACAGTATTCATGCTTACTCTTAGGATAATAGAACCACAGCTCAACAATTAACATTAATTATCAAATATATTTCTTGATTACCGATAATGGTATCATTTTCTAATTGTTATCACACCGAAAAAGCGTTTGGTATTTTCCGAAAACCCGCTTGCGCGCTTCAATTATTTATATATTTTGCAAATCGACAATTATAGACCAATTTCGCATCGGGTGCTATAATATGGATAATCTAATAAAAGGAGCGCTTACATAATGATCCAATGGTACTATTCGCTTTCTGTGCGCAACAAGCTGCTGATCACTTCTTATTTGAATTTAGCGGTGTTCGCCCTCATTATGCTTATCGTTTTATCCGTATCCGGCGGCTCGCTTGTTGCAGGAATTATCGTCACAATCATTATGGCAATCGCTACGCTCCCGCTCGTTTCCTTTATTGAGAAATCGATTAACAATTCCTTCGATGAGATTAAAGGAACAGCTCTTCGTATTTCGAAGGGTGACTTCACGCAAAAAATTGATACAACTTCGTCCTCTGCATTAGGTGAGCTAGGCCATTCCTTTAACAGCATGATAGACAAGCTTCGTGACATACTGACGGAAACATCCAACATTATCCGTCATGTATCCGATACGAGCCACAGCATATTTGATAAAAACAACAATATCCAAATCGCGATGCAGCAGGTAGCGGCATCCGCCAACGAACTTGCTACTGGAGCAAACGAAATTTCCGAGGATGTCTCTGATATGAGCGAATCCATCACGGAGATCGAAGAAAAAGTTTCTGACTACGCGACCTCGACAAAAGAGATGAATACTCGCTCAGAGCAAACGCTGCAGCTTGTAGACAAAGGCATGAAGGCACTCGATATTCAGGCTGAAGGCATGCGCCGAAACGTCGAAGCTACGGAGAAGGTATCCGCAACGATTGAAGATTTGGCCCGAAAAGCTCGCGGAATCAGTGCAATCACAACAACGATCTCCGATTTGGCTGAACAAACGAATCTGCTTTCCTTGAACGCTTCGATCGAAGCAGCAAGAGCGGGAGAGCATGGCCGCGGCTTCGCTGTTGTTGCCCAAGAGGTACGTAAGCTTGCTGAGGAATCCAGCGCTTCCACCAAGCAGGTTTTCAATCTTGTGAAATCCATCGATGAAGGCATCAAGCATACGATTAGCAATATGAAAACAAACGAAGAGGTTGTAAAGCTGCAAACTGAGCATATTAAAGAGTCTGAGCTTGTTTTTACAGAAATCGTACAGAGCGTTCAATTTATTACGGACAAAATATTTGTTTTCTCTCAAGAAAGTGATGCCATGCTCGAGAGCGCACGCAAAATTTCTGGAGCTATTCAGAATATTTCAGCCATTACGCAGCAATCCGCAGCAGGCACAGAACAGGTTTCCGCTTCTATGAACGAGCAAATCGCTTCCGTCCAAGCGGTCGTCGAGGAAACAGAGCGCATGCGTACCATGGCTGCCCAGCTTCTAAGAACAATCAATGTTTTCAAAATGAAATAAGCATCTCCACATTAGAAAAAGCCCATCGTCTATTCCGCAGCAATGCGGGTAGATGATGGGCTTTTACCTTATAGAGGCCGCGCTTACGCTTGCTGCTTGGCTCTATATGCCAAGCGGCGCTCCTCGCGCTCGCTTTCCTTAATTCTAGGACAGCTATAGCAATAATATCCGCCTTCAACATGATAATATAAACAACAGGATGACTTCAGCCGCATTTGTTTGTCCGAACTGTCCAATGATTCGGTCATGCGAAACTTTACGTTTAGCGGGTTTTTATTGCGCCCGAAGACTGCTGCATCAAGCGACTTCACAAGCTCAAAATTCCGCTCCGCCTTCTGCTTGACCTGCTCGGTCTCATTCATAGCCATGAACCGATCGTACCCATAGGCAAGCGAAGTGGGCAATTGCCCCCATAACATACCGACCTGCAATGTACCCACCGTAGCTATGGACTCAAATACGGGCAATACCGTGTTTTCGAAAAAACCAATCAATTTGTCCTTTACCCATTCATCACGCATGTGCTTAGGTGCCGACTCCAAAGCGGAATCATCCAGATACAAATTAGAAGCTACATACTCATGTCCATTATAATCAGCCATATAAATTTGAACGGTTAAATTAGTCAAGGATAAGTTCAATGTTTTGTCCCAAGCTGAAAGCATGTAGAGCAATCCTAACATTGGTCCGCGAAACCAGCCTGCCGCATACACCTCCGCTACAGATGGGTCATTGCCCTTCAAAATCGGATTGTACTGCTTCAAAAACGATCTCATTTTCTCCTCGTCCAGAAGCTCCGATACGGGGCAGCTAAAAATAGGATTTTCATGTTTTTTGATCGATAAATCAAAGTTGCTCTCCAGCAATTCCAGCATGGTTTCATTCATTGATGCGCCCGTCCCCTCATAACAACCCAATTGCAAGTATTATTCATTATTCTTATTATACAAAAATCGATAATGATTATCAATTACAATTAAGTCATTTGAACCGTTAGCTTCCCTAACTGCTCAATGGCTACCTCAACCGTGTCGCCTGACTGCAGATAAACCCTTTGATCACGCGGATAGCCTAGCACTACACCCTCAGGCGTACCTGTCAATATGATATCGCCAGGAACAAGCGTCATATGCTTGGAAACATAGCTGATAATAGCACTGCAAGAAAAAATCATATCCGATGTACTTGAGTTTTGTTTTTGTATCCCGTTCACACTGCAAGAAATCGCCAGATTATCAGGATTATCCACCTCATCTGCTGTAACGATATAAGGCCCGATTGGCGCAAACCCGTCACAGCTTTTTCCAAGCATCCACTGCGATGTTCGCCGCTGCAAATTGCGGGCAGACAAATCATTCGCGCAGCTATATCCATATACATAACTTAGCGCATCCGTCTCTTCAATATTTTTAGCCGTTTTTCCGATAATAATAGCCAGCTCCGCCTCGTAGTCCACCTCATTGCTAGTCAACGGAAGTTCGACATGATCACCATGCGCGCTTAACGCATTCGCGAATTTGTTGAAAAGTATAGGCGAAGTCGGGATCTCTGCTTTCGTCTCCTCTGCATGCTTGCGGTAATTCAAGCCAACGCAGATGATCTTTTGCGGCCGGGAAACGACGGGAGCAAATGCAAGGATCGCTTCATTCAAAATATAGGAGGGACCGTTCTCTGTTAAAGCTGTCTCACAAAGCGTCTCCAGCTGCGCTCTTGCAGAATCCCCGCCTGCAATAGCAGACTCCATCGTGAATGGAACAGAAAGCTGAAGAGCCTCTGATGCTGCTTTAACATCAATAATGCCAGCTTCCGTTTTCAAACCTAATCTTATTTCGTCAAAATGCTTAAACTGCAGTAATTTCATTGTATTACCTCCCTTATCCATCTTCTTTCATCTTAAGCTTCTCTTATTTCGCTGTAAAGCGCATGAAAGTCTCGCGCAAGGGTACAATAGCGGCACAGTTAACTTACACTCGATTGCGGGGAAGGAATCAAGATGCATAAAAAAAGTTCAATAAAAGGACTGCATGCGGCAGGAATTGCTCTGCTGGCGATGCTGCTGCTTGGTGCAACGACCGAAATAAACGCTTATTCCGCAAGTAATCTGCATGATACTTCGCAAATAGAAGCACGGCTGCCGCAGAAAGAAAAAAAGAAGCGACGTGCAGAATCCATGTCTTGGGTGAAGCTGCACCAGCAGTATCCGAACTCATTCCTGCTGAACGGCTCGCGTCAATCCAAACGTATAGCCCTCACATTCGATGATGCGCCAGACCCAAAATATACGCCGCTTATATTGGATGTGCTAGCCAAATATGATGTCTGTGCTACGTTTTTCATCGTCGGCAACCGCGCTGCCAAATATCCGGCAATCGTGAACCGCATACATAAAGAAGGGCATATCATTGGCAATCATTCTTATGATCATGCCGTATTATCTACCCTGAACCTAACGGGCTACCAAAAGCAAATTTGGCGAACGGATGCCATTATAAGCAATATAATCGGGTACTCGCCTCATTTCATACGTCCGCCTTACGGCGAGCTGCTGCCGCAGCAGGTCAGGTGGAGCAAGTATGCCGGCTTCTCGATCGTCAATTGGGATGTTGATTCTGTCGATTGGAAGAACAACCCCAGCAGTGCTTTAATTATGAAAAACATAAAAAAAACGCTTCAGCCCGGATCAATCATTCTCCAGCACGCTGGAGGCGGAATGAATCAAAACCTTTATGGCACAGTGAACGCATTGCCCAAATTAATCCTCTTGCTTCGCAGCAAGGGGTATGAGCTCGTAACCTTGCCAGAGCTTCTTGGACAACCTGCTGCACGGTAAAAAAGGGGATATCCCAAAAGGCTTTAATTTTACGATGGAATATCCCCCGATAAGCAGCAAACTGCAACTGCACATTTAAATATTTTTCCGATCGCCATTGCTCAGGGATTGCCTTGAATTAACGTGGTATCGTTGGAATCCCTTYACAAAAACGACCGCTGACGCTTCTCCAAAATCATTTAAATGCTCCGTTTACTTATGCAATATACCCGTTATTATTTGGGCTAAACGGCAAACTGCACATTTAAATATTTTTCCGATCGTCATTGCTCAGGGATTGCCTTGAATTAACGTGGTATCGTTGGAATCCCTTTACAAAAACGACCGCTGACGCTTCTCCAAAATCATTTAAATGCTCCGTTTAACATTAAACCTGTTCATTACATATGCAAACAAAGAAACCTGTCCTTGTCAGCATGGAAGGCTACCATTTGCTGAAGAAAGCAGCAAGAAACCAAATTCAAAAAAAAGCGGTGCAGGGATAGGAACTGACCCCTGCTAATGAGACAGGGATAAAACACCTAACTAACATGCCAGTTGCCGATACTGAATCGGTGACTGGTTATTTAGTTTCGCTTGAATACGAATATGGTTATAATAATGAATGTAATCTTTGACTATCTGTATCACGA